>NZ_JQNI01000002.1:1535000-1682500 GCF_000745175.1 Deinococcus sp. YIM 77859
GCGCACCGAACTCACTGATGCTGATTTCCTTGGCAGGCACTTCGCCACGGGATTCGGGAAGAGAGGTCACCGTCATGCGTGAAGCGTAACACCATTGGAGAAAGAAAACTGTGCGCGACCAGCAAAGTGGAGGCCATCGTCCCAGCACACCGCAGGTTTGCAGGGCTTACATTCCTTGAGCGCGCTAGTGTTAAGATGACACCATGACCAATCCCTACGCCGAGTGGTTTGAGCAGGTCCGCGCGGAGTATGGCGAGCAGTTGGGGGCGATGCCCCTTCCAGAAGGCCTGCCGGAACACCTACACACCCTCATTCAACAGGGGGATGAGGAAGCCATTCAGTTCATGATCAAGCTTGCTTGGCAGTTTGGTGCTCAAGTCGGTTACGCCGCCGGGGCAAAGCAGGGCGCGGTCACTCGCACGCCTTCCCGCCCCAGCCGCGTTCAGGCCTAGAGTCCCCCTTCTCGCTAGGCCACGGCCGCCACACCGCCCCATCCTGCCCTTCCTACCCGGCATGATGGGGCCATGTCCTTGCCATCCTCTACGGCACCGACTCGCCCTCTCGTGCTTCAGCCCCGGTTCTCCCAGCGGGTGTGGGGCGGAACGCGGCTGCTGCCCGAATCGCCCACGCCCATCGGTGAAGCCTGGGTCGTGTACGAGGAGAACCAGGTTCAGTTCGGCCCACACGCCGGGTACACGCTGGGGGAACTCAGCGCTGCCCATCCCCGCGAACTTCTGGGCAGGCGGGCGCAGGGCACGCGTTTTCCCCTGTTGATCAAGCTGCTGGACTGTGCCGAGTGGTTGAGTGTCCAGGTTCACCCTGACGACGCCCAGGCCCAGCGGCTCGCAGGCGAGGGGCAGCTCGGCAAGACAGAAGCGTGGCACATCCTGGAAGCCGTTCCGGGCGCCGAACTCATCGCAGGAGTTCGGCCGGGAACGGACGCCAAGGCCCTGCGCACGGCGATCCTCGCGGGCCGGATTATGGACTACGCCGAGCGGCACACCGTACAGGCAGGAGACACGGTCTTGATGCCGGCCGGAACGCTGCACGCCCTCGGACCTGGCCTGCTGCTGTACGAGGTGCAGCAAACCAGCGACCTCACCTACCGGGTCTATGATTGGGACCGTCCCGCCAGCGCTGGGCGCGCACTCCACCTCCCCGAGAGCGCCGAAGTCACGACCACGACCCGGGTTGCGCCCCAGCCCAGCACCCCGGGCCAGCCGGGGGAAGTGCAGGAACTCACACGCTGCCCCTACTTCGTGCTGGAACGGCTGGTTGGTGAAGGCACAGCCCTTCAAGCAGACACGCTGGGCGAAAGCTTCCACGCCCTCACCGTCACTGCGGGTGAACTTCACCTCACAGCCGGGGGCGAGACACTCAAGCTGGGACCACTCGAATCGGTGGTGGTTCCTGCGGCCGCCGGAACGTACAGCCTGACAGGCACGTTCCAGGCACTGCGTTCACGGCTGCCCTAGGTCTGGTCAGTGCCCCTTGGCACGCGGCCTCGCCCAGCAGCCCAGGCTCTCCTCACCGGGCACCAGCCCCAGCGCCGCCAATTCGACCAACACCGCCCGAGCAAAGATCCTCAGGCTCTCGGCATCGGCCTCTTCGACGGTCAGAGCGTCAAGACCGAGGTTCCGGGCCTGCTGAGCGAGAGAACGCGCAAAAGTCTCGTTCATGCTGCCAGCATAGAAAACCGCCCCGGCGAGGCACCGGGGCAGGGGCAAGGCCGCGAAGTCTCAGTCGTCGGCGTGGGAAAAGGCCGCACGGTCGCGGGCGTCAGCTTCGCGCAGGGCGCGGATGCCGCGCACAATCGCCAGCGTGAGGAAGTAGGCCAGGGCGGGCACCAGGAAGGTGGCGATCCACAACACCGTATTGGCGTTTCCAGTGGTGAGGATGCCCGAGCTGATCAGCTCCGGCTTGTAGCCTGCCACCGACCACACCACCAGAAGGGTCATAAAGGCCACGCCAGCCGCGAGGCGAACAGGGTGGTTGGTGGGGTTTTCGGCGTAGTACATGTTGTCGCGGCTCCGGTCCAACATCGGCACCGCAAACATCAGCAGGAGGACAAGGGTGGGCAACACAATCGCGCCCACAAACTCCGAACCGATCACGCCGCCCAGAATCTCAAGCTCAAAGCTGGGAATAATCGCCAACGCCCCGAAGACCCACAGCAGGTACCAGTCGGGCTTGATGTTGTTGATGGGCGTGGTGCTGGGCGGCCCGAAGAACTCCACCGGGTGTACCGGAATAAAGGCGCTAAAGAGCACGATAATCGCCGCAAACAACACCGCCAGCAGCAGCATGATGGGCGTCTGCTGGGTCATCAGTGGCACGCCTACAATCTTCTTATAGGCGATGCGCTTGGCGTACTGCGGCTGCGTGTGCTTCTGCTTGATCATGATCAGCATGTGGGCCGCAGTGAGCGCCACGAGGATCATGGGCAGCAGCATAATGTGGTACCCGTACACCCGCGGGATGATGCCCGCTCCCGGAAAACGGCCTGCAAAAGCCGCCTGGGCCACCCAGTCGCCCACCCAGGGAATCGAAGCAGCAATGCCGTAGATCACCTTGAGGGTGTTGTAGGCGTAGTTGTCGTAGGGCAGGGCGTAGCCGGTCACCGCCGTGAGCGCCGCAAAGATCAGCAGCAGCATACCGATCCACCAGTTGATCTCACGCGGCTTCTTAAAGGCACCCGTGAAGTAGATGCGCATCATGTGAATGACGGCCGCAGCAACCATAATATTGGCCGTCCAGTGGTGGATGCGGCGCAGCATGTCACCAAAGGGCATCGCATTGATCTTGAGTGCCGAGTGGTAGGCTGCCGGGATAAGGTTAGGGTTGTCGGCGGTGCCGGGGTCAAATGAATTGACCACCATGCTGTTGCTGGGCTCGTACGAGAGAGCGAGCAGAATACCGGTGAGAATGAGGATAATCAGGCTAAACAGTGTGATTTCACCCAGGAAGAAACTGTGGTGAACGGGGAAGGCTTTGCGCAGGAACTTGTCGTTCAGGCGCGAGATGTGCAGCCGCTCATCAAGCCACTGGTTCATGCGAGCTGTTCCTCCACGGTCTTCTTGAACTCTTCCCATTCCGCCTCATGGATGTAGGGGTAAGGCATGCTCAGAAAAAAGCCCGTTGCGACGATGTTGTCGCCCTGCGCCGCGATGGGAAGCTGAGCGAGTGGGCGTGGAGGCGGTCCACCCACCACCACCGCTCCCCGTGTGGGATCGTACTGACCGGAGTGGCAGGGACAGCGCATGCCGATTCCCCGCTCCTCATCGCTCACCGAGCAACCCGCATGGGTACAGATATCACTGTACGCCACAACCTCTCCATCGATGGTGGCCTCCAGGTTGGTTGGTGCCTTCAGTTGTCCTTTAGGAAAGCGGTAGAGCGCCAGAATGTTGTTGGGATCGCCGTCGCGGACCAGCGGCGCCCCCTGCTCGTCCTTGCCCTGCGGCCAGGCACGCACCAACTTCTCGCTCAGTTCGCTGAGCTTAACCGGCTGACCCTCATTGGGGCCTTCAGCGTGTACCAAGATATCTCCCTTAAGGGGCGGCATCTTGTCACGGGTCAGGCGAAACACGGGGTTGGCGGTACCCAGTGTGCTCAGCAGGCTCACGCCGCCTACGGCTACGGTCGTGCCCATCGCCACGTTGATGAACTTGCGCCGGGTGATCTCGGGATCTTTTCTCTTGTAGCGGGTCATCTTCAGCTTCTCCCTTGTGCCGTTCTTCCGGGGATTACCAGGGGAACTCGCCGCTGGCGTCCTCGACGAGCACCTCTCCGTCCATGAAGAACTTCTTGTAGAGACCAATAGCGACAGCGATGGTAAAGAGGATCATCGCCGCGTAGAAGCCTTCCATCGCCACGTTGGGCATCTCCTGGTTGGCCCAGGCCGCGTAATCGGCCACCATCTGCCGCACGAACAGCACGCTAAACAGCAGGCCCAGCAGCAGGGTCACCACCATCGCCAGCATAGCCACCGGCGTCGAGCGCGTCTTGTGAATGCCCGGGTGCAGTTCTTGCCCTTCGGCCCACACGCTGTAGAGGCCGATCAAGCCATAGGTGAGCAGCACCATCACAAAGGTGGCCAGGAAGATTTCAGGCAGCTTGATGTCCTCGGGGACAAAGCGTGACCGGTTCTTGAGCACCTCCGGGTCCACCTTGGTCTGGCTCTCGGCCACCGTAGCGGGCGTCAGCGGCTCTTCGATGTTGTTCCCCCAGGAGTGCAGCACGTAGTTGGCGACGGCGTACACTTCCTGCTCCGAGAGCTGCGTAAAGGCCGGCATCGCCCCCTTGCCCTTGACGATGGTGCTGTGGACGTACACCGGGTCCTTGACGATCTTTTCGTTTCCTGCCAGCGCCGGACCCGCACCTCCCTGGCCCTGAGCGCCGTGGCAACCCGCACAGTTCGCGGCGAACACCGCCTTGCCGACCGTAGGCCACTCGCGGTTGATGCTCGCCACCACCGCCGGGTCCACCACCACGGGCTCCGGCGCCGTTTCCTTGTTGAACAGGAACAGCAGGATAATCCACATAATGGCCGCGCATACGATGGCGACCCAGGGCATGACAGCGTCGTTTCTCTCCACAGTTCCTTCTCCTCGCGCTTGAAGTGCCTGCTGCTCCAATGCCTGCCGAAGTGGCTGCTCGCCTCCCCTGAGCCTTTTTCAGGCAGCCGGATGCGGTCCAGCATACCACCGGCCCGGACCTCCGCCGTGCTGTGCGGCGAAAACCAACGGACTTCCGCAGCGTCAGTATGCCCCTGACCGAGCGGTTAAATGTCCCCGCCTCTGCTCGGCAGAACCTGCCCTAGCGTCGCCAGCAGGGGCCACAGCACCGCAGCCAGTACGCTGGTATCCCGGTTATCAGGATGCTCGCGGGGGTCAAGGCCGCCCTCCGACAACACAGCGGCGACAAGGGGCCGCGGCGTGAACAGCACACCCACATCGTGGTGTAGGCCGCGCAGCTCACCGCTTTTACTGGCCACGCGGTACAGCAGTGCGCCATCCGCGTCCCGCGGAACGTGCCGTCCCAGCAGGTCGCGAAACTGTTGCCGTGTGAGGATGGCCAGGGCCCGCTCGGTATGTGCCGGGTCCAGCAGCTCTCCGCGCGTGAGTGCCCCCAGCAGCGCGGCCTGATCCCGAGGGGTGGTGTGGTTGCGTTCGCCCCGGCGCTGCGCCGCGTTCTGCTGTTCGGGAGGCAGTTGCAGCAGGCCGACCAGCCGGGTCCCCACAAGCTTTCTCTCCTCCAGCCAGGTGTTGACGCGCTCTATGCCCAGCCGCCCCATCACGAGATTGGTGGCCGTGTTGTCGCTCACGACAATCATCAGCGTGAGCAGGTCCTCCCAGGTGAGGGCCAAGCCCGCTCCAAGCTCGTGCAGCACGCCGGCCCCGGGTACTCGGTCCTCGGCACGCAGCGTCACGCGCTCACCCAGCTCCAGCCGTCCCGCCTGCGCCTCCTCCAGCGCCAGAATGAGCAGCGGCACCTTGATGGTGCTGGCCGCCGGAAAGATCCGGTCCGCCTGCAGCGCGTACAGTTCCCGGCCGGCAAGGTCGGTGATGAGGATGCCCACCTCTCCCCCATAGCCCCGGGCGCGCAGCTCCGCCTGTAGGTCGAAGGTCATTCGGGCAGGTCCAGCCCCGCTAGAGCCGCAAAGGGATGGGCCGCTCCCCTAGGCCGCAGGGTGCAGAAGGCCGGTCCCCCTTCCGGCTCGACGCGGTGGGGACACTGCGGGCACTCTGAAAACGCCTGCTCGGTGTAGGCGAGGTCCAGTTCAGCAGAAGCCACCCTCCACTCCCGGCCACACCCCGCCTGAAAGGTCACGGGAGAGGCGACAGGAGCGGGGTTGCGTGGGCGAACTTTGGGCATGGACATTCTTGAGGGCGCTGGTGCCCGCTCTTGCCACAGGCAAGAGGCCAGGGGCCACACGCTTTTTTTACTCCAGGTTAGCGATGCCCTCGCGGATGGCGTACAGAGCGGCCTGGGTGCGGTTATTGAGTTGCAGCTTGGTAAAGATTTCGGAGAGGCGGTTCCGAACGGTCTTTTCGCTGATGTCGAGCCGCAGGGCAATGTCCTGGTTGGAAAAGCCCTGAGCGAGCAGCTTGAGGATCATGGTCTCGCGCTCGTTGAGGTCGGCGTGCTTCTCGCTGGGCAGCTCCTCGCGCTTGTCACGGAAGTCGTCGAGAACGTTTTGCGCGAGGTCGGCGTCCAGCAGCGCCTCACCCGCCGCGACCCGGCGAATCGCGTCGATCAGGGTGGCCGAGTCGGCATCCTTGAGGACGTAACCACGCGCGCCCGCCTTGACCGCCTCGAAGACGTACCGGTCCTGGCGGTACATGGTGATCATGATGACCTTGGCCTGTGGGTCGATTTCCAGGATGTTTTGGGTCGCTTTGACGCCGTCGAGCTCCGGCATCTGGATATCCATCAGAATCACGTCGGGATGCGTCTCGGCCGCGTAGCGGATCGCCTCACGCCCGTTGGCAGCCTCGCCGATCACGCGCATGCCCTCGGACTCCAGCAGGCTGCGCAGCCCCTGGCGGAACAGCGCGTGGTCATCGACGAGCAGGACGCGAATCATAGGTTCAGTGTAGCGGGAGCTCCACAGAAAACGGCAGTCCGTCCCACCATCGGGGAGGCGAGTAGCATGACGCTTGTCAGAGCTTCCCGGGTAGACTGCGCCGCGTGATTACCTGGTTTGATGCGCTGCTCGTCACCGTATGGGCGACCGTGACGGCCCTGGGAGCGCGCCGGGGACTGGCGGGACTGCTCTGGGGCCTCGGGGGCGCGGCGGTCTGTTTCCTCGCCAACCTGCTGGCCCGCGGAGCCCTCAGCGCCGCCGTTCTCGCCCTGCTGCTGGGAGCTGTCCTGGCCCTGATCCTCCAGCGGCTGGTGCCCAGCACGACCGACCGGCTGTGGCAGGCGGCGGCGGGGGCACTGGGAGGCTTCACGCTGGGTGGGCTGCTGATCGCGACCCTTACGCTGGGCTTCCCCCTGGGGTTACAGGTCGGGCCCAAAGGCCGCAGCAGCGTGTACCCGTCCACCAGCTTGCCCCCCGTCCTGTACGTGGCCGTTCACCGCTCCGTTTTAAAGAGCAGCCTGATGAGGGTCTGGCGTGCCCACCCGGCCCTGCAACTTCTGCTGATCCCCGACCGCGTGGAGCCCCGGCGCTGAGTTTCAGCGCTCCGCCTGCGGTGCGGGCGCTTCCAGGTGCGGCTCACCTCCTGCGCGCTGGCTGAGGACCGTTGCCGCCACCACCAGCAGCCCGCCCAGGGCGCCGCGCAACCCCACCCGCTCACCGATCAACAGAAAGCTAAAGAGCGTGGCCGTCACCGGCTCCAGCGCGTAGATCAGGCTGGCCTCGGCGGCGCTGACGCTGCGCTGGCCGACCGTCTGAAGCAGCGTGGTCACGGCTGTGGCCGCCACACCCAGGTACAGCAGCGGACCCCAGGCCGCAGCGGGCGGCCAGAGCCCAGCCGGAGCGGCCAGAAGTGCCCATCCCCAGGCAAAGAGCGTCACGGCCAGCAGCTGCGCAAAGGTAAAGCGCAGCGCCTCGTGCCGAGCGGCCGTGCCCTCCAGCGCGATGATGAAGCCCGCGTAGGTCACCGCGCAGGCCAGCGCCCAGGCATCCCCGATCACCAGGGCTCCTCCCTCCCAGGAGAGCAGGGCCAGGCCCGCCACCGCGAGCGGCAATGCCAGCCACAGGGCCGGGGGCATTCGCCGCCGCTGCGCGAGCGTGAGCCACACAGGAACAAGCACCACGCTCAGGGCCGTGAAAAAGGCCGCACGGTTGGCCGAGGTCGTCTGGAGGGCGATGGTTTGCGTGCCGTACCCGGCGATCAGCCAGGCTCCCAGAATGAACCCGTCACGCCAGAGGAGTCGGGATGGGCGGGACAGGGCCGGGGCAGGTGCCCCCCCACGGGTGAGCAGCAGCACGGGCAGCAGCGCCACGCTGGCGATCAGGAACCGCCAGGCGATCAACACACTGGGGGTCAGCAGCTCCCCCAATTCCTTGACGACGGCAAAGGTACTTCCCCATAGGGCCGTCACCAGAACGAGAAGCAGAATGCCGCGGGCGTGAGGAGACACGCAGGGGATTGTACGGCGGTCGCCAACGCAAAAGCCGCCCCGGTCCAGACGCGGACGCGGGGCGGACGCAGCTCGGAGGGCAAAAGCTACCTCACTTGCACCTGAAAACAGGTCCGCACTGTTTCCCCGGCAACGAGGGTACCGAGGTTGACGGTCAGGCCGCTGTCGGTCAGAGTTCCGGCGTCGTCTCCGGCAGCAGCGGTGTAGTTCCCCGTCGTTGGAGAACCGCTGGCCGGCCTGCGCTCCCACTTGATGGCCTTACCGCCATAGGCAGGGTCAGTGGTGACGTTGGTCAGCGAGTATCCATTGCTGTTCAACGTATCGCTGAGGACATAGTTCGCCAGGTCCGCGCCACCCAGGTTACGGGTGTCGATGCAGTATTCCAGCAGGTCACCGGGCCGCACCTCCGCACTGTTACTGAAGGTACCCGCGGGCAGGGTTCGCACCTGTTTGGTCACCTGCGTGAGCACCAAGCGCGTCGTGACTGTTCCGGTATTGCCCGCGTTGATGTTGCTCGCTGCCTCGTTCGGGTTACGGACGGTCGCCGTGTTGGTAAAGGTCGCGCCCGCTGCTGTGCCGGGAGCCACCCGCACCCGGTTCAGGGTGATGGTCTGGGGCGTGCCCGCGGTGAGGGTACTGGTCGTTGTGCAGGTGATGACCTGTCCAGAAATCCCGCAACTCCAGGTGCCCGGCCCCGCGGTGTAGTTACCCGCGGCCGTCCAGCTCAGACCGTTTGGGAGGGTATCGGTCACGGTGGTGGTTCCCGTGGCATTGGCATTCGCCGTGTTCACGGTCAGCGTGTAGCTGATGAAGCTGTCCGTCGCACCAACAACGGGACCGGCAGCGGGGTCCGAATTGGCCACTGTGCTGGGGCGAGCAAAGGCAGGGCCGGACTTGGTGAGGGTGAGGTCGGGGGTAGGCGTGACAGTAGTGCTTACCGCTGCACTGTTGTTGGCCGCATTAGGGTCAAAGCTACCACTGCTTATACTGACGGTGTTCTGATAGGTGGCCGCCGTATTAGGCACAGTTACTGTAATGGTATAGGTCTGGGATGTATTCGCCAAAAACTTGCCAGTTGTCCAGGTTACGCGGTGGTTGGTCGCATCATAGCTGCCGCCCCCGCTTGCACTCACAAAAGTCACCCCTGCGGGCAATGGGTCGCTGACTACGACGTTGTAAGCCTCTTGGGGACCCGCATTGCTTGCAGTAATAGAATAGGTCAGGGTACCTGAGCCCTGCTGAGTGGCCGGAGCCGACTTAATAACACCAAGGTCAGCCGTCGTACTGGTGGCCATTAGGACCGCGCTGTAGAGCATGAGCAGTTCGCCGGACGCTGAGTCCACCGTCGCAGTCAGTGAGGTGGTTCCGCTGGAAACTCGGCTGGATAGGTCGAAGGTGTCAAAATCCAGTCCACCCACCACACCAGGACTGGTGGTCGCTGTGTATCCAGTTGCTGTACCGCCGTCGGTCGGCCCCACCGTGAGACTCCCGTTGAAGATGTCGTTGGCCGGGTTGAGCGAATTACTCACTGCAAATGCTGCATCAAGGTCAGTGCTGAGAGAGAGGGAGTCGTTGGATGCTCCTGTACTTGCGTCACCGTCGGAAACAAGTAGTGTCGTCTTTACAATCTTATCAGTGCCCGCTGTAGCATTAGGAACTCGCAGGCCAGAGAGAGTCACGCTCGCTGCCGCCGCCGAAGCATAGCCCCCAGTTCCTCCAATATACTGAAGCCCGTCAAATAGGGCTAATGTCTTGTTGCTCTCGCTCGGCAGACTATAAATAATATAGAGCGCCCAATTACCATACATCGTGGACGTATTGCAGGTTTGGGACCCAGACGCATTAAAAATAGTGAGGTCGTCCATTTGAAATTGCGCGTTGGGATTGCTGCGGACGATACTGGTGACGTCTGCGAAGGCACCCATCCCAAACTGGGTTTTGGTGACGGCGGAGCTGCCTCCGCTAGGGCCAACGCTTCCCGACCAGGTACGGCTTGCAGTCACGTTGTTGGTCGCTGGAGCAGTCGTGCCTCTCACATAAAACTTGACCGCGTTGTCGATGAGCGGCAAACCATTGTTGAAACCGATTTCTCCAGCAGAGGCCGTCCAGTAGAGGTAAGCCTTGGTCACGGTCGCTCCACTCGGCACCAGCTGTGCTGCGGTGGGGGCCGGGGAAACCGCTCCATTAGCTACACTGAAGCCTACCGTCGTCGCCGCTGTGCTCGACGTCAGCGTACAAGAGGCCCCGTTCGTACTGCTGTTGGTGCTGTTGGCGCGAAATGACGCCCCGGTCGTGACATAGTTGATCGTCCCCGTCGCGGTCACCCGCTGGGCCAGGGGAAGACTCTGGGTGTTCGCCACCCCTGCTCCCAGCAACCCCATCAGGGGCAGTAGCCTCAACAACCAGCCCTTCACTTCTGTCCTCCCAGCGTTTCATCGAGGGTCAAATCCAGCCGCAGGTACAGGCCCCTCTTGGTGTATTGGCCCGCCGAGGGCAGCCCCTCGAAGCCCTTGAAGTTGTACCCGGCGGTGAGCCAGGTGCCGGGCAGAGCGCGGACACTGGCTTCCAGGCCGTAGCCCAGCACATCCGTCGCGGTGGAGGGCTGTGTCAGCATTCGGCCCCAGCCGCCCACGCCAAAGCGGTCCGTGAGGTAGGCCGTGCCGCCCAGAGACGCCTGCACGGTGAAGCTCCCAGGGTCGTTCAGCAGGGTGCGGGTGTCCACCGCGCCCCGCACGGCCCAGCTTGGCTGACGGTATTCGGCGCTCAAGCCACCACTCAGCTCGGGATGACCCGCCGCGAGGGTGCCCCGCAGAAGGCGGACGTAGCCCAGGCTGTTGAGGGTGCGGGTGCGGTAGGCGTAGCCCAAGGTGAGACGCTGCCCGTTTTTCCCCGCGCCGAACTCGGCCAGGCCGTCGGTGGTCAGGGTGAGGCTGGGGGTGACGCTGCCGGTGAGCCCGCCGCGCACGACCGTTCCCAACTGGCCTTCCCGGTACGTCAGATCAATGCCCGCCGCAGCGCTGAAGGTGTCCGTCTTGTAGCTCAGGTCAGCCCCGCCCGCGAGTTCGGCCTCGCCCTTCGCCACGTCGTACAGGGCACTGCCGCGCAGGCCAAGGGTGGTCCGGGAATTGAGCGGCAGGGTCGTGGCAACGCCGAAGCGGGCGCGGTTGCCCTCCCCGTCGGCGGTCGGAAGTTCGTAACCCACCGCATAGTTGACGTTACCCAGCGCGGTATCGAGCGTCAGCGCGGCGACGTGTCCCTTGCCCCAGGTGACGTCGTCCCTGAAGCCCAGCGTCACCCGGTCAGTGAGGCGGTAACGGGCCGTGATCGCCGTTGTCGTGTCGAGGGTTCCGCTGAGCGGCTGGGTATGCACCACATCCAGGTCGAGGGGCGTGCGGTGGTAGCCTCCGCTCACAACCGCGCCCAGGCCTGCCTTGTCTCCAAAAGCGTACTTGAGGCCTGCACCCACACTGAAGGGGTCGAGGCGGGATTCAGCGCGTGCCGTGACGCTGCCGCCCCGAGCCGTGGGCGTGCCGTGGTACTCGCCTTCCACCACCGCGCCCAGGTTCCCCCCCAGCCGCGCCGCGTAGCTCCCGCTCACATTCAGTCCCACACCAAAGGGGGCGAGACCCGCGTAGCTCGCCGCCTGGTAGCGGGCCTTGAAAGTGACGGCGCCGTTTCCCAGGCGGGTGGCGAGGTCGGCACTCGCCTGCACACCACCGGAGTACGCCAGACGGGTGTCGGCACGGGTGGAGCCGTCCTCGAAGGTGGTACGTACCCCGAAGGTGACTCGTCCGTCCAGGCTGACGGCGGCGGCCCCAGCGGAATACCGCGGCCCGTCTTGCCGCACCTGCACCCCGTAGGCGAGGCGGCGTCCGGCGTCCGGGCGGGCGAGGCGGTAGCTCGCCAGCACCCGCACCTCGTTCAGGCTCGCGTCCACACGCTCCAGCGGGCGCAGCAGGGTGACGATGCCGGTGTTGGCATCCAGGGTGTAGTCAGCGCCCCGGCGCAGCAGAACGCGGCCCACTTCCTTGCCGCTTCCCCGCTCCAGCGTCACCATCTCCAAGGTCTCGCTGCCCTCGCTGAGACCCGTGTGGGGCAGGCGCAGGATGCGGGTACCGTCCGGGATGAGCGGCTCTTCCACCACGCGGTCGGTCGGTACCGCCGCGACAAAACCGGAAAGGGTGGGGGTGGTCTTGGTGGTCACGGTGAGAGCGGTGAGCTGTTCCCCCACCGGCAGCACGTCGAGGGGCACCTGCGTCCGGCGGTACTCGGCGCGGAAGGACGGGTGGTCATACACCGCCGCCACCGGATCAAGACCCTGCAGGGGCGTCTCGGTGAGGCTGGCGTCACCGTACACGGGCGAGCGGAGGTTGGGCTGGTCAGTCTGCGGCAGACCGTCCTTGTCGGCGGCGGCATAGAGCTTGCCAGCTCCCACCGGGGTCTCCAGCGAGGCGCGGGCCTCCCAAGTGAGGTCCTCGGCGAGGTTGAGGTCGCCGTCCAGGCCCAGCGTGGCACTCAGGACCCCCACGCCAACGCTGGAGCGGTCGGGCGTCACCTCGTAGCGGTACGTCACCACCTCCTCCCCCAACAGCACGTCCAGGCGCAGGGTGGTGGGCGCGGCCTGCGGCTGGAGTTCAAGGAGGCCCTCGCCGTCCGTGAGGCGTACCTGGTAGCCCGCCTCGCCGGGGTTGGCGTCGGGTATGCGCGGCTCGAGGCTGGGCCGCACCGTCAGGGTGGGCTGTCCCGAGGGCGTGCCAAACGCGTCCAGCGTTCGTATCCGCAGGCGCAGCGGGGTGCTGCCGTCCGCCACCAGGCTCTCCGGCGTGAGCTCCACCCGGGTTGTCCCCCCGGCCAGGGTGACGGTGATCTCCTCTGCACCCATCCGCAGCACGTTTGGACCAGGCCGGAGAGGAACGCCGACATAGGTGAGGCGCTGCACGCCGCGCTCGCTGTCCTGGACCTCGCTCCCCAAGCGGTCTTCCCCCACTGGAACACCGTTCACAGTCAGGGGCGGACGCTCGCCCTGGGGCAGCTCGACCACCACGCTGATGCGGTCGCGGGTACGAAGCACACTGCCCGCGAGCGGCAGCCGAATGACCCCGGGGTTCTCGCGCCCCTCCGGGGGAGCAGGCTGGCTCGCGGCCCGGAGGTCTGCAGGATCGATGCGGCCGCTCAGGACCTCGGTCCGTTCTCCTACGAGGCGGACCAGGAGCGCGGGCTGGGGCAGCGCCCCCAGGGGGGCCGTGTGGCTGAGGTCGTAGCTCAACACGCCGCTTGCCCGAGCGGGCAGAGTCCAGTACAGGACGCCGCTGGGGCCGCGCCGCGGGTCAGCAAGCGGCTGGCCGTCCAGTCTGGAGCTGCCCGGAACATAGGTGCTGCCCGCAGGCAAGGCCTGAGCAAGCACCACTTCCCGCGCCTGAGCTGGGGCCTGAAAGGGAAGGGTGACGGTGCTGAGGCGCTCCTCAGCGGTGGCAATGGGCGGAGCTGGGAGGGGCACCGCGGCACTTTGGGCGCTCACGGAAGCGGCCAGCAGCAGGGCGGTCAGCGCGGCGAGGGTCCTGGTCAGGTCGGCGTTCACGTCAGTTTCTCCCACGGAGGACAGGGTCGGTCACGGCGGTGCCCGGTTCCCCGGCGTAGGCAAAGCGGTAGGTCAGGATGGTTTCACCCGCCGGGAGCGTACCCTTAAGGCTGTTGCGGCCTTCTTGCAGGCGCGCACCCAGCGGCAGGGGGTCTTGCAGCTCGCACTCGGGAACGGCCACCGGGGTGCTGATGCGAAGGGTGACCCGGTAGTCTTGACCGCTGGCCTGCACCGTCTTTTCGATCCTGACCCCCCGCGTGACGAGCACCGTCCGGCGCTGCGCCGTCACGTCCCCTTCAAGCGGGGCCAGCGGGAAGTCCACCCCAGTCAGGCCGCGCACCTGCACGGTCGGCGTGCCGGGAAGCCCGCCGTCTCGCGGCACGTCCAAGGGAAGGTAGGGCGTCGAGTGGGGGTCCAGGCGCAGCGCGTACGTCCCAAAGGGCACGTTGGCGAAGTGGTAGCGGCCCGCCGCGTCGGTGAGCGCGAGGCGCCCGCCCGCGAGCAGGAGCCGAGCACGTTCGACCGGTGTGTCGACCTCTGCGTCGAAAAGACCGTTGTGGTTCCGGTCCACAAACACCGTTCCCAGGATGTCCCCCAGCGGCGCGAACGCACCCAGGTTCAGGCGGGTCACGGCGGTCGCCACGTTGCTGGTGATCGCCCGCACCGCTCCACCCGCCCCAACCCCAACGACCTCCACACGGTTCACGAGTTCGCCGCTGGCCTCGGGGGTAATCCGGGCCTGGTAGGTGAGTTCGAGGGTTCCACCCGCAGGAATCGCCCCGAGCTGCCACCGCAGCACGCCATCTGCGATAGACGGATCAGCGAGGAGCTTCCCAGCCAGCGTGCTGGTGCCGGGGAGGTAACTCAGGCCGCTCGCCGGGGTATCGGTCACCACGGCGCTCTCGATGGCGGTGGTGGCGGAGAGGTTTTGAATCCGCAGCGTATAGGTAAGGCGGTCTCCGGGCACCGCCTGGGCGAGGCTCACGGTCTTGCGGACCACCAGAGCGGCACTCCATACCGGGCTGGCGACCTCGTTGCTAAGAAGCGGCGTGGGGAGCTCCGCCGAGGCCATCTGGAAGACGTTCTTCAGGGTCTCACCATCGGTGGCACGGAGGCTGACCCGCGCGGTAACGGTAAAGGCGCGCGTTTCGCCCGGTGCGAGGGTAAAGGCGGGCCAGGTCACCTCCTCCGCTCCGGGAACACCGCTCACCGCACCGCCCTCTGATGCCGCCACAAAGTCCACGTGGGGCGGAAGGGAATCACGAACGCTGACAGCCGTCAGGGGCCGGGTATAGGGGTTCCGCACCTTGAGGGTGTAGGTCAGCGTCTCGCCCTGGGCCACACTCCGGGTCGGTGCGGGCGATACGGTCTTCACGAGTTCGGGCAGGCCCGCCTCGATTCCCTGCACGAGGTCACGGGTGGTGTTGCTCGTGCCGCGTGCCCCACTGACCGTGAGTAGGGCCTCCAGGGCTCCGGGCTGCGCCGCCTCGTAACAGACCCGGACCAGCGCCGTTTGGCCGGGGTCAAGGGGAAGCGGCTGGGGGAGGGCAGCGCCGTTCCCGCCGTACAGCCGGGCCTGGGCCTGGCCCTGCGGGTACGTCACACGAAGGGTAAAGGTGTCGCGCACGTCCCCGGTGTTTTTAAGGGTGTGGTCAAAGCATACCGCTTGGCCCACCACCGCGAAGGAACGGGTCTGGGTGTCGGCCGCCGTGTGCTCGGGAGCCTCGGGCAGGCCCACCGGACCAAGGGCAACCCCAGGCTGATAGCGCACCTCGGCGCTTGCCCGCCCCTGCGTGTTCTGCCCACCGGTGGTCGCGGTCGCCACATTGAGCACCGTTTGGTTCTCGGCCTGCTCGGTGGCGCGCATGCGAAACCGCAGGGTGAGTTCCTCCCCCGGCGCAAGGCTATTTACCCGCACCCGCACGCCGCGCACCCCTGCGGGTTCCGTTTCCTGCCACGCCACGCCGTCTCCGGTGTACTCGACCACACCGGCGCTGCTCTGCGCGCTTCCCGGCACGAACACCAGGCCCTGCGCGAGCTGCCCCTCGAGCGGGTCAGTCAGCATGACCTCGCGGCTCTCGCCTCCCCCCGCGTTGCGGGTGGTGACGGTCACGGTCGTCTCGTCCCCGGGGCGCAGCAGGGCAGGCTGAAAGGCCTTTTGCACCGTCAGGCGCGGAGGGGGCCCCACGTCCACGCGGCTCACGTTGTTGTCGTCGTTGTCCCCGCCGGGGCAGCCCGCCACCAGGTTCACCCAGGCGCTTCCCTGGTCGCCGCTGCGGGTTTCTACCACCAGCAACAGGTCCGCCCGGCCACCCGCAGGCAGCGTCACCGCGGCGCTCGCCTCTCCCGGATCGGGCGTCCCGTTGCCGTTGCGGTCGGCGTACACCTGCGTGGCGGGCGTCAAGGTGCTTCCCGCTTCCGTGCGGGCTGCAACGGAGATCCCAAAGGTCTGGTTCCCCGCGTTTACCGCCGTGTAGCGGAAAACCGCCCGCTCACCGGGCAGCAGCGCCGCACGCTGTCCGGGCGCGGCCACGCTGCCGTTAGGAGTCACGCTCACGGCACACACGGCCTGCACCACGGTCCGGACCACGTTGGAGACGGCCGTGGTGGGGTCACCGGGGGTCGGGGGCTCGAAGGTAGCCGTCGCCTGGTTGGTGAGCTCGGTCCCGGCCGGGGTCTGGGCCAGGGCCGCGCCGCAGACGAGCAGCCCAGCGGTGACCAACAGGTGGGACAGGAGGGGCAGGAGGGACTTCAACGGGGTTCTCCTCGGAGGGCGGGAAGGCGGGGGAACACGAACGGGCAGAAAAAAGAGTCTGTGTTGGCACCAGCGGCGCGGCCTCACGGAAAAAGGCCGCGCCGCCGAGAATTACTTGATGACGACGTTAAAGCTGATGTTCAGTTCACCCTGGGCGGGGAACAGATCGTTACTGTCCACCGAGCCGTTGCCGTTGGTGTCCACACCGATATCCACGCTGGTCACGCCGGGGTAGACCATGACCTTTGTCC
Organism: Deinococcus sp. YIM 77859; assembly: GCF_000745175.1. Lineage (NCBI taxonomy): Bacteria > Thermotogati > Deinococcota > Deinococci > Deinococcales > Deinococcaceae > Deinococcus > Deinococcus sp. YIM 77859. The sequence goes on from NZ_JQNI01000002.1 coordinate 1,551,682, forward strand.
CGTTGTTGAGCGTGACCTCCTGGCCGCCGCTGGCGGGTATACCGCTCGTCTGCCAGGTTCCACCGTTGAAGCGGTACAGCACTGTGCCCGCCGTAAAGGTCTTGGTCGCCGTGACCGAGTGGAAGGCCGTCCAGGTAAAGACGTTGGTGTTGGGGTTGCTGCTGGACTCGGTGACGTAGAAGCTCTTGAGGCCCGCGTTGAAGTTGTTCTTCGCGGTGATGGTGTAGCTCAGGAGGTCACCGGGGCGCGCGGCGGCCGGCTCGGACTTGGTGAGGGCCACCCCCTTGTTGCCCGGCTGCTCGACCGCGATCTGGTTGTTGTTGTCCTCGCGGGTGATGCCGCTGTAGACCGCCGTCACCCGCTGGTTCACCGTCAGCAGCTCGGTCACGCCGTTCCGGGTGGTCGCCTGGGCATTTGCCGGAATATCCACCACGGCGTAGACCCTGAGTTCACTCTCGGGCGACACCGCGCCGGTCGTGTAGGTGCGGGTGCTGTCGGAGTTGGTGGTGAAGCTCAGCTCGGTGCCGGGCTGACCGCCATTGTCGCTGAAGTAGCGCACGTTCACCGTCTGGGTACCGACCGTGCCGTCCGACTTGATCACGGGCACGACGACCGTGCCGCTTAGGGTGTAGGTGTCGGTGTAGGCCCCCAGGTTGGCAAGGTCCATCGGGAACACGGCGCTGCTGTCGGTGTTCACCCCCGTCCCGGTCCCGGTTGCCGCACCGGGAACGACCGACTGAATGGGGGCTGGCGTGGGGCTGGTTCCCAACTCGGCCGTCGCGTCACCAAACTGGAGCTGCGGCGGGTAGACCGTATCGGTGGAGGTATCGTCGGCAAGGGCGTCGCCGTCGTTGCTCGAATCGGCGCCGATGTTGAGAACAATCGGGCTGGGATTGGCGTTGACATTGCTGTCGAAGTCGGGATAGGTGACCACCGTGCGGTAGTTCAGGGTCTGCCCGCTGGGCACGGTCAGAACCGGGTAGTTGTCCGAGCTGAGGGGCAGCGGGTTGCCGTCCTTGTCGGTAAAGCGCACAGTCACGCCATCCGGGAGCGTGAAGGAGCCGTCCGGGTTGGGAGTGGCGCTGGGACTGCCACCTTTACCCGCCGTTCCCGTGGGAAACAGCCGCACCGTATCGGCAAGCGTGCCGCCGTTGGTCAGGCTGTTCACAAAGGTGACCGTATCGGCGGTGCTGTCCCCGTCCGCCTTGGGGTAGGCGATCTGGTTGTCCGGACTGACCGCGACGATGTTGGTCGTGGGCCGCGTGGGATCCTCGTAGCCGGGCACGCTCGTTCCCGTGCCGGGGGGCGTGACGGTGGTGCCGGGCGTCTGCTGGCCATTGCCGGTGTTGTTGTCCCCGTCGATCACGTTGTTGGTGATGCTGGGCGTGTAGATCACCGCACGGCTGTACTGGAGGTCGCTTGCCGCTTCAGTCTGCTGGATGATCTGCCCGGTCGCTTTGTCGTACACGTCGGCGATGCCCTGCGGGCTGGCCGCATACTGCTCACCCGCCTTGGCTGTCTTCGGCACGGTGATCACCTGGATGATGCTCACAACGCCCTCGTCGGCCTGCGTGTCGAGCCGGTCTACCGGAACACTCACCTGCGTGACGGCCCCGGCCCGGCGTTCGGTCTCGCTCAGGATGCCGTCCCCGTCGGTATCGATGTAGTACAGAACGCTCGCGGGAGTCTGGGGGCTGCCGTTGACGTTGAAGGCGAGCCTCACCAGGTAACCGTCCACGTTGCCGTTGTTCTGCACGAAGTACGCGGTGGCGATCTCACCAGCCTGACCATTCGCCTGCTCGGGGACCGTCTGCTGCTCGTAGCCCGCCGGCAGGGGCGTGGTGGTGGCGGTCGTGCCGTCGGCGCCCGTGCGGTACACGATGTCAAAGTCCGGCTTGGGCAGCACCTTCGTGCTCACGGTGTTCGACCTCACCGGATCGGCCACCGGCTGATTGGTCGTGGGGTCCGTGAAGGTGGCCGTGGCGGTGTTCGTAATCACGGTGTCCGCGGGGGTGCCTTCGGCAGCGGCGACACCCGCAGCCAGAGCAGCGATCAGGGCCAGAATCTTGGTGTTTGCCTTCATACGTTCTCCTTCGGTGACCCCGAGCGTTCCGCTCCGGGCAGCACGGAATTCACTTCACCTGCACGCGGAAACCGAGGGTCTTCTCGGCCCCGGCGGGAAGCAGCGGAATGGTCCAGCGAACCGCCTGGTACTCGCTCGGCCGCACCTCGACCTCGCGGGTCACGGCCTTGCCGTTTTCGGTCACAGTGACTTTCTTCTTCAGGGGAGCGGGGGCAAAGGTCTTGCCTCCGTCGATGGAGTACTCGGTGCGGACGCCTTCGGGGGTGGGGCCATCGGGCGCGAGGTAGACCATGTTGGGGGGCACGGGCAGCTTGACGGCGACGTTGCCCAGCGCACGGGCCGAAACGTTGCGCGCAGTGACCGTCTGAGCCAAAATGTCGCCGGGGCGAACACTGGCCGGATCCGCTACGCGCTTTTCGGTGACCTTGCCGCCGACCGTGACGGTCTGGAGAAGCGCCTGTGCGGCATGCAGCACAAGTGGAGAGGCGCTCTGAGCCATGGCCGCACCGGAGAGGGCAAGCAGCAGGAGGGGGGCACGGGCTTGCATGTGGGCTCCTTCGGGAAAGAGGGTGGCCAACCTGCACCCACCTCCAGCGCGGAGGGCGGCAGGCCTTTGCCACAACACAAAAACGACCGACGGACGTGACCCTTTGGGGATTCACGGTTTCGTCGGTCGCACCACTGGCTCCTCGTGCGGCAGGTGCCCGGCTACACCGCACGGCTCATCGCCCCGGAACGAGCCCACCCTAATAAGGAAACCTTAACGAAATTCTTACAAAGTGCCCTGCCGCTGGGAGCCCGCTGCGCGGTAGGGCGAAGTTGCCCCTGAGGGCGAAGCGTTACAAACAGGCCGGGTGAGCCGCGCCATCCTGTGAGGACGGAGGTCAGCCATGGCGCGTGTCACGCGGTACAGCAAGTTCGAGGGCGAACTCGACGAGCTCGATTCGAGCGAGCTGATGCAGATGATCCAAGAAGCCCTGCTGGGCAAGGGGATGAATGACCCCTACGACCCCGACCCGAATGCCCGGCCCTCCATGGACGACCTGTTTGACGCCATCCTGGAAGCCCTGGCCGAGCGGGGCATGATTCCCGAAGAGCAGTTGCTCGAAGCGCTGCAGGCGGAGGACGTGCGGCAAACGGCCCTGGGCCAGCAGATCGAGCGCCTGATGGACCGGCTGCAGCAAGACGGCTTTATCCGCAAGGAATTCGACGACCAGGAGGGGCCGGGTGGCCAGGGCCAAGGCGGCGAGGCGCGGTTCCAGCTCACCGACAAAAGCATCGACTTTCTGGGCTACAAGAGCCTACGCGACCTGATGGGCGGGTTGGGGAGAAGCAGCGCGGGCGCGCACGACACCCGCGAGTATGCCTCGGGCGTCGAGATGACCGGCGAGCTAAAGAACTACGAGTTCGGTGACACGCTGAACCTCGACACGACCGCCACCCTGGGCAACGTGTTGAGTAAAGGCTTCGAGCACCTGGAGGAATCCGACCTGGTGATTCGGCAGGCGGAATACAACTCCTCGGCGGCGACGGTCGTGCTGCTCGACTGCTCACACTCCATGATTCTGTACGGCGAGGACCGGTTTACACCCGCCAAGCAGGTGGCCCTCGCCCTCGCGCACCTCATCCGCACCCAGTATCCCGGCGATAGCGTCAAATTCGTGCTGTTCCACGACTCTGCCGAGGAGGTGCCGGTCTCCAAGCTCGCGCAGGCCCAGATTGGCCCCTACCACACCAACACCGCGGGCGGCCTCCGCCTCGCGCAGCAGCTCCTCAAGCGCGAGAACAAGGACATGAAGCAGATCGTGATGATCACCGACGGCAAGCCGTCCGCCCTCACGCTGCCCGATGGCCGCATCTACAAGAACGCGTACGGCCTCGATCCCTACGTGCTCGGCGCGACCCTGCGTGAGGTCGCCAACTGCCGAAGAAGCGGCATCCAGGTCAACACCTTCATGCTCGCCCGTGACCCCGAACTCGTCGGCTTCGTGCGGCGGGTGACCGAGATGACCAAGGGCAAGGCGTACTTCACCACGCCGTACAACATCGGCCAGTACGTGCTGATGGACTTCATGACGAACAAGACGAAGCTGGTGAATTAGCCCCCTTGCCGTCTCCATCCGGGCGCCTCTTTTCAGCCATCACTCGTGCAGCCGGAGGCGGTCGCAGAGTGTGCCTTCGGGGACAGGCGGTCCGGCGAGAAGGGGCGGCTGGGGCACTTCAGGCCTGCCCGCGCCCCTCCTTGACCGCGTGCGCACTCATGCCCCACTGGTGGCCGCTACTCTGAACGCCCTCCAGAATGACGCGGGCGAGTTCACCCAGGGTCGCACCGCCCGCCCGCACGTCCATGCGGAATTCTGCGCGCAGGTCACTCAGGCTGGTGTCGTCCAGCATCAGCTCGGTGCCGTAGCGCAGCGTGGTGGGCGGAACGATGAGCAGGTCAGCCTCGCCGGGCTGGATGGCCTGCCGAAAGCAGCGCCCGGTCAGCAGCCCTGCCACGGTGGTCACGCGGCCAAACGTCCTGTTCTCGATGGCCCGCACCTCCACCTCCAGCCCTCCGATCTGCCGCAGGGGTTCTACCGCTCGGTCCAGCGATTCGGCAAAGAGCAGACCGGTCCCCAGGATCACGCGGCGCGGCGCAGGAAGCGCGGCGGGCAGCTCGGAGGGTTCCTCGCTGAGGAAGTCGCGGATCATGCCCACACCGTTTTCCAGCATGGGAAAGCCCTCGTATTCCTCCTCGCTGGGCAGCGGTTCGCCGGCAAGCAGGTAGAACTCGTCGGAGGGGAACACGAACCGAGTCCCGCGCTCTCTCAGGAATTTCCGGCGCCAGCGGTTCAGGCGTGCCAGCGTATCTTGCGCCTCCTCCCGCGTAAACGTTCGCACGTCAGGCAGGTTCCGGCGGTGTCCGGTCAACCCGATGGGGACCACAGCCGCCGAGATCACATTGGGACGGCTGGCCAGATACTCGATCGTCTCATCGAGGTGTTCGCGGTCGTTGCGCCCAGGAACAAGCACGATCTGGGTGTAGAGGTCAATGGGCTCGAGCCGCTCGATCATGGTGCGAATCTGCACCGCCTGCGGGTCCTTGACCTTGAGTTTCCACCACTTCATCAGATCCTGGCGCAGTTCCTGGTTGGCCGTGTGGACCGACACGTACAGGGGCGAAAGGTTCTCGTCCAGAATCCGGTTGATGTCACCTTCAGTCAGATTGGTAAGGGTCACAAAGGAGCCGTACAGGAACGACAGCCGGTAGTCGTCGTCCATGATGTACAGGCTCTTGCGAAAGCCGCGCGGCATCTGGTGGACGTAGCAGAAGTCGCATTTGTTGGCGCACTTCTTGATGCCGTCAAAAAGCACTTCCTCGAAGTCCAGCCCGGGGTCTTCCCACTCCACCTCAAAGGTGAAGGTGGGGGCCGCTGGGTCGTAGGCGAGGCGGTGGTGATCCTGCGCCACCCCGAGCACCCCGCTCAGGACCGTGGGCCGCGCCACCGGGCGACTGATCTCCAGCGTTGCCCGCCCCTGTGAGAGGCGGTGGCGGTAGGCGAGCACGTCCGTCACAGGTTGGCCATTGACGCGGATCAGCAGGTCACCGGGCTGCACACCTGCCCGTTCAGCGGGACTGCCCGGCTCTACGGTTTTGATGGGTGCGGGAAAGACCTCGGTCTGTTGTTCAAGCTGTTCGGCTGCGGTCACGTTCTCCCCCGGGCTGGTTCGTGATGGGCGGGACGCACTGGGGTCCCGTTTAAACAGGTCAGCTTATCAGAGCGGCGGGGAGAAAGGTGTGACGGGTGTCCCGCTGGATTGTGGCCTTTTCAGCACATGATTCTCACGCCTCTCTTGGCTGCTCAGCTTCGCACTTGCTTGAAAGGCTCGGGTGGGCAGAGCAGCCGCCCCTCCCACAGAAGAATGAGCCGGGTGAGGTAGGGACATGACCCGCTATGCGCCATCCTGCGTTGGGGAAAAACTATCTTCCCCACATACCTTGAACTGCTTCATTCCCTTTTTCCCTCTTTTTCCCTCTCCTAGATACCAAATGTCTGACCTTTTAATACTAAGGGAAATTGTAAAAGCCTCTACATTAGTCCCTGTTGTGGCCTCATATCATCCCCGCCGTGAAGAAAGTATTGCTGTTTTCCCTGACAGGTCTTCTTGCCCTATCCTCTTGTGGCATTGGGCACACTCCTCCTCAAGTCGAATCTTCAGTAAGCACAAGTGCAGACACACTGCCTCCAATTCAAGCCGCCACCCCCCAGCAGCTTGCCATCGGGAAACAGCTCTACACGAAATTCCGATCCCAGTCGGGCGTTGAGTATAGTAAACTTGATTGGGAGCAAGGCCAGGTAGCTGATCTAGGTGAATATTCTTCTCTCGTCGTCCCATCTAAGGATGATCCTACGGTAGTAGTCAGCATTAGGATTGATGGAGAGAAAGCAGGAACCATTAAGCAGTCATCCACTAGGCTTGTTAATGGCATAGTGGAATCTAGAATATTTAATTCAGCAGAGGGTACTGTATCTGTTGCTTATTTTGATACTGCTGGCAAGTTTATCAGGGAAGAAGTAGTCAGCGATGATTCTTTAGGTGCTCAGGCCACCTGTGCCGAGATTAAGGAACAGCTTGATGAGGCAAGGGAAACGGAAGCAGAGCGTTTGGAGAATGCTGTCATTACTGTAATTGGCGGTACAGTGGCAGGCGGCGGGGCTGGGGCAGTTGTAGCGGCTGGAATCAGTGGCTATTATCTATATAAGGCAGCATCTGCTCGTAGGGAAGCCAACAGACTCAAGACAACGTACACGCAGAACTGCGGCTAGTTCAAAACAACTCATATGCATAAGCTCTGTATGCCATACTACTCCGAAAAAAACAAGCTTCTAACCGTGGTTTCCGTGTTGTCTGTATGCCTTATGGGTGTGAGCCTGGTGATCTCACTCTTACGCAATACTGATTTAGAGAGAATTCCCCTATACTTTTTGATAGCGTTCCTGGCACAGGAGATATCAGTAAAAAGATTCAGATTGCCAATATACGCTATGATGTTACTAACTTTTACACATTTAGCTATAGCTATCTACAGTATTCTAGTCGCCGCTAGCTGAATCTTTACCCGACGAATTGAGGGAAAAATCGTTCGGACACCCTCCGGCGGCTACCTGAGGTGCGGTTTGGCATTCTTCAGGCTGAGCCTGCTCTGCGAAATTGCCCTGCACCTCAAATGTGCAGCGCCGCCAGCCCCCTCGATGCCACATCGCGCACGCCGAAACTCATATACGGCGTGAGGTCCGTCTCCTCGGGGTTGACCTCGATCACCACGCCGCCTTTCCGCAGGGTCTCGAACGCGAGGCCCGCCGCCGGGTACACCACGGCGCTGGTACCGACGATCAGGGCCACATCCGCCTCCTGAAAGGCGCGGGTGGCGGCCTCCAGGGCCCGTTCGGGCAGGTATTCCCCGAACCAGACGATGTGAGGGCGCATTCGGGCCGCGCAGACGGGGCAGATCGGCGGGGGCGTAAAGTCGTCCGGAGCCGGCAGGGGCGCGACGGTGCCGCACGTCTCACACCGGGCGTGGGTGAGGTTGCCATGCAGCTCGACCAGGCGCTGACTTCCGGCGCGTTGGTGCAGCCCGTCCACATTTTGGGTTGCGAGAAAGAAGCCTTCCCCCTTTGCGCGTTCGAGCCGAGCGAGCAGGCGGTGCGCCTCATTCGGCTGGGCACGGGTCACGTCGGCATACCGGCCCGCGTACCACTGCCACACCGTTTCTGGGTCACGGCGGTACGCTTCCGGACTGGCGAGGTCTTCCGGGCGAAAGCGTGCCCAGTGACCGGTCTGCGCGTCGCGGAAGGTGGGAATGCCGCTCTCGGCGCTCACGCCCGCGCCGGTCAGCACAGCCACGCGGCGGGCCTTTTGCAGAGCGGTACGGGCCTCTGACAGGTTCATGCGGGTAGGGTAACCCGTGCGCCGAGCCAGGGTGCGAGCAGACGACGCCCGGCGCGCAGGGTGCAGGCCCCTTGGCGTCCCCCACCGTCACCCGCTCCAAGCGCTCGCGGGACACGCACAGATACGGCAGGAAGGCCATCACCTTCCCGCCGCCAACGAGGACCGGGTTTACATCTTCAGCTCGCAACCCTTGGCGGGAGCCGCCTTGCGCAGTTCGGCAATACGGGCATCGGCCTTGTCGATGACCTCACGGTTATCGAGTTCGTTCACCACAGCGCCAGGGAAGAAAAAGATCGCCCAGGCAACATTCTCCTTGCTGAACCCCTTCTTCTTCTCGGCTTCCGCTCGTACCGCCAGGGCCTTGCTAAAGTCCTCTTGCATCTCAGCGCAGCTCATCTCCGAGACGGGCTTGAGGGTGGCGGTGCTGTACTTGGGCGCACAGGCCGAGAGCATCAGGGAGAAGGTGGCGGCCAGAAGAATCATCTTTTTCATCTTTTCCTCCGTTTCCTCATCTAACACAGGAAACCTGAGAAGGCAAGCAAACCTGTGGAGAGGGGCCCGCAGGTTGTCTCTCCCCAAATGCCGAGGTCTAGTCGCAGCGGAAGAGTTACCCTACCCCTATGACCACAACACGGACGGAAACGGCCTGGGCAGAGGTACAGCAACGCTGGCAGGAACTCGCCGACCTGGGCGGGATCGGCTCTCTGCTGGGATGGGACCAGAGCACCTACCTCCCGGCGGGCGCAGCGGCAGGAAGGGCACGGCAGCGGGCCCTGCTTTCCCGGCTGCGGCACGAGCGGGCGACCGATTCCACCTACGGGCGGCTGCTGGAGGAGCTCTCGGACCGGGACGACCTGACGCCCGTGCAGGCGCGCATGGTAGCGGTTGCCCGCAAGGACTTTGAGGAAGCCACCCGCTTTCCCAGCGAATTTGTCGCCGAGTTCAGCCGGCACACCGGTGAGAGCTACGCCGCATGGGCAGAAGCGCGCCCTGCCAACGACTTCGCGCGGATGGTGCCGTACCTCGAAAAGACCCTTGACCTCAGCCTGCAGGCCGCCAGCTACTTTCCGGAATTCAGTGATCCCCTCGATTACTTCATCGACCAGTCGGACGAGGGCATGACGGCGGCGCAGGTCGGGGAGGTGTTCGCCCAGCTCCGCGCGGCGCTGGTGCCGATGGTCGAGGCCGTGACCGGGGCCACACCGCCCCGCACAGACTTTCTGCACCGCCATTACCCGGGACAGGAGCAACTGAAGTTCGGCGAGTCGGTGATTCGCGACTATGGCTACGACTTCACGCGCGGGCGACAGGACCTCACCCATCACCCCTTTATGATCCGGCTGGGCGCGCAGGATGTCCGCATCACCACTCGGGTGAAGGAAGACGACCTCTCGGAAGCCCTGTACTCCACCCTGCACGAATCCGGCCACGCGATGTACGAGCAGGGCATCTCAGAGGAGCTGCTGGCCACACCGCTGGGAGGCGGCGTGAGCGCAGGCGTTCATGAAAGCCAGTCCAGGCTATGGGAAAACTTGGTTGGCCGAAGCCGTGCCTTTTGGGCGGCGTACTTCGGGCCCCTGCGCGACGCCTTCCCGGAGCAGCTCGCGGACGTGACCGAGGAGGAGATGCACCGCGCCGTGAACACGGTGGCCCGCTCCCTGATCCGCACGGATGCCGACGAACTCACCTATAACCTGCACGTCATCACCCGCTTCGAGCTGGAACGTGACCTGCTCGCCGGCCGTCTGGCCGTGCGTGACCTGGCTGACGCCTGGCACGCCGCCTACGAGCAGAACCTGGGCCTGCGTGCACCCAGCGACGTAGACGGCGTCTTGCAGGACGTGCACTGGTACTTTGGGAGCATCGGCGGGGCTTTTCAGGGCTATACCCTCGGCAACGTGCTGAGCGCGCAGTTCTACGCGGCCGCCGAGCGGGCGAATCCGGGGCTGGCAGAAGACATTGCCCGCGCCGATTTCCACCGCCTGCACGGCTGGCTGCGCGAGAACGTCTACGCCCACGGCCGCCGCTACACTCCCAACGAACTGGTCGAGCGCGCAACCGGGCAGGCCCTCACGGTGGAACCCTACCTGAAGTATCTGCGCGGGAAGTACGGAGAACTGTACGGGGTGACGCTGTGAACTGCCCCAGCCCCTAAGGCCGGGGCTTCTCGTGGCACGCCTCTTCCACCACGAAAGCCGGTCGCCCGCTTGGTGTGTCTGCACATGCGACACTGCTGCAAGGTGTCTGCGGCAAATCCTCTCCGGCCAGCTTTTGCCGCCTGGCGAGAGAGGAAAGATGACGCTCGCGTCACCCCCGGCGCACATGCGCCAGCATCAGCTCTGCCGTCGCCCGCAGGGCATCAAGGTGGGTGCGCTCGTAGGCGTGGCTGGCGTCCACACCGGGGCCGATCAGCGCGACGGGATAGTCGCCACCCGCTCGCCAGGCCGCCGTGCCATCACTGGCGTAGTAGGGATAGAGGTCAATCTTAAGGTCCAGGCCCGCGCGACGGGCGGCTTCCCGCAGACGTTGACCCAGCGCGTGGTCGTACGGCCCACCGCTGTCCGTCACACAAAGGGTGACGTGATGCTCGCTGCTCGTCTGGCCCTCGCCCACCGCGGCCATGTCCACGGCGATGAGTTCGTCGGTGTGGGGCGGAATTCCGGTTGCTGCTCCGTGCCCGACCTCCTCATAGGTGGTGACGTGAAAGGCGACCGTGTGGACGGGCGGCCCTTCCAACAAGGCCCGCGTCACGCCTATAAAGAGGGCGACAGCGGCCTTGTTATCGAGGTGGCGGCTCTTAAGGTACCCCGCTTCCGTCAGAACGGCGCGGGGATCGAGGCTCACGAAGTCCCCGACCTCGATGCCCAGAGCCCGCGTCTCGCCAGCACTCGCCGTGGGGGCATCCAGGCGAACTTCCATCACGCTCTGCTCGCGCCGCAGCTCACGCAGGGCCGGTCCGTGGACGTGGGTGCTTTGGCGCGTATTCACAACGGTCCCGGTGACGGGGTTGCCCCGCCGCGTATGGACCTGTACGTACTCACCCTCGATGGTGGCCCAGTCGTAGCTACCCAGCATGGCGAGGCGCAGGCGCCCATTCTCTTTGATCTCCTTGACCATCGCGCCCAGCGTGTCCACGTGGCCGCTGAAGGTGGTGTGCGGCGCCTCGGGTTGCCCCACGACCTCCCAGGTCAGCGCGCCCTTCTTGCTGCGAGTAAAGGGCACGCCGAGCGCCCTGAGTTCCTCCTCCAGCAGGCGCACGGCAGCCCCCGTAAACCCGGTCGGACTGGGCGTGTTGAGCAGGCGCAGCAGCAGGTCGGTCGTGTACGCCAGGTCGACGGGGGTGGGCGGAACAGTCATGGGGGGATGATACCCACGCGCCCAAACCCGGCCCCGCTGGGGCGATACCCTGCCACCATGAGCTATGCCGAAACGCTGGGCATGCAGGTGCTGGAAGCCACCCCCGAGCGCACCCGCGTGACCCTGACCGTCACCGCGGGCGGCCTCAACATGCACGGCACGGCCCATGGCGGCCTGCTGTTTAGCCTCGCGGACGAGGCCTTTGCCCTGATCAGCAACCTGGAAGCGCAGGCGGTCGCGATCGAAACCCACCTGAGTTTCTTTCGCGCGGCCCACGTCGGGGACGAACTGGTTGCGGTCGCCACCCCAGAGCGAGTGGGCCGCACCCTGGCGACCTACCGGGTGGAGGTGCGGCGCGGCGAGAAGGGGGAGCTCCTGGCCCTCTTCCTGGGGACGGTGTCGCGGCGTGCCAGGTTAACTTCCGTCTCCCCCTGAGCCTCCTCTTTGTGTTATGTTATTTACGTAAGGAGGCAGGATGCTGCATATCGAATTCATCACCGATCTGGGCGCAAAGGTGACGGTGGACGTGGAAAGCGTGGACAAGCTGCTCGACGTGCAGCGCCAGTACGGACGTCTGGGCTGGACGAGCGGCGAGGTTCCGCCCGGCGGCTACCAGTTTCCGTTGGAGAATGAACCCGACTTCGACTGGTCGCTGATCGGCGCTAGAAAATGGACCAGCCCCGACGGTGAAGAGATGATTCTGCACCGCGGCCACGCCTACCGCCGCCGCGAACTGGAGGCGGTCGACAGCCGCAAGATGAAGCTTCCCGCCGCCGTCAAGTACTCCCGCGGCGCCAAGAACACCGATCCCGAGCATGTCCGCGAAAAGGCTGACGGCGAGTTCGAGTACGTGACCCTCGCCATTTTCCGTGGCGGCAAGCGGCAGGAACGCTACGCCGTGCCCGGCGGCAACCGTGCGTCCACGCAGGCAGCTCCCGCCCGCCCCGCTGCGGCCCGTGCCCCGGGTGGCCGCTCCAGCGCAGCTGCGGTGCAGGACGAAGAAACGCCCTTCTGAGGGGCTTTACCCTCGCCGCGCCTCAAGCACGCCCCGCACGTCGGCAGGCTGCCAGCCCTCGGGCTTGAGCAGCTTGCCGTCGGCGCGTTTGGGGCCGCTCGTCTTGCTCAGATTGGCGCGGTGGATCTCGGCAAATACAGCGTCGGCGTCGATCCCGAGCGCGTCCAAAGCACCATAGGTCACGTACAGGAGGTCGGCGAGCTCATGGGCGAGGGGCGCGAGGTCGGCGGGAGAGACCGCTTCGGCTCGGTGTAGGCGAGCTTCCAGGGTGGCGAGCTCGTCCTCGACTTCCGCCATCTCCTCACGCAGCAGGGTGCGGCGCAGCGTCAGCAGGGCGAGGTCCGGCACCGTCGGGCGCTCGGGTGAGGGCAGGCCCGCCGCGCGGTGAAACGCACGCAAGCGAGCAGCGTTGGTGATGAAAGGCGCAGCCATCCCCCGATCCTAGACCAAAGCGAAGAGGAAGCCCCAGAACCGGGCTTCCTCTCTTGGGGGTGCGGGTGACGGGCCTCGAACCCACCTGCGGCCACTGCGTTCCTACGGTCTCTACCGCTGCAGTCCGGCCCGCTCGCGCGCCCGTTTATGGGAGGTGGGCGTCTCCCTCCAGCTCGGGCTGCCCCGAAAGCCGAGACAAAGTATGCTCGCCCCGCCACCGGCCTGGATGTGCCATCTGGCAGAGCAGCCTTAAGAAAACTGGCCGGGTTTCGCAGAGGCGGGTGAGGGAACCTTCATGAGTATTCAGCCGCTTGGCACGCTGGGCCGCCGCCGGGCTCAATCCCAAGACATATTCTTGCAGCCTCAAGGCATAGGAACGTTCTGGCCCTACCCTGGTCCTCGTGAACGTGAATATTCTGGGGATTCCGATGGACCTAGGAGCGGGGCGGCGCGGCGTGGACATGGGGGCCTCGGCCCTGCGAAACGCGCACCTTGCCGCGACGCTGCGTGCCCTGGGGCACACCGTATCCGACCTGGGCGACGTGGACGTAGCGCTGCCCGAGACGCTTGACAAGCACGCCAGCGCGGGGCTGGTGTTTCTCGAACCGATTCTGGAAGCGTGCCGTGCGGTGGTCGAGCGGCTCCGGCACCTTCCGGAAGACGTCTTTCCGGTGACGCTGGGAGGAGACCACTCGGTCAGCATGGGAACCGTGACGGGCAACGCGCTGCGCGGCCATCCCACCGGAGAACGCACCGGCCTGATCTGGGTGGACGCCCATACCGACTACAACACACCCGAAACCAGCCCCAGCGGGAATATCCACGGGATGCCCGTCGCGCACCTCACCGGGCTGGGAGACCCGCAGCTTGCCGGGCTGGGCGGCGGCTGGCACATGCGCCCTGAAGACATCGTCATGATTGGAATTCGCAGCGTGGACCCGCGGGAGCGCGAGCTGCTGCGCGAAGCGGGGGTACAGGTGTACACCATGAAGGAGGTGGACCAGCTCGGCATCACCCGCATCACCGAGGAGACGCTCGACCGCCTTGGCGACGTGCGGCGGCTGCACGTGTCCTTTGACGCCGACGCCCTAGATCCCACGGTCGCGCCCGGCGTGGGCACTCCCGTGCCCGGCGGCCTGACGTACCGCGAAGGTCACCTCCTGATGGAGCTGCTCAGCGAGTCGGGCCGAGTGACCAGCCTGGACATCGTGGAGGTGAATCCGGTGCTCGACACCCGCAACCAGACGGCCGAGGTGATGGTGGGAATGGCCGCCAGCCTGCTGGGCCAGCGCATTCTCTGAGGCCAGCCAGGAGGCGCCGGGAAACCGGAATTGCAACCGCCGCAGCATTCTCACCCCACCAAGTTCCCATCTGTCCAGAGCAGAATGGAAACACCCATGAACGCCCAACCGCGCCCGTCCGCTCGGCGTGTCTCCGCCCTCCTCGCCACCACGCTGCTGCTCACGTCCGGGCTGGGCCCGGCGACCCTCGCTCAGCCTTCCGCTGCCGTTTCCCCCGCCCAGGCGACCTTTGACGAGGTCAACCGCCTGCTCCACGAGGACTACGGCGGGCTTTCCACCGTGGACCGCCAGGCCCTCACCCGTGAGTACCAGGCGCGGCTGAACGCGGTGTGCGCCGCCATGCTCAGCACCTGCCCGGCTGAAAAGGCGTACCCGGTGCTGGAGGCCGAACTCACGGCGCTGGGAGACGAGCATACCTTTTTCATGACCCCCGAGGACTACCGCGATTTCATGGCGAGCGCGACGGGCGGCAACCGTCAGCAGTTTGGGGTCAAGCTCGCACGTCTCGACGGAGAAAACCGGGTCGTGCTCGAAGTCCTGCCGCAAAGCGCCGCCGAGGAAGCGGGCCTGCGCCGGGGAGACGTGCTGCTTACCCTGAACGGCCAACCCTACACGTACGCCGCCCTGCGGGAGGCGCGGCAAGCCGGGCGCAGCATTACGCTGGAGGTGGACCGCGCCGGGCAGCGCCTGACGGTACGCCTCACGGCGCGCGACAGCAGCACCCGTGACCTGCCGCGCCTGAGCTTTACCGGCGCACAAAACAACATCGCGGTGCTGCGCATTCCCACGTTCCTGTCGGGGGGCGGGGTGGCGCAGCGCGTGCATGACCTGGTGGGCGAGGCGCAGGCGCGGGGCGCGCAGGGCATGGTGGTGGACCTGCGCGGCAACCCGGGGGGCAGCCTGCTGGAATGTGACGGGGCAGTGAGCGCCTTCGTTCCGACCTTTACCCGGGTCGCCCGCAGTGCGGACGGCAACCTGCCCACGCTGATTCAGCGCGGGACTCGCTTTGAGAACGGGCGCAGCAGCGGCGGCGTTCGTCACCCGCAGCTGTGGACCGGGCCGCTGGCGGTGCTGGTCGACCGCAGCAGCGCCTCGTGCAGCGAGTTTTTCGCCTACGAGGTGCAGTACGCCGAGCGCGGCCCGGTGGTCGGAGAGGTCACGGCGGGCGTGGGAAACACCGCCACCTACGTCTTTCCCATCAAGACTCCGCCGGGACAGGCGGGCGAGGCACCTCCCGCGGTTCAACTCACCATCATCAGCTACGTCAAACCCGACGGCCAGCCCTACCCCACCCAGATCACGCCCGACCAAGTGCGCGAGCAGACCGAGGAGGACGTGCGGCAGCTCACCCGCGGCCACGACACCCTGTTGGACCTCGGGGTACAGGCCCTTGCCACCGCACCGACCCTCGCGCAGGACCGGCCGAACCCCTGAGGCCAGCTCACTTCTCGCGGATGCTCCACCCCTGCCTGCGCACCGCCGTCATCAGGCGGTCCATGATGGGGTCAACCTCGGCATCCGTCAGGGTTCGCGTGCCGCGAAACACCAGGCGCACCGCCACGCTGCGCTGCCCCTCGGGGATGGGCGCACCGACATACACGTCGAAGGGCTCCATGCTTTCGAGCAGCTCGCCCGCCTCGCGCCGCAACAGCGTGGCGATCTCGCCGTAGCTCACCTCGCGCGGAGCGATCACGGCCAGGTCACGCCACGCCGCCGGGGCACGGCTGGGGTCACGAAAGGCCCACTCACGGCCTGGAAGGGGCAACGCCGCCTCCAGCAGGAAAGTCTCTCCTTTCAGGCCAAACGCCTGCGCGACTTCGGGGTGAAGGGCCCCCAGCCAGCCCACGGGCTGCCCGTTCCACACGACTTCCCCGGCGATCCCGGGATGCAGGGCGGGCGGCACCGCGTCCCCACGCAGTTGCCGCACCTCGAAGCTGGCGCCCAGAGCGGCGGCAAAGGCTTCCACCAGCCCCCTAAACACCTCAAAGGATCCCGCCACGCCCGGCAGGTGCGTGGGCGGCGCGAGGGGACCGCGCATCAGGAGCCCCAGGCGCTCGGCCTCGCCGCCCGTGGGGAAAATCCGCCCGAGTTCAAACAGCAGCACGCGCTCGCCCTTTGGATAGGCCTGTGCGGCTTTCAGAAGGCTGGGGTAGAGGGCCGTGCGCAGCCCGGTTCGGTCAGCGCTCAGGGGGTTGCGCAGGCGCACGCCGGGGCGCTCACTGCGGGCTTTTTCTGCCTCCTCGTCGTTCGTAAAGGTATAGGTGACGACCTCTTGAACGCCCAGGCCCGCCAGGGTCCGGCGCAGCTCGGCACGGCCCACGCTTTCGCGCTCCGCACCCAGGTTGCTCGGGTGAACGCGCAGGGTGGGCAGCGTCTCCGGAAGGTGCGCGTAGCCGTAGAGCCGGGCAACCTCCTCCGCCAGGTCCTGCCAGATCTTTAGGTCGACTCGCCAGGAGGGCGGGGTGACCGTGAGACGGTCCCCGTCCTGCTCCACTCGGCACCCCAGGCGGGCGAGGATATCCACCATTTCCCCGGTGGCCACGGCCATGCCCAGCAGCGCGCGGATCTGCTCACCGGTCGCCTCGATGGGGCCCGGCACTTCCGGCTGACCGGCGACGGTCGCCCCGGGATGCGGCTGCCCGCCGGCCTGGGCGAGCAGGCCCACCAGCCGGTCCGCCGCGCGGGGGGGCAACAGCGGGTCCACGCCGCGCTCGTAGCGGTAGGCGGCGTCCGTCTTCAGGCCCAGCCGGGTGCTCGTCCGGCGCAGGAGGACGGGGTCAAAGTGCGCCGACTCGATCACCACGTCCCGTGTGTCGGCCCGCACGTGTCCGTGATCGCCCCCCACGATTCCCGCAATCCCCAAGACGCCCTGCCCCGGTTTTGGCGCGCCCGCTGTCGCCAGGGCTTCGGCCACGCTGGGGATGGTCACCTCGCGCCCGTCGCGAATCAGGAGGTCTTCGGGGCCGACCGTGTGTTCATGGCCCAGCAGATCCCGCACGACCTCGCCCTGACGCAGGCCAAAGGAGACGACGATCTGATCATCCACCACATCCCGGCGGTCGTACAGCGCCGTGGGCTGCCCCAGTTCCAGCATCACGTAGTTGCTGGTGTCTACGATGAGGTCGATGGGGCGCATCCCACTCAGGGTCAGGCGCCGCTGCATCCACAGGGGCGAGGGACCGTTGTGCAGACCGCTTACGGTACGGGCGACGAAGTGGTCACAGCCGAAGCGAATCTTGCGCGAGGGGTCGCGCTCCAACGTCACGCCACGCGGGGGAAGCGTGACACGAATCTCACCTGCACCGCGGGCTGCCGGTCCCGCCTCCGGCTCGCGCAGTTCCAGCTGCAAAAAGGCCGCCAGATCACGCGCGAGGCCTAGGGCGCTCAGCACGTCGGCGCGGTTGGGCGTCACCTCCACGTCAAGCACGTGGTCGGCTGCCCACAGCTCGCGCATGGGCGTCCCCGGCTCGGCGGTGCCCACCGGAAACAGCAGCAGGCCCGTGCTTGTTTCACCGATGCCCAGCTCCTTTGCGCTCGCCGCCATCCCCCAGGACTCCACGCCCTGTATCTGCCGCACGCCGTATTCCACGCCGTCCAGCGTCGTGCCGGGCGTGACGAGCGCAACCACCGTTCCCGCAGGCAGGCCAGCCGCGTTGGGCGCACCGGAAGCCACCGTCTTGGTGCCGTGCGGTCCCACGTCGAGCGTGAGCCGGGTGAGCTGCGTTCCTTCCACCGGATCAGCGGCGGTGACCGCCGCGAGGAGAACGCCCGCGGGCGGAGCGGGAACTTCTTCGATACCTTCCAGCGGGAGGCCCATGCTGGCGAGGACCGGTTCGAGGTCGGGGGCAGGCGGCAGGCCAGGAACGAGTTCTTTGAGCCAGGAGTAGGGCAGTTTCATAGGAACCTCGGAAGGGGGCGGGTGTCAAACGCCACTCTGGAATTCGTCCTTTTTCCTTCTCCCGCCGGTCGGGCTTCACGGGGGCGGCCGCTCTGTTCAACCGAAATCCGTATCACGCCAGCTCCCCCCGGAACTGCCCCAGTACCCGCGGGTCGTTGGCGTAGAAATACCGGATATCAGGAATCCCGTACTTCAGCATGGCGATGCGCTCGGGCCCCAGGCCAAAGGCGAAGCCGGTCTTGCCCTCGTACACGCGGGGCTTGCCCTGCTGCTCCCGCAGGTCGTCCACCGCGCGAAAGACATGGGGATGAACCATCCCGCAGCCCCCGAGTTCCAGCCACTTGCTCTCGCCGCGCGGGTTATCCCACCACACGGCGAAATCCGCGCCGGGCTCCACGAAGGGATAGTAGGAGGGCTGAAAGCGGACGCGCGCCGTAGGGCCGTACAGGCCGCGGGCCATCTCGGCAATCGTGCCCTTGAGGTCGGCCATGGATATGCCTTCGCCCACCACCAGGCCTTCAAGCTGGTGAAACATGGCCTCGTGGGTGGCGTCGGTCGCCTCATAGCGGTAGACCTTGCCGCGCACGACCACCTTGAGGGGGGGCTCGTGCTCCACCATGTAGCGCACCTGCATCGGGGAGGTGTGGGTGCGCAGCAGGCGGCCGTCTTCCAGCCAAAAGGTGTCCTGCAGGTCACGGGCGGGGTGATACCACGGCACGTTCAGCGCCTCGAAGTTGTGCTGCTCGTCTTCGACCTCCGGCCCCTCGACGACCGCGTAGCCCATGCGCTCAAAAATGCCGATCAGCTCCTCATACACGCGGTTGACCGGATGCAGGCCGCCCGCCGGGAGCTTGAGGCCGGGCAGGGTCACGTCGAGGGCCTCAGAGGCAAGTTTCGCGTCCAGCGCCGCGCGTTTCAGGGCCGCCTCACGCTCGGCCAGCGCGGCGTCGATCACCTGCCGCAGCGCGTTGAGCTCCGCACCGCGGCTCCTGCGCTCTTCGGGAGACAGCTTGCCCAGGCTCCCGAGTTCTCGGGTGACCAGGCCATTCTTGCCGACGTAGCGCGTCTTGACCGCCTGGAGGGCCTCCAGCGTATCGGCCGCCTCGATGGCTTGCAGGGCTTCTTCTCTCATCGCGTCTCCTGTCCCAAAAAAGCCCCGCCACTGGAGATGGCGGGGTCTCGCGCTCGACCTAGAATCAGGCGGGCGTGCCCCGGTCGCTGCTAAACGGCGAACGTGTACCGGTCCGGGGCGTCATGGCTCCAGGGTAGCGGCCAGGAGCAGGGGGGTCAAGCCGGGGGCGATCACACAGCCTGCGGCTGAAGGCCGAGTTTTCCTCCGTCCCCACTGCTGAGACAGCCCCCCCGCATCCCTCCCGAGCCGGTGTTACCGTACCCTCATGACCACCGCTGACCAACCCGCTGCCGTCCGTGATACGGCTGTCTTTGACCTGATCGCGCAGGAGGCCGAGCGCCAGCGCGTGGGGCTGGAGCTCATCGCCTCCGAGAACTTCTGTAGCGCCGCCGTGCGCGAGGCGCAGGGAAGCGTCCTGACGAACAAGTACGCCGAAGGCTACCCCGGCAAGCGCTGGTACGGGGGCTGCGAGGTCGTGGACCAGATCGAGCAGCTCGCCATCGACCGGGTCAAACAGCTTTTCGGGGCCGCGTGGGCCAACGTGCAGCCGCACTCCGGCTCCAGTGCGAACCTCGCCGTGTATAACGCCCTGATCGAACCGGGCGATACGGTGCTGGGGATGGACCTCTCACACGGCGGGCACCTCACGCACGGCAACCCGGTGAACTTCTCGGGCCTGCGCTACACCATCGTCGGGTACAAGGTGAACCCCGAGACGGAACGCATCGACATGGAGGAGGTGCGCCGCCTCGCCCACGAGCACAGGCCGAAGATGATCATCGCCGGAGCCAGCGCCTACAGCCGCGTCATCGACTTTGCAGCGTTCCGGCAGGTGGCGGACGAGGTCGGGGCGCTTCTGTTTGCGGACATCGCACACATCGCGGGGCTGATCGCGGCGGGACTACACCCCAATGCGCTGCCGCATGCGCATGTGGTCGCCTCCACCACCCACAAAACCCTCAGGGGTCCGCGCGGCGGCGTCATCCTCAGCAACGATCTCGAGATCGGGGCAAAAATCGACCGGGCCGTCTTCCCCGGCTACCAGGGTGGGCCGCTTGAACACGTGATCGCCGCCAAGGCCGTCGCCTTTGGGGAAGCCCTTCAGCCTGAATTTAGGGCGTACGCGACCCAGATCATCCGGAACGCGCAGGCGCTCGCCCAGGCCTTTCAGGCGAGGGGGTACCGCGTCGTCTCGGGCGGCACCGACAACCACCTCTTCGTACTGGACCTGCGCCCACAGGGGCTCAACGGCACCAAGGCCACCCGGCGGCTCGACGCCAACCACATCACGATCAGCAAATCCACCCTGCCCTACGACACCGAAAAAATCCTGCACGGCGGGGGCATCCGGATCGGCACGCCCGCCGTCACCACCCGCGGCATGAAAGAAGAGGACATGTCCACCATCGCGGACCTGATCGACCGCGCGCTGAGGGGCGAGGACGTGAAGGCCGAAGTCCACACGTTCGCGGGGCGCTTCCCGCTGCCCTGACGCCGAGGCGGAGGGGGCACGCCTCCCCCCTCCGCCTCAGCGCGGTAACGTTGTCTCTCCCATCAGAAACTCGTCCATCGCCCGCGCGGCCTGCCGACCCTCGCGGATGGCCCACACAACCAGGCTTTGGCCGCGGCGCATATCCCCGGCAGCAAACACGCCGGGCACATTGGTGGCGTAGCCCCCCCGCGCGTCCGTGCTCGCCTGCGCGTTGCCCCGCGCGTCCTTGTGAACCCCAAAGGCGTCCATGACGGTGCTGACCGGGCTCACAAACCCCATCGCCAGAAGCACAAGGTCGGCGGGGTACACCTGTTCGGTGCCCGCGACTTCCTGTAGTCTCCCGTCCACAAGCTCGACCCGGACAGTTTTCACGCCGGTCACGCGACCGTGTTCGCCCAGAAACTCCTTGGTGGCAATGGCGAATTCGCGTGCGCAGCCCTCCTCGTGGCTTGTGCTCGTGCGAAACTTGAGGGGCCAGTAGGGCCACACCAGGGGCTTGTTCTCCTGCTCGGGGGGCGCGGGCATCACCTCAAACTGGGTGACGCTCTTGGCACCGTGACGATTGCTGGTGCCCACGCAGTCACTCCCGGTGTCGCCGCCCCCAATCACGATGACGTGCTTGCCGTCCGCCCGAATCTGCTTTTTGAGGCGGTCTCCCGCGTTGACCCGGTTTTGCTGCGGCAAAAACTCCATCGCAAAGTGAATACCGTCCAGCTCGCGCCCGGGCACCGGCAGGTCGCGGGGCTGCTCAGCGCCGCCCGCCAAAAGGACCGCGTCGAACTCCGCGCGCAGCTCCTCAGGCGTGACCGTCTGCCGGCTGAGGTTATTCACCCGGGTGCCCTCGGGCAACTGTCCTACCAGGGTGCGGGTGCGGAAGGTGACGCCCTCGGCCTCCATCTGGGCCACGCGGCGGTCGATGTGGTGCTTTTCGAGCTTGAAGTCAGGGATGCCGTAGCGCAGCAGGCCACCGACCCGGTCGTTTTTCTCAAAGACCGTCACGTCATGCCCGGCGCGGGCAAGCTGCTGCGCCGCCGCCAAACCGGCGGGGCCGGAGCCCACCACCGCCACCTTTTTTCCGGTCTTGACCCTGGGAGGCTGCGGCGTGATCCAGCCCTCCTGCCAGCCGCGCTCGGCGATGGCAAGTTCAATGGATTTGATGCCCACTGGGTCACTGTTGATCCCCAGGGTGCAGGCAGCTTCGCACGGCGCCGGGCAGATGCGGCCCGTAAACTCCGGGAAATTGTTGGTGGAATGCAGGTTCTCGACGGCGGCGCGCCAGTCGTCCTGGTACACGAAGTTGTTGAAGTCGGGGATGATGTTGCCCACCGGACAGCCGTTGTTGCAAAAGGGAATGCCGCAGTCCATACAGCGTGTCGCCTGCCGGCGCGCCAGGTCCGGCGCCAGGGGCAGCAGGAACTCGTGGTAGTGCTTCAGGCGCGCCTCCACGGGCGCGTAGGTCTCTTTGACGCGCGGCTGCTCGAGGAAACCGGTGACTTTGCTCATGGGGACTCCAGAGGGAGGCGTGAGAAGGTGGAGGAGGCTCGGGTGCGGGGACCTCGGCTGAAGCCTTGTGCTGCGGCCCCCGCGCTCTTTGTGCCCAGCCGACCTCAGGGCGTGAGGGCGCCCTGACCCTCGGCGGGGCGGTGTTCAAGCATCGCGGCGGCGGCCTGCGCCGTGCCGGGCCGCTGTCCGGCGCGAGCCGCCAGCGCACGCTGGTACTCGTGGGGAAAGACCTTGATAAACCGCTTCAGGGCATTGTCCCAGTCGTCGAGGAGTTCTCCGGCGCGCACCGAACCGGTCCAGCGGTGGTGGTCTTCGATCAGGCGGCGCAGCAGGGCCTCGTCGGGCTGCCCCGCGTGCAGGGTGGCGGGATCAGCGCTGAGCATCTGCTCGTCTTCGGGCTGCACGCGGGAGAGGCCCACCATGCTGAGGTTGCAGCGCTGCTCGAAGCGGCCATCCACGTCGTACACATAGGCCACGCCGCCCGACATCCCCGCGGCGAAGTTGCGGCCGGTCTTGCCCAGCACGACGACCGTACCACCGGTCATGTACTCGCAGCCGTGGTCGCCGGTGCCCTCGACAACCGCCGAGGCTCCGGAGAGGCGCACCGCGAAGCGTTCCCCCGCAACACCGCGGAAAAAGGCCTCACCGCTCGTCGCGCCGTACAGCACGGTATTCCCAACAATGATGTTCTCCTCGGCGCGGCCACGGAACTCGATGCTGGGGCGCACGACCACCCGGCCGCCGGAAAGGCCCTTGCCGGTGTAGTCGTTGGCGTCGCCGATCAGGTACAGGGTGATGCCGGGCGCGAGAAACGCCCCGAAGCTCTGGCCGCCGGTGCCCTCCATCTGAATAAAGATGGTGTTGTCGGGCAGACCCTGCGGGCGGCGGCGCATCAGCTCGCCGGAGAGCATCGCGCCCACCGTGCGGTTCACGTTGCGCACCTCCTGCAGGAAGTGGATTCGCTCGCCCCCCTCGATGGCAGGACGGCACCGCTCGATCAGCCGCCGGTCCAGGGCGCGCTCCAGGCCGTGCTCCTGCCCGCTGAGATGACGGATGCCCACGGTTTCGGGCACCTCCGGACGGTAGAAGACGCGGCTAAAGTCCAGGCCCCGCGCCTTCCAGTGCTCGATGCCTTTGCGGGTGTCCAGCAGGTCGCTGCGGCCCACCAGATCGTCAAAGCGGCGGAAGCCGAGCCTCGCCATGATCTGGCGAACCTCCTCGGCCACGAAGAAAAAGAAGTTGATGACGTGCTCGGGCTTCCCGCTGAACTTCGCGCGCAGCACCGGATCCTGGGTCGCCACCCCCACCGGACAGGTGTTCAGGTGACACTTGCGCATCATGATGCAGCCTTCTGCGACAAGCGGGGCGGTGGCAAAGCCAAACTCATCGGCACCCAACAAGGCGCCGATCACCACGTCACGGCCGGTTTTGATCTGTCCGTCCACCTGCACGCGCACCCGGTCACGCAGGCGGTTGAGCACCAGGGTCTGCTGCGTTTCCGAGAGCCCCAGTTCCCACGCCGTGCCCGCATGCTTGATGCTGCTCCAGGGGGAGGCACCGGTGCCGCCGTCATGCCCAGCAATCACGATGTGGTCGGCCTTTGCCTTGGCGACCCCCGCCGCGACGGTGCCCACTCCCACCTCCGACACCAGCTTCACCGAGATGTCCGCGCGCGGGTTCACATTTTTCAGGTCGTGGATGAGCTGAGCGAGGTCCTCAATGGAGTAGATGTCGTGGTGGGGGGGCGGGCTGATCAGCCCCACACCGGGCACCGAGTGGCGCAGGTAACCGATGTACTCGCTCACCTTGCCGCCGGGAAGCTGACCGCCCTCGCCGGGCTTGGCCCCCTGCGCCATCTTGATCTGAATCTGGTCCGCCGAGATCAGGTAGCTCGTGGTGACCCCGAAGCGGCCCGAGGCGACCTGCTTGATGCGGCTGCGCAGGCTGTCTCCAGGCTGCAAGGGGTAGTCCACCTCCACCCGGCTTGGTCCCAGGATGCTCGCCAGCGACTCGCCCTCCCCGATGGCCTCGCCGCGCAGCTCCCGCTCGTAGCGGGCGGGGTCCTCGCCGCCCTCGCCGGTGTTGCTCTTGCCACCGATGCGGTTCATCGCGACGGCCAGGGTGGCGTGCGCCTCGGTGGAGATCGAGCCCAGGCTCATCGCCCCCGTCGCAAAGCGCTTCACGATCTCGCTGGCGGGCTCCACCTCTTCGAGCGGCACGGGGGTCACCCCCTCGGTCCTGAACTCAAACAGACCCCGCAGGGTCATGTGACGCTGCGACTGGTCGTTGATGATGCGGGCGTACTCCTCATAGGTCGCGTATTGGCCGCTGCGCACGGCATGTTGCAGCTTGGCGACCGCATCGGGCGTCCACATGTGTTCTTCGCCGCGCACGCGCCAGGCATACTCGCCGCCCACGTCGAGGTTGGTGCGCAGCAGCGGGTCGTCACCAAAGGCCGCGCGGTGGTTGCGCAGGGCTTCTTCTGCCACCTCGAACAGGCCGATGCCGCCCACCTGGGTCGACGTGCCGGTGAAGTACCGGTTGACGAAATCGGCCTGCAGACCGACCGCCTCAAAAAGCTGCGCGCCGCAGTAGGACATGTACGTGGACACGCCCATCTTGGACATGATCTTCGAGAGCCCTTTGCCCACCGCCTTGATGTAGTTGCGCACCGCCTGTTGCGGAGTGAGGCCCGTGAGCTCCAGACCCGGCACCGGCGTGTGCAGGTGCACCAGGGTTTCCAGCGCGAGGTACGGGTGAATCGCTTCCGCGCCGTAGCCGGCAAGACACGCGAAGTGATGCACCTCGCGGGCATCGCCGGTTTCTACCACGAGGCCGACCTTCATGCGCAGGCCGGTGCGCACCAGGTGATGGTGCACGGCCGACAGGGCGAGCAGGGCAGGAATCGCCACACGGTCGCGGTCAAGGCGGCGGTCGGTGAGAATCAGAATGTTGTGCCCGCTGCCGATCGCGTCGACCGCCCAGGCGCAGAGGGTGGCCAGCCGCGCCTCGATGCCTTGGGCACCCCAGAAGGCGGGGTAGGTGAGGTCAAGCTCAAAGGAGCTGAACTTGCCGCGCGTGTGCTCCCGGATCGCCCGGATGCGCTCCATGTCGTCAAAGTCGAGGATGGGCTGGTTCAGCTCGAGGCGAAGCTGCGGGTTGACCGCGTTGATGTCAAGCACGTTGGGGCGCGGCCCCACAAAGGACACCAGCGACATCACGACCGACTCGCGGATGGGGTCGATGGGCGGGTTGGTGACCTGCGCAAAGAGCTGCCGGAAATAGTTGTACAGCGGCTTGGTGCGGTGAGACAGCACCGCAAGGGGCGCGTCGTTCCCCATCGAGCCGACGCCCTCCTCGCCGGAAAGGGCCATCGGCCCCATCAGGAACTTCAGGTCCTCCTGGGTATAGCCGAACGCCTGTTGCCGGTCGAGCAGCGACTCGCGGAACTCGCCGGGCTGGCCGGTCTCCTCGTCGCTGGTAACGGTCACGCGGGTGTTCTCGACCCACTGCCGGTACGGGCGAGCAGAAGCAAACTGGAGCTTGAGTTCGTCGTCCTCGATGATGCGCCCCTGTTCCAGGTCGATCAGGAACATCTTGCCCGGTTGCAGCCGCCACTTCTTGACAATGCGGCTTTCGGGCACCGGCAGCACCCCCGACTCGGAGGCCAGAATCACCAGGTCGTCTCGCGTCTGCAGGTAACGGGCGGGGCGCAGGCCGTTGCGGTCCAGGGTCGCGCCGATCACGCGCCCGTCGGTAAAGACCATCGCAGCGGGGCCGTCCCAGGGCTCCATCAACGCCGCGTGGTACTCGTAAAAGGCGCGGCGGCGGTCATCCAGCAGGGGATGCTGCTCCCACGCTTCGGGGATCATCATCATGGCGGCGTGCGCGAGCGGGTACCCGGCCATCACGAGCAGTTCCAGCGCATTGTCAAAGGTGGCGGTGTCGGACTCGCCCTCAAAGGAGATGGGGTAGAGCTTTTTGAGGTCCTCGCCCAGCACCGGCGACTGCATGATGCCCTCGCGGGCACGCATCCAGTTGAAGTTCCCCTTGACGGTGTTGATCTCGCCGTTGTGGGCCACCAGGCGGTAGGGGTGCGCGAGCGACCACTCGGGAAAGGTGTTTGTGGAAAAGCGCTGGTGTACCAGGGCCAGCGCCGAGACCACCTGCGGCTGCTGGAGGTCGAGGTAGTATTCGCCCACCTGCGTGGCGAGCAGCAGGCCCTTGTAGATCACGGTGCGGCAGGACATGGAGGGCACGTAGTACTCGCCCCCGTGGGTGAGGTTCAGCGCCCGAATCGCGTTGGAGGCGCGGCGGCGAATCACGTACAGCTTGCGCTCCAGGGCGTCGGGCACCAGCGTATCGGGCCCGGCCCCGATAAAGACCTGCCGAATAACCGGCTCCTTGGCACGCACCGCAGGACTCATCGGCATCTCGCGGCTGACGGGCACGTCACGCCAGCCCAGCAGCACCTGGCCTTCTGCCTGAATGGCCCGCTCCAGTTCCTGCTCACAGGCGCGGCGAGAAGCGATCTCTTTGGGCAGAAAGATCATCCCTACGCCGTAGTCCCCGGGGGGCGGGAGGGTCACGCCCTGCCGGTTCATCTCGGCTCGGTAGAACTCGTCGGGAATCTGGATCAGGATGCCCGCCCCGTCCCCCATCAGGGGATCGGCCCCGACGGCACCGCGGTGGTCGAGGTTTTCCAGAATCCTGAGGCCCTGCTCGATGATCGCGTGCGACTTCTGGCCGCGCAGGTGCGCCACAAAGCCCACGCCACAGGCGTCATGCTCGCGCGCAGAGTACAGGCCGTGTGTGCCCGCCCGGGCGAGGTCCGAACCGGACGGGATAGGGTATTCAGCCGGAGGCATCCGGCGTTCTGACTGGTCCATGTTGACGCTCCCCTGGGGCGAAATCCGGCTTGCCCCGTGTGCAAGCCGCTGCATTAAAGGTACATTTAAATGCAAGGGGCGCGCGGCGGTTGTTTAAACGCCTGTTGTCCCCCAGCGCCAAGCAGCGTGACGCGGGGGCAAAAGGGGACGAGCAGCGCTTTGCATAAGCATGCAGAAGACCGGCCCCAGCCAGAACAGGTGGGCCTGTTCAGCATGCCGGGAAAGGGGCCTGCGCTCGGGGGCCCTGTCTGGACGGGAAAGGCCCTAGGCGGGCCGCAGCGTGAGCAGCGTTATTTCCGGCGGGCACAGCATCCGCAGGGGAAAGCCACTGGTGCCCAGGCCGCGGCTGACGTAGGCGGGTGTCTCATGGGCGCCCGTCACCCAGCCCATCGCGTACCGCTCGCCGTAACGGCTGGGCACGACCGGCGCCCCAAGGAGGGGGACTCGGATCTGCCCGCCGTGGGTATGGCCGCACAGAACGAGGCCTACCCGGCTCGGCAGCTCCGGCAACAGATCTGGATTGTGGCTGAGAAGCAGCGTAGCCTGCTCGGTTCTGGCGCCCGCGAGGGCGGCGCGGGGATCGGGCTGACCGTACCAGAAGTCGTCCACGCCGCCCAGGTACAGGTCTTCTCGCAGGGCGCGGTCCTCATCGCGCAGGAGGGTTACCCCCACCTGGGCAAACGCCGCCCGCAGCTCTTCTCGCCGCGCCTCCCAGCCGGCTGCCGCTTGGCCCAGCCCCGAGCGGTCATACCGCCCAAAGCTGCCGTAATCGTGATTGCCCCACACGCCGTAGACGCCCAGCGGCGCACGCAACCGAGCGAGTTCGCGGAGCAGGGGCGCGGGATCAGCGTCCTTGCGCGTGTCCAGCAGGTCGCCCCCCAGCAACACCACGTCGGGGCGCTCAGCGTTCGCGGCCTCCACCCAGGCGCGGACGCTTCCCGCAAAGACATACAGGCCGTAGTGCAGGTCCGTCAGGAAAGCGGCACGCAGGGGCGCGCGCAGGCCAGGCAGGGTGGTCTGCGCGCGCGTCACGCCGAAGCGGTACGCCTGAGCCACGCCCGTTCCGCCCAGAACCCCGGCCGCCAAGCCGCCCCCCAGCAGGGCGCGCAGCATGCGGCGGCGGGTCAGGCGAGGCGAGGCGGAGTCCGGCATGGGGGCAGGGTAGCGCGTGGGGATGAAGGGTCCATCCGCCGAAAGACGCACCCGTTCGCTGTTTCTTGGCCTTCTGCTCAGGGGCGGAGCCGGGCGGGCTACACTGCCCCCATGACGTGGGCCGGTGATCTGCTGGTGGTGGACGTGCTGGACGAGGACGCGGGCCTCGCGGACGTAGAGGACACGCGGGGCCGCACCTACCAGCTCCCCGTGGAGTGGCTGCCCGGTGTGCGGGAGGGAGCGGCCTACCGGATTATTCCGACCGGGGAGGGCGTCACCTTCACCCCGGACCCCGCCGGCGCGCGGCTGCTGCGCGAGCGCAGCAAACAGACCCTCCTCGACTTCGTGGACGAGCACGAGGAGCGCTGACGTGGCGCGTCAGGTCGTTCTCCTTCCAGACCTGCACGGACGGGCGGACCTGCTCGCCGAGGCCGCCGCCTATATCGCGGCCACCTATGGCCCGGACGCGCACCTGCTTAGCCTGGGAGACGCCATCGACCGGGGGCCACAGAGCCTCCAGTGTGCCGAAGTGCTGCTCGACCTGCAGCGCCAGGGCCGCGCGACCCTGCTGATGGGCAACCACGAGCGCATGGCGCAAGAGGGCCTGCGACACTTCCGGCAGTACCTGGCCTCGCAAAACCCCGCCGACTACCGCCGGGCCCTGGAAGGCCTGCGCTGGTGGATGGAGAATGGCGGCGAAAGCGTGCGCCGCGAGGCGGGTGGCCTGACGCTGGAGGGGTTTCCGCCCGGGCTTGCCGCGTACCTTGACGCACTCCGACGGGTGGTCTACGTGACGGCAGACGGGGAGATTCACGCCTCGCCACCGGCAGAAGCAAGCGTCCTGGTGGCCCACGCGAGTCCCCCTGTGCGGCACCCGCAGTACCCCAGCCCGGAGTCGGCGGCGCTGTGGCTGCGGCCCTATGACGGGCCCTTTGCTCTGCCGGAAGGTGTCACCTACAGCGTGCACGGACATACACCCGTTCGTGAACCCGTACGGCTGGGACGACACGTCTACCTCGATCTGGGCGCCTATGAGACGGGCCGCCTCGCGCTGCTCCCCGTGACGGTCTCCGGGCGCCCCGCCGTCACGGTGCTGGAGGGTCCGGGCCATCCGGGAGCGGCACGCCGGTACCCGACCTTTGGTGAGCCGCTGCCCACGCGGACCGTGACCCTGACGAGGAGACCCGCATGAGCAAGAGCAAACGGAGTGCTGCCGCCGAGAAACTCAAGCCCCTATGGGACGACCTGCGGGCGGGCGACCCCAGGGCCGTCCACGAGGCCCGCAAGCTCAGCCGGCGGGCACAGGCGGAACTGCGCGTCGCGAACGCCGGCAAGAAGGCAGAACGGGCCTGGCGCGAGCTGCGCCGTGCCGCGGCTCCCCTGCGTGACCACGACGTAGCGGGCGAGCACCTGCGCAGCGCCCTGCTTGAGCTGGACGTGCCCACCTCCACCCTCGCCTACTTCGACCAGACCTGGGCCGAGCGGCGGGCCGCCCTGCTCGCACAAACCACCTGGCCGGAGCGCCCGACCTCCTTTGCGCTTGCGAGCGGCTGGAAGGGCCGGGCGCGGCGGCTGCTCGAAAAGGACAGGGCGAAGCTTGTGCGTGAGGGTCAAGCCGCGCTGGCCTCCTCGGACCCCGAACAGTGGCATGCCTGGCGCAAACGCCTCAAACGCCACCGCTACACGCTGGCCCTGCTGGGAGAGGTGCCCCCGGCCGTCACCGACATGCTCGAAGCCCTGGGCCGGTTGCAGGACGCTGAGGTGGTGCTCGCGATCCTGCACCGTGATCCCGACCTCCTGCGCTTCGAGCGTGCTCGACTGATCGCCCGCGAGGAGACGGCGCGGCATGCGGCGCGGGAGCGCGTGCGCGAGCTGTTCCCGGAGCTGGCCCGGCAATTGCGGCCGCAAGCACCGGAACAAGACCAGGTGCCGTAGCCGCTATGGCCGAACACGCTCACGGCCACGGCCAGGCCGCCAACGCCCGTCGGCTCGGCCTTGCGCTGGCCCTCACCGGCACGTTCCTGATCGTCGAGGTCGTCTCCGGCTTCCTCTTCGGCAGCCTCGCGCTGCTGTCGGACGCCGGGCACATGCTCACGGACGTGGCGGCGCTCGCCCTCTCCCTGTTCGCCCTGCGCCTCGGCACGCGGCCCGCTGATCGCTGGCGCACCTTTGGGTACCGCCGGGCGGAGGTTCTGGCGGCGGCCCTGAATGCCGCAGTCCTCTTCGCCCTCGGCCTCTTCCTCCTGCTGGAGGCGTACGAGCGTCTGCGCGAGCCCGTCCCCGTTCAGACCACGCCGATGCTGCTGGTGGCCGTGCTGGGCCTGTTGGTGAATCTCATCAGCGCGCGCGTCCTCGCCGGGGGCAGCGAACACAGCCTGAATGTCCGCTCCGCCTACCTCGAAGTTCTGGGTGACCTGCTGGGTTCGGCCGCGGTGATCGTGGGGGCACTGGTCATCCGGTTCAGCGGCCTCGCCTGGGTGGACCCCGTTCTCGCCGCCCTGATCGGCCTGTGGGTCCTCCCCCGCACCTGGACCCTCCTGCGAGCCAGCGTGAACGTGCTGCTTGAAGGGGTGCCCGAGGGCCTGAACCTCGATGCCCTGCGCGCCGACCTCCAGGCCCTTCCCGGCGTACAGGAGGTCCACGACCTGCACGTCTGGAGCGTCACGAGCGGCGAACACAACCTCAGCGCGCACCTCGTGAGCGACCGGGCTCCAGCTGCCCTGCTCCCACAGGTGCGGGTGGTCGCAGAGCGCTACGGCATCAGGCATACCACCGTGCAGGTGGAGCCGGAAGGCCTCCACACGGGACACGCTGAGCCGCTGCACCCGTAGGGCGGGCGAAGGGCCCGGCGCGCCCTGCTGCCCCACAACCCCCGCTAAGCTCGTTCCCCAGCCGGGCCTTCCTCCTCCAGTCGCGCCAGATCGCCTGGGGTATCCACATCCGCCAGCAGTGGGGCGGGAAGACGCACCCGGACCGCCTGCCCCGCCCACTGCCGCAGCAGCAGACGCGGCCCGTGGTCAGCGTCGGGAAGCTCCCGCAGGGCCGCCAGCAGGTCCGCGCGAAAGAGGTGCGGCGGCGCGAGCACCGCGTCTCCCCCCGGCTCACCGTATTCGGCCAGCACCAGCGGAGCGCCCGTCTCCCGGAAGGCGGCGAGCAGGCGAGCATGCGCCTCGCCGGTCAGCCGGGGCATGTCGGCAAGCGCGAAGTGCGCCCCGGCCACCCCAGCGGGCAGGGCAGCCACGGCGGCGCGAAAGGAGCCCGCCATTCCCCGCTCCGGCTCGGGGTTGACGGCAAAGGCAAAGGGCAGGTCGGCCAGGGCCGCCCGCACCCTCTCCCCTACCTCGCCCGGGGGGACGACCGCCAACAGGTGGGAGAGTCCACCCGCCGCCAAAGCCCGCGCCGCATGCCGCACGAGAGGTTCTCCCCACAGAGCCGCCAGCTGCTTGGGGTGGCCGAGGCGGGTGCTGCGCCCGGCGGCGAGCAGCACACCCGCCACCGCCGCCAAGGAAGGCGGTCCAGAAGGGTGGGGCATGGTTGCAGTCTACTTCTGCCGGGCACACCGCTCACGGGCTGGGGCAGAATGGGGGAAGTCAGACCACCCGGCTTCTTTCGGAGGTGCCCCATGAAACTCAGTTACAGCGGTCAGGAACAGGTCAAGGCTCCCCCGGCGGCGGTGTGGGCCTTTGTGCAGGACCCGGAGCGGGTGGCCCGCTGCCTGCCGGACGTGCAGGAGGTGGTGGTTCACGGTGAGAACCGCCTGGACGCGACCGTGCAGGTGGGCGTGGGGATGGTGCGGGGCAAGTTCAAGTTCAACATCGAGGTGCAGCCTGACCCGGCGGCGAACCGCGTGAACGTGAAGGTGCAGGGGGGCGGCCTCGGGAGCGTGGTGGACCTCACGGCAGGGGCAGACATCGTCGACAACGGGGACGGCACGACCACGCTGAACTGGACGGGAGACGCGACCATGCGGGGGCCGGTGGCAACCGTGGGCGGGCGGGTGCTGGACGCACAGGCCCAAAAGCTGATCCGGCAGACCTTCCAGAACCTGAGCACGCAGGTGGGGGCCAGCGCCGGAACGCTGGCGTGAGGCCGTGACCGAAGCACCGGCCCTCACCGACCTCCAGGCGGCCTTTCGCGAGCGGGGCTACGTGGCTGGGGACGCCCTCGCTACGGCCCTGCGGCTCGTGGTGGCCTTGGGGAAGCCCCTGCTTCTGGAAGGCCCGGCGGGCGTGGGCAAAACCGAGGCGGCCAAAACGCTGGCCACCGTGCTGAGCACTCGGCTGATCCGCCTTCAGTGCTACGAGGGGCTGGACGCGCCGGCCGCCCTCTACGAGTGGAACTACGCCCGGCAGCTCCTGCACCTGCGCGCGGCGGAGGTGAGCGGGCGGCCCGTGAGCGACGCCGACCTGTACGGCCCGGAATTCCTGATGCAGCGGCCGCTGCTGGAGGCGATTCGCCAGGCGGCGCCCCCCGTTCTCCTGATCGATGAGGTGGACCGCGCAGACGAGGCCTTTGAGGCGTTTTTGCTGGAGCTGCTGGCCGAGTGGCAGGTGACCGTCCCCGAGCTGGGCACACTGACGGCTGTCTCCCGTCCACACGTCATCCTGACGAGTAACCGCTCCCGCGAGCTGAGTGACGCGCTCCGCCGCCGCTGCCTGTACCAGTGGGTGGAGTACCCCTCCCAGGAACAGGAACTCGCTATCCTGCGCGCCCGCCTGCCGGGAATAGATGAGGCGCTCGCCCGGCAGGTCACGGACGCTGTGCACGCCCTGCGCGCGCTGCCGCTGGGCAAACCGCCGGGTGTCGCGGAGACCCTCGACTGGGCCGCCGCACTCCTCACCCTTCACCGTGACCACCTCGATGCCGAGGCCCTCACGCTCACGCTGGGAACAGTGCTCAAACTGCATGAGGACCAGCGGCTGGCCCGGCCCACGCTCGACCGTCTTGCGGCGCGGAACGCCGGTCCATGACCGGTTCCCTCCCCGCTCGCCTCAGCGCGCAGGTGAGCGCTTTCGCCGGGCGGCTGCGGGACGAGCACGGCTTCCTCATCGGGCCGGGCGAGGTGGCCGACGCCCTGCGGGCGGTGGCGGCCGTGAACGTGCTGCACGTGACCGAGGTGCGTGACGCGCTGCGGGCTGTCCTCACGAGCACGCCGGAGCAGGCACGGATGTTCGACGCGGCGTTCGACGCCTTTTTCCGCTCGCCAGTAGGGCGGCCGCCGGCCCTTGCTCCGCCACCCGCGCGACCCGCCGCAGGAACACCGCGCCCGCCTCCACGGGCAACGGGAAGGGAGACAGGTCAGCTCCTGACGCCTTCAGCGGACCCGGGCGAGGAAGACGGCCCGGCTCCGGAGCTGCCGAGCGGAAAGGCACTGGAGCCGCAGCCTGCTGGGAGCGAGGGGCCCGCTGCCCCTTCCCCGCCGCTCCGCGTGCGCCTGAGCCCCCAGGCCGGTGCCGGCACCCCGGTTCAGGCTGGAGCGGCGGACCTGCCCGAGCTGCTGCGGGCCGCCAGCGCCGTCGCCCGTGCTGCGGAGCTTGGCCGCGAACGCCGGCTCAGACGCCAGCCCCAGGGCCCGAAGCTCGATGCCCGCCGCACCCTGCGCGAGGCCGCCCGCACCGCCGGAGACGCCGCCGTGCCCCGCTGGCTGGGGCGGCCCCGCCACGCCCCGCGTTTTCTGCTCGTGCTGGACGGCAGCCGCAGTATGGGCCGCTCGGCAGCGCAGCTGCTGCGCTTTGCCTTTGCCCTCCAGCTGCGCGCCCGCCGGGTGGAGGTCTACGCCTTTAGCACAGGCCTGACTCGCCTCACGCCGCAGCTGCGTTGCCTTTCCCCCGCTCAGCCCCTCACCCTGCCCGACCTCGGCGAGGCGTGGGGAGGTGGCACTCGCATCGGCGAGAACCTGCTGCGCCTCGCCCGCGAGGAACGGGACCGCGTCCACCGAAATACGGTGGTCCTCATCCTGAGTGACGGCCTCGACACCGGCGACCCCGACGTGCTCGCCCGCGCCCTGCGTGACCTGCGAGCCCGCGCGGGCCGCCTGATCTGGCTCTCGCCGCTTGCCGCCACCCCGGGCTATCAGCCGGTGCAGCGGGCGGTGCAGGCGGCTCTTCCTCACCTGCATGCCTTTCTTCCCGCAGGGGACGTCGCTGACCTCTACGGCTTGGCCCGCCTGCTCCGGAGCACCTAGCCTCCCGCCAGCGCCGCCTCCAGCGCGTTCCAGGCGAGAAGCGCGCAGCGGCGCCGCGCGTGCAGGCGGCTTACACCAGCAAAGGCCACCAGGTCGCCTAACGCCGGATCGGGCGGAGCCTCGCCCATCACCATCGCACGGTACCGGGCCGCGAGGTCACGGACCTCCGCGAGGGACCGCCCGGCAAGCACCTGCGTCATCAGGCTGGCGCTCGCCTGGCTGATGACGCAGCCACGCCCGGTAAAGCGCAGCTCGGCCAGCCGTTCTTCCTCCACACGCACCCAGACGGTCACCTGATCACCGCAGCCGGGGTTGTCGCGCGCGGCGTGGCGAGCACCCGCGAGTTCTCCCCTGCCGCGCGGGTGCTCGCCGTGGTCACTGATGATCTGGCGGGCGAGGGCTTCGGGAAGCACGGCCTACTCCGGCTGGGCGAGGCGCAGCGCGGCAGCCTGCAGCATCTGTACCCCCGTCACGAGGCTGTCCTCGTCGATGGTAAAGCGGGGATGGTGGTGCGGCCAGCGGCTGTCGGCCGCGTCGCTGCCCGCACCCACATTGAAGTACGCGCCGGGAGCCTTTTGCAGGTAGGCACTGAAGTCCTCGCCGCCCATCGTGGGCTGCGCGTCCTGGTAGTGTTCGCTTCCCACCGTCGCCAGCGCGATCTCCTTGAGCTGCGCGGCCACCCAGTCGGTGTTGATGACGGGACGGTAACCGAACTCGTACTTCAGCTCGTACGTCGCGCCGTGTGCCTCACACACGCCCCGGATCACCCGCTCGATCAGCCTCGGTGCGCGCTGCCGCAGCTCGGGATCAAAGGACCGCACCGTGCCCTGCAACACCGCCGTATCGGGAATGACGTTGTGGGTGGTCCCCGCGTGAAAGGACGTGATGGAGACGACAAGCGCGTCGAGCGCCGCCACATTTCGGCTGACCACGTGCTGAAGGTTCGTGACGACCTGCGCACCCACCGCGATGGGGTCTACCGTCTGCTCGGGGTGCGCGCCGTGCCCGCCCCGACCGCGGATGGTGAGGTGCAGGCTATCGGGTGCGGCCATAAACGCGCCCGGCTTCACCGCCACCACCCCGACCGGAAGCTGAGAATTGAGGTGCAGCCCCGTCACCACGTCCACGCCGTCCATCAGGTTCGTCTCCATGACGAGTTCCTCCGCGCCGCCCGGCCCGATCTCCTCGGCGTGCTGGAAGATCATGCGGATTTCGCCCGGCACCTCCTGGGCGCTCTCGGCGAGAAGGCTGGCCACGCCCAGCAGGATCGCCGTGTGCCCGTCGTGGCCACAGGCGTGCATCACCCCCGGCTTCCGCGAGCGGAACTCGAAGGTGTTCTCCTCCTCGATGGGGAGGGCGTCGATATCGGCGCGCAGCAGCACCGTGCGGCCCGGCTTCCCACCCTTCAGGACCGCCAGCACGCTGGTCGCCGTGGGGCGGGTCACCGTGAGGCCCGGCATCTTGCGCAGCTCGCCCTCGATGTACGCCGCCGTCTCGTGCTCCTCGAAGCCGACTTCCGGGTTCATATGCAGGTGCCGCCGCCACGCGACAAGCTGGTCACGGAGCGTTCCCCTCTCCACCATTTGGGTCATGCCCCCAGTGTAGGGCCGCAGGACCGCAGCTGCGTGACCAGCTCGGTCCCGGTCTCCGTCACACTGAGGCATGCCGGACGCTCGCTCGCAAGTCGCCGCCGACGCCCTTCACGCCGCCCAGGAACTGGAGGTGGCCGCCGCCCACCTCCGCACCGCCGCGCGGCACGTGCAGCAGGGAGAAGTGCCCCGCTACGCCGCCCACCTGCTCGCCGCACACGGGCACCTGCTGGGCGTGCAGAGCAAGCTGAATGCCCTGGCCCTCCTGCACGCCGCCCGGAGTGTGCCTCAGCCGAGGAGCGGTGAGGATGAACCCAGCTAGCTGCCCTGCAACCTTTCTGCCTGCAGGGCCGTAGAGGAAGTTATGAAAAAGACCCGCAGCAAGGCCAACAAGTGGC
This sequence comes from Deinococcus sp. YIM 77859, assembly GCF_000745175.1. NCBI lineage: Bacteria > Thermotogati > Deinococcota > Deinococci > Deinococcales > Deinococcaceae > Deinococcus > Deinococcus sp. YIM 77859. The sequence continues at coordinate 1,588,041 of NZ_JQNI01000002.1, forward strand.
TGGTCTACGCGCCCATCGCCCTGGAAGTGCTCCGCCTGCTTCGCCGCAACCAGCAGGCCAAGCGCGGCAAGTATGCCCGGCTTCGCAAGCGGGACCGCGCCCTTGATTTTCTGCTGGGGCAGGCCGAACGTCGGCTGGGCAAGCGCCGAAGCCGCTGGTTCTGAAGGCTCTTTCCCCAAGCCGCCCCGGTTCTTGCCGCCGGGGTGGCACGCTGCTGGGATCCGCCGCCCGAAAGTTGCCTGAACCGTACAGTTCTCCCCGCCACCCGCCTCTAGAGTCGGGCCGTATGGAGTTGCGTAGCGGCACGGCGTTTTGGCCCCTTAAGAACGGTCTCCTTTACACCTATCCGCCCTTAGGGCAAAACGAGCGGGCCGACGTGCTGGTGATTGGAGCGGGGATCACGGGTGCGCTGGTGGCCGACGCTCTGACCGAGGCGGGACTGGACGTGGTGGTGCTTGACCGCCGGGACGCCGGATTCGGCAGCACGAGTGCCAGCACAGCTCTCCTCCAGTACGAGATCGACACGAACCTGGTGGACCTGACCCGGATGATCGGCCAGCGGGATGCCGAGCGGGCCTACCTGCTGTGCCGCGACGCCATCGACCGGCTGGAGGCGCTTACCCGAACGCTTCCGGACAACTGCGGGTTTCAGCGGCCGGGCAGCCTGTACTACGCCTCCCGTTCGCGTGACAGCCGTCTGCTGCAGGCCGAGTACGCCGCCCGCACCCGCGCCGGACTCCAGGTCGAATTCCTGAGCGGGCCGGAGGTACAGGAGCGCTTCGGCCTGCGAGCACCAGCCGCCCTCTTCAGCCCCGCCGGCGCGCAGCTTGACCCCTACCGCCTCACCCAGCACCTGCTGCAGCGGGTGCAGGCGCGGGGCGCACGGGTCTACGACCGCACCGAGGTCACTGAGCTGGAGGCCACCCAGAACGGGTACGTGGCGCACACCGCCCGCGCAGCCCGCGTGCAGGCGCGGCGTGTGGTGGTGGCCGCCGGCTACGAGGCCGAGCGCTTTGCCGGCCAGCGCCTGGCGCGGCTCAAGAACACCTACGCCCTGGTGACCGAACCCCTGCCGGAAGCGCAGAAGCCCTGGCCGACCAGCTGCCTGATCTGGGAGACGGCCCGGCCCTACCTGTATGCCCGCACAACCGCCGAAGGCCGCATTCTCATTGGAGGAGAGGACGACGACCACCACAGCCCGGCGCGGCGTGACCGCAGGCTTCCTGCCAAACAGCGCCGGCTGGAACGGCGGCTCGAAAAGCTGCTCCCGGGGCTCAAGACAGAGGTTGCCTTTGCCTGGGCCGGAACCTTTGGCGAGACGCCGGACGGCCTGGCCTTTATTGGACCGCAGCCGGGGAATCCCTGCCTGCTGTTTGCCCTGGGCTACGGGGGCAACGGGATCACCTACAGCGTTCAGGCGGCGCGCCTGCTGACGGATCACCTCCTGGGGCGGCCCGCGCCGGATCTGCGGCTTTTTCGTCTCGACCGCTGAACCCACTCCGGTGCGCCACGCTCAAGGCCCGCTCAAGCCGCGAGGCGGCGCTCTCATCTGGACGAACAAAGTCATAATGATTATGATTTCTAGGAGCGACTGCGCGTCGGGCGGGTCGCCCAGGCGCCCGGTGTCGCGGACGGGGCCAGCTGTTTTTTTGCATGAGGCGCTCCCGGCAGCCACAAAGGAGAAGGTATGAGCGATCACGACAAGCTCCCGGAACACAACACGGCGGCCCAGGGTGTGGGCGGCACCCAGGACGCCCGCATGACCGCCGAGGAGACCCCGCGGACCCTGACCACACGGCAGGGCCACCCGGTCACCAACAACCAGAACATGCGGACGGTGGGCAACCGCGGCCCAGCGACCATGGAGAACTACCACTTCCTGGAAAAGCTCTCGCATTTCAACCGCGAGCGCATTCCGGAGCGGGTGGTGCACGCGCGCGGCGCCGGGGCGCACGGGTACTTCGAGGCGTATGGCAAGGTGGGTGACGAGCCCATCAGCCGGTACACCCGCGCCAAGCTCTTCCAGGAACCCGGCAAGCGGACCCCAGTCTTTGTGCGCTTCTCGACGGTGGGGCACGGGGGGCACTCGCCGGAGACGCTGCGGGACCCGCGCGGCTTCGCGGTGAAGTTCTACACCGAAGACGGCAACTGGGACCTGGTGGGCAACAACCTCAAGGTGTTTTTCATCCGTGACGCGATCAAGTTTCCCGACCTGATTCACTCGCAAAAGCCCGATCCAGTCACCAACATCCAGAGCCAGGAGCGCATCTTCGACTTCTTCGCGGGCACTCCGGAAGCCACCCACATGATCACCCTGCTGTATTCGCCCTGGGGTATTCCGGCCAACTACCGCCAGATGCAGGGCTCGGGGGTGAATACCTACAAGTGGGTGAATGACCGGGGCGAGGCAGTCCTCGTCAAGTACCACTGGGAGCCCCTCCAGGGCATTCGCAACCTCACCCAGGAGGAAGCGGAAAAAATCCAGGCCAAGAACTTTAACCACGCCACCCAAGACCTGTACGAGGCGATTGAGCGCGGCGACTATCCCCAGTGGGAGCTCTTCGTGCAGCTCATGCCCGACGGCGAACACCCCGAACTGGACTTTGACCCCCTCGACGACACCAAGATCTGGCCGAAAGAGCAGTTCCCCTGGCTGCCGGTGGGCCGCATGACCCTCAACCGCAACCCCGAGAACTACTTCGCAGAGGTCGAGCAGGCTGCCTTCGGCACGGGCGTGCTGGTGGACGGGCTGGACTTTAGTGACGACAAGATGCTGGTCGGCCGCACCTTCGCCTACTCGGACACCCAGCGCTACCGCGTGGGCCCCAACTACCTGCAACTGCCCATCAACGCGCCCAAAAAGCACGTGGCGACCAACCAGCGCGACGGCCAGATGACGTACCGGGTGGACACCGCGCCCGGCCAGAACCCGCACGTGAACTACGAGCCCTCGCTGCTGAACGGTCTGGTAGAAGCCCCGCGCAGCCACCCCGACCACACGCCCTTTATCCAGGGTCACCTCGTGCGCCAGAGCATCGACCGCACCAACAACTTCAAGCAGGCGGGCGAGCAGTACCGCGCCTTTGAGGACTGGGAACGCGAGGAGCTGATCAAGAATCTCTCCCTGGCCCTCAAAGACGTGTCGGAGCCCATCCGCGAGCGGATGCTGGAGTACTTCACCCAAGCCGATCCCGACTACGGCCGCCGCGTGCGCGAAGGCATCGAACAGGCCCGCCAGAGTGACGCCCAGAAAAAGGAGCAGGCTGTGCAGCAGGCCGAAGCGCGCAGCCGCGAGGCCCAGCCCTACTGAGCCCCTTCGGTCCGCAGTCCGGCTCCCCCCGGGCCGGACTTTTTTGATTCTGTAGGCTTGTCTGCCGGCTCTTCAGCCCCAACAATAGAAAGAGAGAAAGCAAGGCTCGGCCGCGGCCGAGCCGCCCGTGAGGGGGAAGCGCAGGATCAGGAATGTCAAGCGCCACACAGCAACTTCAGCACCTCCTGGAACACGCCGGGCTGCGGGTCACGCAGCCGAGGTTGCGGCTGCTGGAGTTTTTTGCGCGCAGCAGCGGTCACTTCACCCCTGAGGAGATCTGGGACCGCCTGCGCGCCTCCGGTCATCCCATCAGCATCGCCACGCTGTACCAGAACCTCAAGACCTTCAGCGAGCACGGGCTGATCGGAGAGATGATCGGGCAAAACGGGGAGGTGCGCTACGATACCAACCTCGAGCCTCACGCGCATCTGGTCTGCCTGCGCTGCGGCCGCCTCGCGGACATCACCCTGGAGTTGCCGGACCTGCGGCCCCGCGGTCAGGCACAGGGGTGGTTGGTGGCCCAGACGCGGGTGGATTTGCAGGGTCTATGCCCAGAATGCCAGGAAGCAGACCTGCCCGCCCCCTAGCCGCAGCGCGGGCGAGGGGCAGGCCAACTGTTCTGTGATCTCCTCCCTGGAGCTTCTCTCCGGCTCAGCGGCTGCGCAGCGTGTTCTGAACGGCACTCATGAACTCGGCGCGGGTACGGGCGTCCTCCTTGAAAAGCCCGCGCATGGCACTCGTCGTCGTGCTTGAGTTCTGCTTCTGTACCCCCCGCATCGCCATGCACAGGTGCACGCCCTCCATCAGAACCGCCACCCCCCGGGGAGAGAGCAGCTCCTCCACAGCGTCCGCGATCTGCGTCGTGATCCGCTCCTGGACCTGCAGCCGCCGTGAGTACAGGTCCACGATCCGCGCGAATTTGCTCAGACCCAGGATCTTCCCGTCCGGGATGTAGGCCACGTGCGCCCGGCCGTAGAAGGGGAGCATGTGGTGCTCGCACATGGAGTAGAACTCGATGTCCTTGACGATCACCATCTCGCTGCCCTCGGCCTCAAAGACGGCGTCTCCGGCGGCGTCGGCCAGGGTTCGGTGGTAGCCCGCCGTCAGAAAACTCCAAGCTTTGGCCACGCGCTGCGGGGTTTTCAGCAGCCCCTCGCGGTCCGGGTCCTCGCCGATCGCCGTCAGCCAGTGATACGTCAGGTCGCTCAGACCCGGCACTTCCTGCCGCTCGTCGTCGGCGCTGATGTGGGGGGGGGTGGTCAAGATGACAGCTCCTTCCCGCGCCGCACGGGACGCGAGTGATTCGGGGCCAGTCTAGAGGGCGGGGGCCGTGAGGAACTGTAGGAGAGCACAGACCTCCTAGTCCCAGCTCACCGCGCCGTACGTCTGCTCGCGCGCGGGGCCGCAGGAGAAGATCACGACCGGGCAGCCCACGGTTTCCTCGATCAGGTCGAGGTACGCCTGCGCCTCCTTGGGGAGCGTAGCGCGGCTCGTCGCGCCCTCGGTGCTGGCCCAGCCGGGCAGTTCGCGGTAGATGGGCTGACCCGCCGCGTCATACCCCACGCCGACCTTCACGGTCTCCAGGCCCGCCAGGATGTCCATCTTGTTGATGACCAGGCCGTCAAAGCCGTTCACGTCCACCGCGTATTTCAGCAGGGCCAGGTCCAGCCAGCCCACGCGGCGGGCACGGCCCGTCGTGGTGCCGAACTCGTCCCAGGGCTTGGAGCCGTCGCCGCGCAGGCGCACCTCCATCTCCCCGAAGACCTCGGTGGGAAAGGGACCGTGGCCGACGCGGGTATTAAAGGCCTTGGCCACGCCGTACGTCCGGCTGATCGCCTTGTGGTTGACCCCCGCGCCCACCAGGATGCCGCCCACCGTGGGATGGCTGCTCGTCACGAAGGGATAGGTGCCGTAGTTGAGGTCGAGGAGGGTCGCCTGCGCCCCCTCGAACAGGACGTTCTCGCCCTCCCGGATCGCCTGGCGAAGCTGCGCGCCGGTGTCTTCCACAAAGGGCAGCAGCGCGTCACGGATGGGGAGCAGGTAACCCAGCGCGTCCGCCACCGTGGCCCAGCCCGCGTCCCGGGTGCTGTTGGGTTTGGCTTCCAGCAGCCGCTCGACCCGCTCGCGCAGCACGCCCTCATCCGCCAGGTCCCCAAAGCGAATGCCAACGCGCCGCGCTCGGTCGGCATAGGCCGGGCCAATTCCGCGCCCGGTGGTGCCCACGAAGTCCTTGCGCCCGTCGACGTACTTGTGGTGCGGCAACACGAGGTGCGCTCGGTCGCTGATGCGCAGTTCGGGGTTCAGCCCGCCATCAAGCAGGTTCTGCCGCTCAGCGAGGAACTTTTCCGGGTCAATCACCATGCCGTCACCCAGGATGCTGACGGTGCCCTCGTGCAGGACGCCGCTGGGCAACAGGTTCAGCTTAAAGGTCTGCCCCCGGGCCGTCACGGTGTGCCCGGCGTTCGCGCCGCCCTGATAGCGCACCACATACCTCGCCTGCGGAGCCAGAAAGTCGGTAATCTTCCCCTTGCCTTCGTCTCCCCACTGCGCGCCGATGATTGCAATTCCAGGCATCGAGCCTCCCGCCGCGCGCGCAGACTTGCTCTGTTCCGCCTCGGGGGCAAAAAAAAGCACGGCGCGCGGCACCGTGCCTCAGTGTACCCCGGCGGGGAATAAGCGCGCCTGGTCCTGTCCAGAGGGCGGCCAGCCGCGCGCTCCTTGAGCTGGCCGCTTCGCGTTTACAGCACCAGAATGATGGGCTCCTCCAGCGTCGCCGCCACGTTCGCCAGAAAGCGGGCCGCTCGGGCGGGCTCCACGTCGCCATTGAGGGTGAGGGCGGCGCGGCCCTCCTGCACGCGGCCCACGCTGAGGGTCAGGGTGTGCGGAAGGTGCAGGTCGTCGAGGTCAAGCGCCCCGGCATCGGTCACCAGCAGTTCCGGCGTACCCTCGTGCTCGCCCTGCACAGCGGAGAGGGCGGCGCGCAGGGAACCCGGCTGGGCGGGGCAGGCCCCACCGGTGTTGGGGTCGTAGATGGCAACGGTATTCAGGTTCAGGCTGTCCGCGTGGCGCTGCGCGGCGCGGGCGACAAGCAGCGCAAGGGGCACGTCCTGTCCAAGGGCATTCACGAGCTGACGGCGCAGGTCGGTGACCGGGGCCAGGTTCGCGTCACGGCGCAGGTAGGTGCCCAACCAGACGGCTTCCCGGCGGGCTTCATGGCTGGGAAGCGCCGCCGCAGCTGCCGGAGCGGGCGTGACGACTTCCGGCTCCTGTTCGGCGGGCCGCACCTCAGGCTGCGCCGCGACAGCTTCCGCCGCGACCGGGACAGCGGGGGCAGAAGCAGGCGGCGTGACCTCTGCCGTGGCGGCAACGGCGGGCACCTCAGAGGAGGCGGGTGCGGGGGAGGAGGCAGGCGCGGGCTCGGCGGCGGGGGCCGAAACCTCCGGCGTGGTTCGAGAGGGCTGGTACAGGCGGGAGAGCAGGCTGCCCAGGCCGCCCATCACGCTGCCGGAAGCAGCTGCAGCAACAGCGGGCACCGGCTCGGCGACAGGCTCCTCGTGACGGGCCGCCACCGTTTCTTCCCGTTCTTCCCGCACGGGCAGCGGCTGGGGTTCCGGCTGGGCCGCCGGGGGTACGTCATCCACCTGCTCGTCTTCCAGTTCGAACTCGAGCTCGTCTTCGGCTTGGGCGGGGGGCGGGGCCGCTACCGGAGCCTGACCGACAAACGCGGCCAGGTCAGCGTCCACACCGGCGCTGCTGAGCATGTCCATGCTGGGCATGCCGGGGCCCAGCAGGCCGCCGCCGGGCGGCAGCTCGGTACCGGTCCACTCGGGCGGTGGAGCGTCAACCGGGGTGGGCGGGGGCTCCTCCTCACCGCTCATCACCCGCGAGAGGTAATTCAAGATGTCCTGCTCGACGATCATACCACCGTCACCGGTGCCGTGCAGGTGCCGCCAGTCGATCCCGTTCGCTTCCGCCAGGATCTTGGCGAGCGGAGCAATGCGTTCCATTTCCATAGGCGTCAGAGTGACGCCTCACGCCTGACAGGCTTCTTTCAAGGGAGACCAAGAAAAACGCTGGGGCACCAGCCGCTCACCCCCGCGCCTCATCCCCAGATGCTACTCTCGGGGCGTTGCTGCGCGGCCGCCGCCGCGTACCGGAGAAAAGATGCAGATATTCGAGGAGATGCAGTCGCGGGGGCATGAGGCCCTGACGCTTTTGCACCACGCGCCCAGCGGCCTGCGAGCAGCCCTGGCGGTGCATTCGACGGTGCTGGGCCCGGCCATCGCAGGGGTGCGCCTGCGGCCGCTGAGCGAGGAAGAAGCCCTCAAAGGCGCCCTGGCCCTCAGCGAGAGCCTGACCCTCAAAGCCGCGCTGGCCGGTCTGAACTACGGGGGCGGCGCATGCGTCCTCCTGATGCCCGAAACCGGCGTGGACGACCCGCACGCCCGAGAGGCGCTGTTCCGTGCTCTGGGCCGCCAGGTCCGGCCACTGGCGTCACGCGTGGTGCTCACCGAGGACATCGGCGTGACGCCGAACGACATCGCCTTTGTGGCGCAGGAGACGCCCGCCACGCTGGGTGTCAACACCGATACCAGCAGCGTGACCGGCTACGGCGTGTACCGCGGCATCAAGGCTGCCGCCCGCTACGCCCTGGGCAACGAGAGCATGCGCGGCGTACGGGTAGCGGTCCTGGGCGCGGGAGCGGTGGGCCGCGCGCTCGCCGAGCACCTGCACCGCGAGGGCGCTCGCCTCACCGTGGCGGATACCCGGCCCGAGCGCGCCCAGGACCTCGCCGACGACCTGGAGGGCACCGCCGTTGTTGAGGCGGGGGCACTGCTCGACGTGCCCTGTGACATCCTCGCGCCGTGCGGCTACGGGCACTCCATCCACTCGGCCGACGTCCCCCGCCTGCAGTGCCGCCTGATCGCGGGGGGCGAGCATCATCCCCTCTCGCGCCGGGGCGAGGACGCCGTGCGCGAAGCCGGCATCGTGTACATCCCCGACTTCGCCATCAATGCCGCGGGCCTGATCGCCGCCGCCACCAACCTAACCCCTGAACAGGCGGCAGAGCGCGTATACGCCACCGTTGCCCGCATCGTGGTCGTGGCCGAGCGGGTCGGCAAGCCCCCCCATGTGGTCGCGCGGCGCATGGCTGAACGGCGCATAGACCTGATCGGCAGCCTGGGGCGGGGCGCGTGAGTTCTCCCTTTGTCATCGGCGTCGCGGGGGGCTCGGGAAGCGGCAAAACCACCGTGACTCGGCGGGTGATCGAGACGGTCGGGCAGGGCGGCGTCGCGGTGCTGAACCAGGACAACTACTACCGGTCACAGGACGACATCCCGCTTCAGGTGCGGCTGAAGACGAACTACGACCACCCGGCGGCGTTCGACTGGGCACTGCTGCGCGAACACCTCGGCGCCCTGCTCGCCGGAGTGCCCATCGAGATGCCGGAGTACGACTTTACCCAGCACACCCGCTCGCAGAAGACGACCACCGTGCTGCCCGCGCCCGTCGTGGTGCTGGAGGGCTTTTTTGCCCTGTATGACCCGGAGCTGCGCGAGCGGATGCACCTCAAAGTCTTTGTGGATGCCGACGCCGACGTGCGCTTTATCCGCCGTCTGCTGCGCGACACCCAGGAGCGCGGGCGCACCCCCGAAAGCGTCATCGAACAGTACCTGGAGTTCGTGCGGCCCATGCACCTGAGCTTTGTGGAGCCCACCAAACGCTACGCCGACGTCATCATTCCCCACGGCGGCATGAACGAACCCGCGCTCGACATGCTCGCAGCCCGAATTCGCGCGACGATCTGAGGGCGGGATGGGAGCCGCCCAGGCGCCCTGACCCTCCCTCACCTCCAACTTCTCCCCTCTAGGATGTCTCCCGTGACCGACCCCACCCCCCTCCCGCCGCCCACCCGCCATCCCCTCACTGTTCCGCTGCTGGCCGTGATCCTGCTGTCGCTGCTGCCGGCGCTGGTGCTGGCCTGGCAACGGGTGGCGTACGAGCAGGCGCAAAAAACCGTCGCCGTCGTGATGGACTATCCGGCGCTGGCGGTGCAGGCACAGCGGGTCGGGCTGGAACCGCAAGCCCTCCTCGACCGCTACAGGGCGCTCGGCGTGAATGGCGTGGCCGTGTACGAGGACGTGATCGGCAACCTGGAGCAGCGCGGTGACCTGTACGTGCGGCGGGGCGCGGACCTGGCCGCCGAGCACCCCGGCGCGGATGTCAACCCGCAGTGGGTGTACCTGCGGGCCCTCACCCCGCAGGGCGAGCGGGAGCTCGCGACGCTGCCGGGACGGTACACCATTCCCACGCGCCGGGTGACGGTGGCCGGGCAGCCGTGGGTGGCGTGGCCCACCGATCCCAGCTTTTTGCCCGCCGGACCGAATGAGGCGCTGATCGACGCCCTCAGGGCACAGGGCCTGGTGCTGGTCTACCGCCCCTACGATGACGAGGCGGTGAAGGCGCCCGCCGCGGACTGGCCGGACGTTCCCTTTATCGCCTTTACGGGGGACGAGGTGGTCGGGGCCAGGACACCCGAGCGGCTTGCCCAGGTCAAAGCGGGGCTCGGGCAGCGCCTGCCCGCCCTGATCGAGGGCTCGCCGCAGCGCGAACTGAATACCCTGATCGAGGGGCGCGGCGCGGCCCGGATGTTCGCGCTGAACCCCAGCTGGCAAAACCGCATCGGGCCGATCGACAGTGCCAGCAAGTACGCGCTGGCCGCCCGTGAACGCAGCCAGCGCCTGCTGTATGTGCGCCCCTTTCCGACGGTGTACGAGACAGAACGTTTTCTGAAGCGCACCTCGGAGCTGCTCCAACGGGCGGGGGTCAAGGTCGGCTCCCCGGTCATCACGCCCTTTCAGACCAATGACACCCTGCGCTGGCTGAGCCTCTTTGGACCGCTGGCCGCCCTCGTGCTGCTCGGCCTGAGCTTCCCGCTGCCGCGGCTGGGGCTCCTCGTGGCCGGGTTGACCGGGCTGGGCGCGCTCGGGCTCAACGGCCTCCAGCCCTTCGCGGGCGGAGCACTGATCGCTGCGCTCACCTTTCCGGCGCTGGGGCTGGTGCTGCGCCGCTCGCGCGTCACCGACTGGTTCATCGCCACGGGCCTCTCGCTGGCGGGGGTGCTGTTCGTCTCGGCGCTGGGGGCCAACCGCGAGAGCGTGCTTGGCCTAGAACCCTTTCGGGGCGTAGGCCTCACGCTGCTGGTCCCGCTGGCGCTGGTGGCCCTCAGCTTTCTGCCGCGCCAAGACATCCGCCAAACGGCGCGTGACCTCTACAACACGCCGCTGCGCCTGGGCGACCTCGCGGTGTTGGCGCTGGGTCTGGCCGTGTTCGCCGTCGTCTTCCTGCGCCGCGGAAATGCCACCGGCCTGGGCGTGAGCGACACCGAAGCGAGGCTGCGGCAAGAACTTCAGGATTCCATCATCCGCCCGCGGTTCAAAGAGGTGGCCGGACACCCGCTGGCGCTTGTCGGCCTGAGCGGCGTGCTGCCGGGCTTTTTCAGCACACTCCTGATCCTGGGGGGCGTGGTGGGGCAGGCGAGCATTCTGAACACCTTCTCGCACTTCCACACCCCGCTGCTGATCAGCGCAGCCCGCGTCCTCATCGGTCTGGGGGTGGGCCTGCTGCTCGGTTTGGCCGCCATTCCGCTGCTGAACTTCCTGCTGCGGCTATGGGAGAACTGGGGTGCCCGCCGCGCCGGCCAGGAGGTGCGGGCATGAGGGTCGCCGTCAGCGGATATTACGGCTTCGGAAACACTGGCGACGAGGCGATTGCCCTGGCGATCACCCGCGAGCTGAAGCGGCGGGGGGCCGTTCCGCTGCTGCTGTCGAACACGCCCGCCGAGACCGCCCGGACCTACGGCTGCGAGAGTGCCGCGCGCATGAACCCCGCCGCGCTGCTGGGCGCGCTCGCTCGCTCGCAGGTCGTGCTGTCGGGCGGGGGGGGCCTGTTGCAGGACAAGACGAGTGCCCGCACCCTCACCTACTACCTGGGGGTAATTCGCCTCGCCCGGCTGCTGGGCAAGCGGGTGGTCGTCTTTAACCAAAGCGTCGGGCCGCTGAGCGAGGCGGGTGGACGCCGGGTGGCGGCGGCCCTTCAGGGCGTGCGGGTGATCGTGCGGGACCGTGGCAGCCTGGACACGCTGCGCGCGCTGGGGCTGGCAGGAGAATTGGGCGGCGACCCCGCCCTGCTCCTCTCCCCCACGCCGGGCCTGCCGCGTGGCCCACAGCGGGTCATCCTCGCGCCGCGCGGCGACGTGACGGAGGCGACGGAGCGGCTGAAACGGGTCACGGCCCAGCTGCGCGCCGAGGGCCGCCGCGTGACCGCCCTGAGTTTCATGCCCGATCAGGACGACGCGGCGGCCCACAGCCTCGGCGCGGACGAGGTGCTCAGCACCCGTGACCCGCAGGTGGCCCTGGACGCGATCGCGTCCGCCGGCTTTGTGATCGGCGTCCGCCTCCACGCGGTCATTCTCGCTGCGGCGGCTCGTATTCCCTTCGCGGGCGTCGCCTACGACCCCAAGGTACAGGGCTTTTGCACGGACGCCGCTGCCCCCATCCACCCCACGGCCCTGAACCCGGACGACCTCACTCGGCAGGCTCTGGACCGCACCGCTCCTGACTGGAACGCGGTGGCGGGGATGCAAGCGCGGGCGGCAGAGAGCTTTACGCGGGCACTGGCGCGCGAGCCGCACGGGGCTTAGGCCACCGGTCGCCGCTGGTACAGCTCCACCACTCGCCGCAGAAAGCGCAGACCCGGTCCTAGGCTGCTGGCCTGGACCCACTCGTCCTCGCGGTGCGCGTTGCCGCCACGGTAGACACCCAGAGCGATGGCGGGCAGGTGGTAGGGGGCGGCGGCGTTGGCATCGGTGCTGCTGGAAGCGAGGCGCAGGTCGATGCGGCCCTCGCGGGCGGCGTCGCGGGCAAGCCCCAGGAGCGGCTCGGCGTGGAGGTCACCACCGGGCCGGTCACCGACACGCTCCAGGCGCACCGAGACGCCCACCTCACGGGCGGCGGCGTGCAGGACAGCCTGGGCACGGGTATCGAGGTCCGCGAGCAGCGCGGGATCAAGCGAGCGCAGGTCAAGAAGCAGTTCGGCGCTGCCCGCGATGGAATTGATGCTGGTGCCGCCGGAGGCCAGGCCCACATTCAGGGTGGTGCGCGGGGTCACCGGGCGGTGCAGCGCGTACAGGCCCTGAATGGCCAGACCCAGCGCGTGCAGGGCGCTGGGGGCCTGGTCGCCCCAGGAGTGCCCGCCGGGGCCCAGAAACACGGCTCGGTAGCGCCGCACGCCCACCGCCCGCGTCACCGCGACCCCCAGGTAGCCGTCCACCGCGATCATGGCCCCCAGGTCGTCCCGGTGCCGGGCGAGCAGGTGCTTGGCCCCACGCAGGTCGCCCAGCCCCTCCTCGCCCACGTTCGCCGCCACCCACAGGGGACGGCGCCATTCATGGGTGTGGCCGCGTAGGTCGCGCAGCAGCGCCGTGATCACCGCCAGACTGGCACTGTTGTCTCCTACCCCCGGCCCGATCAGCCGCCCGCGGTCCTCGCGCACAGTCACGTCCGTGCCCCGAGCAAACACGGTGTCCAGGTGCGCAGCGAGCAGCAGAGCAGGCTTGCCTTCCGTGCCCGGGGGTGTGATGCGGGTGACGACGTTGCCCACCTCGTCGCGCACGACGTCATAGCCCAGCTCGCGCCAGAGACCTGCGATCAGGGCGGCGCGTTCCCCCTCCTCGAACGTTGGGGCGGGTGTCTGCGCGATGCGCGTGAGGTACGAGAGGGGCATCGCGGGCGATTCTAGCGGGTGCCGGTGTGGAAGGACGCTCACCGGAGCAAAAGTCATCCTGCCCCCGACCGAGCGCGGGGGCAGGTCTGGGAGCAGCGCGGCTCAGCGGCGCATCATCCGGCTGCCGATCGCCGCAGCGAGGCCGACCAGGCCCGCTTTCACCAGCGGATGACTCAGGGTGCCGCCGGGCGCAAAAGCCGCCTCCAGCGGGCTGCGGTTGTCCTGTGCCGGGGCCTGCGCCGCGCGGGTGTAGGCGTCGGCGAGGTCGTCGGGGTCGTCATAGCGAACGTTCTGCACCGGATTCAACGGGCTGCGAACGATGGCGTCACCGACCTGCTGCCGCTCCTGCGGGTCCATCTGCCCGAAGTACTCGCGCAGAATCTCACGTCGCTCTTCTGGGGAGGCGTTTTGCAGGTAATCGTGGACGTAGGCAGCCGCCTCCTGGGGGCTGACGGTCCCGTCACCGTTGAGGTCGCGGGGATCGAGGCGGGCCATCCGCTCGTGACGGTCGCGTTGCTGGAAGAACATGGAAACCTCCTGCAGAGGAACGGGGTCCGGCCCCAGCGGCTGGACCGTACAAACGCCCTCACCCTAGGCATCCTGGCAAGCTCATGCGTGAGGAGGCACTTCAGGGGCGTTTATCCGCCGCGCTGAGGGCAGCAAGGAGGACAATTGCGCCGCCAACGCGCTGCTAGATTGCCCCATATGCGTTCGCTCGTGCTGATCGGTCACGGTTCTCACCTGAATGGCGAGTCCGCGGGTGCGGTCTACCGCTACGCGGAACTGCTCCGCGAGCGGGGGCTTTACGACGAGGTCGTAGAGGGGTACTGGAAGGAGGAACCGTCCCTGCGCCAGGTGCTCAAGACCACCCGCAGCACCGACGTGACCGTGATTCCTATGTTCATCAGCGAGGGCTACTTCACCGAGACGGTGATTCCCCGCGAGCTTGGCCTGGGCCACCAGGGCCCGGTCCCCGCGGGCGGCGTGGCTCGCGTGCTGGGCGGCCGCACGGTCCGCTATACCCTGCCCTACGGCGTGCACCCCACGATGAGCGAGGTGATTCTCGCCCGTGCCCGCGAGGTGCTGCCCGACCTCAGCCCCGCGGACACAGCCCTGATCGTGTTGGGGCACGGCACCACCCGCAACGAGAACAGCAACCGGGTGATCTACCGCAACGCGGAGCGCCTGCGCGAGGCAGGACACTTCGCCGAGGTCCACGCCCTTTTTCTGGATGAGGATCCGCGGATCGGCACCTGGCCGGAGGTGGTCCGGGCGCCCCGGGTGGTCGTCGTGCCCTTTTTTGCCTCGGAGGGTTGGCACACGCTGGAGACCATTCCCGAGGACATGGGCCTGACCGGAGAGGTGACCATCTTCCCGGAGAATCCCCACGGTCCCCAGACGGTGTACTACGCGAGGCCGGTCGGCACCCATCCCAGCGTCGCGGACGTGGTGCTGCACCTGGCCGAGGAGGCGCGCGGCGCGCCCACGCGGGGCGGGGACGAGGACCGCGGTCACGCCGAGGCATGGGCGGCCTTTTTGGCGCTGGCCCGCCAGGGCGTGCGGGTCGGCGAGGCGCTGATCACCCCGCACGCGGGCATGTTCGAGCTGCGGCACGCGCTGGACGAGGGCCGTCCTGCCGAAGGGCTCACCACCGTCGTCACGCCCGAGGGCCTGCGCGACCTCACCCGCCGCGACGAGGGCGGGCACCACCGGCCGGTCCACACCTTCCGCACCCTGCCGCGCGGCTGGCGAGCGGTGCTGTCGGAGGCCGACCTTCCGCGCGGAGTGCACTACCTCTACCCGGCGGTCGTCGAGGAGGGCTACGCGCACCACACCCAAACCCTGCGCGCCACTCCCTGGCCCACCACCGCGCGGCGGCAGACCGGCATCTATGCCAAGGTCACCCGCGCCACACCCGAACAGGTGGAGGCCGTGGCCCGGGACGTGTGCAGCCGCTGCCTCAAGACCCGGCTGTGGGCCGGGGAGAAACTGAATGTCACCTTTTTCAGCGGGGTACCGGGCGCCATCCCCTGCGCCGAAGCCTGCACCTACTTCATCGCCGAGGTGCGCGAGGAGGTCAGCGGCCAGCGCGGCCAGGGCGGGCACGCGCACGACGACTAAGCAAGGCAGCAACGCGGAGCAGCACCTCCCCCTCACGTCCGGGTGCGAGAATAGTCCCCATGTCCGCGCCGCAAGCCGCCCAGTCCCGCTCCCGCATTCCCAAGACGATCTGGGACCTGATCTTTACCCTGGCGATTCCCATCCTGATCCTGAGCCCCAACCTGCTGGGTCAGGGAATCGGCGTCTCGGACCTGCTGGGGGGCGGCACAGCCGGGAATGTCCGGGCCTACCTGATCGCCGCGCTCGTTCCGGTCGTCTATGTGCTCGCCGACCTGTTTGTCAACCGCAACGTCAGCCCGGTCGCCCTGATCGGCGGGGCCGGGGCCATCCTGAGCGGGGCGCTGGCCTTTTGGTACGTGGACGGCTTCTGGTACGCCATCAAGGACAGCGCCCGCTCGTACCTGATGGGCCTCCTGTTTTTGGCGAGCGCCGCGACCCGCGTGCCCCTCTTTCGCGTCTTTCTGGACGCGGCCAGCCTCGGCGAGAAGCCCGCGGACCGCGCCGTGACCGAGCAGGCGCTGCGCGATCCACAGATTCACCGTGGGGTGGTGCTGGGCACCGTCGTCTTTGCCGCCGTAGACCTTCTCGGCGGCGTAGTCAACAGCGCCGTGAACTACCAGCGGGTCACCGCGAAGTTCGGCACGGACGCCTTTAATGCCCAGGTTGCCGAGGTGAACGCCCTGATGCGCGTTCCCAGCCTGGTGATCAGCCTGATCGGCGTCGGCCTCGCCATCTCCCTCGTGCAGGCTGCGGTCAAACGGCGCTACGGGGCCGGGGCCAGCCTGCTTGAGCCCTCCAAGCTGGCCGAGAAGATGCGGGAACGGGGAGAGCTGACGGCGTAGGCTGCTCCTTCTCATCCCTCACATCCGTTCCTGCCCCCACCGTGGAGCATGACCGCTCCGCATGACCCGGCCCTGACCTCTCCCCCGGTGGCCCGCCGGTGGGCCTACGGCGTATACATCGGGCGTTTTCAGCCGCCGCACCAGGCGCACCTGCTGGTGATGCTCGAGGCGTTGCAGCACGTGGGGCAGCTGATCGTG
This sequence comes from Deinococcus sp. YIM 77859, assembly GCF_000745175.1. NCBI lineage: Bacteria > Thermotogati > Deinococcota > Deinococci > Deinococcales > Deinococcaceae > Deinococcus > Deinococcus sp. YIM 77859. The sequence continues at coordinate 1,604,298 of NZ_JQNI01000002.1, forward strand.
GTGATCGGGTCGGCGCGGGCGGCGCGAAACACCAAAAACCCCTTCACGGCTGCCGAGCGGCAGGCGGTGATCTCCGAGATGCTGCGGGACGCCGGCACCGCGCAGGAGCGGCTGCGCTTTGTGCAGGTGCGCGACCACCTCTACAACGAGGGCTTGTGGCTCTCGGAGGTGCAGGAGGGCGTAGCGCAGCAGACGCGGGGCAGCCGGGACGTGGCCCTGATCGGGCACCTCAAGGACGAGAGCAGCTACTACCTGCGGTCCTTTCCCGCCTGGACGTTCCTGCCCACCCACGTCGTGAGCCCGCTGAACGCCACCGATGTGCGCCAGGCCTTTTTCGAAGACCGCCTCTCCGAGGTGGCGGGCATGGTGCCCCCCGCCGTCCACGCCTTTCTGGCCGCTTTCCGGGAGACGCCGGAGTACCGGGACCTGCGGACCGAGTACGACTACCTGCGCGAGTACCGCGCGGCCTGGGCACGGGCTCCCTTCCCGCCCGTGTTCGTGACCGCCGACGCGGCGGTGACCCGCAGCGGACACGTGCTTGTCGTGCGCCGGGCAGGGCTGCCGGGGCGCGGTCAGCTCGCTCTGCCGGGCGGGTTTCTGAGCCCCGGGGAGACGCTTCTCCACTGCGCCGCTCGCCGGGCCTACAGCGAAACCGGGCTGAGCGAGGCGGTGAATCTCCCGGCGCAGCGGCGTGCTCAGGCCGTCTTTGACGCGCCGGGCCGCAGCCAGCGCGGACGGACCGTCACCCACGCCTTTCACTTTGACCTGGGGACTGGACCGCTTCCCGAGCTGCACGCGGCCGCCGACGCCGCCGAGGCCCGCTGGCTCCCCTTCTCGGAGGCGCTCGCACACCCTGAGGTGTTTTTCGAGGACCACCACGCGATCATCGAGCACTTCCTGCTGCGCGGGTAAAGATTAGCAGCGCACGCGCCGCACGACCTCTACGCCGTTGCGTTCGAGCTGGTGCAGGAAGAGGGCGTGATACAGGTCCCCTGGGTGACCGGGGGCATCCCAGGTCTGCACGCCCTCTTCGGGCACGATCACCCGCCAGTCCTTCTGCTGCGCCATGCCGTACGTCACGAGGTGCAGGGCCAGCGTGTAGAGGCAAAGGTCCGTCACGTCCCCCACAGCGATGACCGCGTCAAAGTCCGCCTCGGCGAGCCACGCCTGAAATTCAGGGCTGGTATGACTGGCGATGCTGTTCTTCTGAACGTGCCGGAAAGACGAGAACTCGGGCAGCGCGCGCAGTTCGGCCACGGCCTCGGCCTCGGGTGTGCCCGCGACGCAGTGGGGCGGGTAGGCCGCAAATTCCTTGGCGTCCTGTGGATGGGCGTCCTGCACGAGGACGATGTTTGAGGCCGGAACCCCGCAGTCCAGCAGGCTGCGAATCAGGTCGGTGATTCGGGGAATAATCGCCGCGACCCGCGGGCTGGCGAGGGCCCCCCGCCGCGTGAACCCCTCGATCAGGTCCACACAGACGAGGGCGACGCGCTCCGGCGGAGTGCTGAGGGTCAGGTCGTTGAGCTGCTCCAGCCACCCCTGCAACAGGTCGGCCTGCTGCCGGGCTTGTTCCTGAAGGGTCATGGGAAGGTCATACCACGCGGGGCCAAGCACCGGCGGGGGTTGCCGCCCAGGAGCACAGAAACGGGGACACCTGCCTTCCCCTACAGGCGCATCCTTCCTGTGAAGGGAGGCACGAGCAATGACCGACTTTGCCCCCACCACCCTCCACCTGCGGACACTGGGTGACGCCCTTGTTACCCTCAACGGACAACCCCTGGTCTGGCCCGCGCGCAGCGCTGAGGAGTTGCTCTGGTACCTGCACGCCCATCCACAGGGGGCGTACCGCGCGGACGTGCTCGCCGACCTGTGGGGCCTAGAAGACACCCCCACCGCCACCAACCGTTTTCGGGTCGCGCTCCACCGCCTGCGGGCAACGCTGGGCCGGGCCGACGCCGTGACGGAGGTGCGGGGACGTTACCTGCTACACCCCGAGCTGCTCGCCGCCAGCGATACCGCAGCGCTGCAAGCGGGTCTGGAAGCCGCCCGGGCTGCCCGCACGGGGGACGAGCGTGAGGAGGCCCTGCGCCGAGCACTGGCCTGCGTGGACGGCGAGTACCTGCCGCAGGTGCGGGCCGAATGGGTCGAGGAGGCGCGGGCGTACTGGCGCGCCGCGCGGGTGCGGGCCCATGTCGCGCTCTCGTCGCTGCACTGCGCGCGGCGCGAGTGTCCACTGGCTGCCCAGACGCTGCTGCGGGCCGTGCAGAGTGATCCCCTGATCGGGGAAGACCACCACCAGCGCCTGATGACCTGCCTGGCGCAGACAAGGGGCCGCTTCGAGGCGGTCGAGCACTACCGCCGCTACCGCCGTTACCTGCGTGAGGAGGTCGGGGACACCCCCATGCCCGATACCGTGCGTCTCGCCGAGCGCCTCAAGGCAGGCGAGCTCCTGTGCTGGGCGGCGGAGCAGGAGGGGCAGGCCGCAGAGTCGAAGCGGTAATGGCCTCGTAATGGGACGGGGGGAGGCTGCGGGAAAGGAGGTTCCCCCTTGCTTGTTTCCGAATGGATGTCGACAGCCCCTGTTGGTGGCATACGGATTCCGCTTGAACAGGGATGCGGTCCCTGTGAACCCCGACCGGCGGGAGAAGGAAAAGGGACGGATTCCACAATGGCGTTCGCCTTCGGGAAAGCACTGAGGGCGAACGGCGGGGGCAGAATCCGTATCACGCCTGGCCACAGCGTCCCAGATGCTGCCCGGCTGCTGCGGCAGCGCGGCGTCCGCCGTCTTCCCGTGACGGACGGTTCGCGCCCGGTTGGCATCGTGACCGACCGCGGCCTGCGCGAGGTCAGCACGCGGCTGGCCGGGATCACCGTCGCGGACGACGCCGGGCAGGAGGCCGCCTCATGAGCCGCCCGCCTCTAGACCCAGGCCCACACCAGGAACAGGAGCCGCAGCGCAGCGTGGTTCCGGTGGGCACGCTGATGCTTGTCGCGGTGGTGCTGCTCTCGATCCTCTGGCTGTGGATGCTGGTGCTGGGAATCCAGCAGGGCAGGGCCTGAAGCCATGACGAGTAGACGTCCTGTCCCCCGGCTCGAACATCACACCCTGGAACGCCTAGAGAACATTTGGCTGGGCGTGGCCATCGTGATGAACGTGCTCCTCTTTACGAGTGCCATCGCCAGCTTCGTCAGCGGCACCTACCCTTCTCTCCGCGGGGAAGGCGGGCACCACATCACCGGGGTGCAAAACGGCCGGATCGACCCCAAGAACATCGCCGCCACGCCCTTCGCAAAGCCAGGCCTGCGCGAGAATCCCGACGGCACCCTAGAAGCCTTTGTGGTGGCCAAAGCTTTTGCCTTCGAACCCACCGTGCTGCGGGTGCCCGCTGGCCGCCCCGTCACCTTCCACGTCACCTCGCTTGATGTGCTGCACGGGTACCAGGTGGAGGGCACCAACATCAACGCGACTGCCATTCCCGGCCAAGTCGCCAGTTTTACCACCACCTTCCGCCGTCCCGGCACCCTGAGCACCATCTGCAACGAGTACTGCGGAATCGGCCACCACAACATGGTCACCCGCGTGATCGTGGAAACGCCGCAGCAGTAGTACGAATTCCGGTTGAACAGTTCTATGAAAGCCGTGTCCCCTCCCCCCGCAGGAGAACCCTTGTGACGACCACGCCCCTTCACGCCCCGCCCGGGCAGGCCAGCGCCTCCGGTATCCCCGCCCCGACGGGCGTGGTGCGCCAGCCCCCGCCCATCACCGATGCCGGGTACCTCGCTTCTCTCAAAAAGGTCACGCAGTACTACGTCGTGACGGCCTTTCTGGCCCTCTTCATCGGCGTGCTGATCGGCCCCCTCCAAGCGCTGAACTACGGCGGGATCAACGTCTACGACATCCCCATTGTCAAGGCGCTGCTCAAGTCCTACTACCAGGGTCTCTCGCTTCACGGCGTGCTCAATGCCCTGGTGTTCACGCAGTTTTTCATCAGCGGCTGGCTGCTGTACCTGCCGGTTCGCGACCTGGGCGCACGGATCAACATGCGCTTTGCCTGGTTCACCTACGTCCTGATGACGGCCGGGCTGCTGCTGGCCGCCGTGCCGCTCCTCACCAACCGCGCTACCCTGCTGTATACCTTCTACCCGCCCATGCAGGGTGACGCGCTCTTCTACATCGGGGCGGCCATCATGGTGGGCTCCAGCCTGCTGGTGGTGGGCCAAATCGTGCTGATGTGGTGGAACTGGAAGCGGGCCAATCCGGGCAAAGTCACCCCCTTGGTGACCTTTATGAGTGTCGCCGTGTGGATGATGTGGTTCGTCGCCTCGCTGGGCATCGTCACCGAGGTGGTGGCCCTGCTGATCCCCTGGTCGCTGGGCCTGGTGGGGGGCGTAGACCCGCTGCTCTCGAAGACGCTTTTCTGGTGGACCGGGCACGCCATCGTCTACTTCTGGGTGCTTCCGGCCTACATCTCCTGGTATGCCTTTATTCCCCGGCACGCGGGAGGCCGCACCGTTTCCGAACCCCTCACCCGACTGGTGTTTGTGCTGTTCCTGCTCAACTCCACACCGGTTGGCATTCATCACCAGTATGCCGACCCCAACATCTCCAACCTGTGGAAGACCGTCCACATGTTCCTGACGTTCATGATCGCGGTGCCCAGCCTGCTGACTGCCTTCTCGGTCACGGCCTCGCTGGAGGACGCCGCGCGGGCGCGGGGTGGTCGGGGCCTGGTCGGCTGGGTCACCCGGCTGCCCTGGGGGAACGCGATCTTTAGCGCTCAGGTTCTGGCGATGATCTCCTTTATCCTGGGCGGCGCAGGCGGCGTCGTAAACGCCAGTTCTTCCTTCTCGCCGGTCGTTCACAACACCGCTTGGATTCCCGGGCACTTCCATATCACCGTGGGCACCGCCACCACCCTCAGCTTCATGGGCATCGCCCTGTGGCTGATCCCGCACCTCACCGGCAAGCGCCTGCCCTCCATGAGGGTCGCCTCCTGGGCGGTCTGGACCTGGTTCGTCGGCATGATGGTCTTCGCGCTGGGGATGCACTGGCAGGGCCTGTATGGCGTGTCCCGCCGCGCGCAGGTCAGCGCGGCCGCCCCGGACGTATACCGCGACCTGCCCATCGCCATTCCCACCATGTTGACGGCGATCAGCGGCGTCATCCTGCTCATCAGCGCCCTCCTGTACTTCTCGGTGCTGTTTCGCATGCTGCTTTCCCCCCGAGTGGAAAACGGTGAACAAACGCCCATCCCCTACAGCGAGGCGATCAGCCCCGCCGGGGAGAAGCTCGCTGCGGCTCATCCCCTGGTGCGTCTCACCGAGCCGCTGATGGCCCTGTGGGTGCTGGCCCTGGCGCTGGTGCTGCTGATGTATGGGCCGGTGCTCGCGCGTATGGTCGCCAACATGCAGCTGGTTCCTGGCTGGAGGCTGTACTGATGAGCGGCGACGGCTTCAGCAGGCGCGAGATCACCGCCGTTCTCACCTTTACCGTGCTGGCGGTGGCCATCGGGACCGGCTCCTACATCACCGGCCTGAAGATCGCTGGGGAAACAGCGGGGGGGGCAGAGGCGGTCTCCGTCGCCACCGGAACCCCCGTGAACGGGCAGACGCTCTACGCCACCAACTGCGCGGGCTGCCACGGTCCGCAGGCCCAGGGCGGCGTTGGCCCCGCGCTCACCGCCACCAAGCATTGGACTGCGGCGGCTTTTGCCGAGGCCGTTCTGCGCGGCCGGGCCCCGGATGGGCGCGAGCTTGCTCCCGTCATGCCCCGCTTTGGGGAGACGGGCCTAGACGGCGCGCCCGCCACGGACGAGCAGATAAACGCCATTCACGCCTACCTCAGGGGCCTCTAGCCTCCTGCGCTCCCGGCTGGACGCTTCCATAAGGAGCGTCCCTTTCGCTGCATGCCACACGGTTTGCGAAGTCGGCTTCCCGCTACACTCGCTCGGTGAGCCTTCCCCTGCTCGAGGTGCGCGCCGCGCTGCTCGCCTGGTTTGACCGTTCGGGGCGCGAGCTGCCCTGGCGGGTAGGGCCTGAAGGACGGCGTGACCCCTACCGCGTGTGGGTCTCGGAGGTGCTCTTGCAGCAAACGCAGGTGAGCCGCGGGCGGGTGTACTTCGAGCGCTTTGTGAGGGCCTTTCCGACCGTAGAGGCCCTCGCCTCTGCCCCGCTGGAGGCCATTCTCAAGGCGTGGGAGGGCTGCGGGTACTACGCGCGGGCAAGAAACCTGCACCGGGCTGCGGGCGTGATCGTGCGGGAAGGTTTCCCCACAAGCTACGCGGGGTGGCGCGCCCTGCCCGGCGTCGGGCCGTACACGGCTGCCGCCATCGCCAGCCTCGCCGGCGGGGAGGCGCGCGCGGTGAATGACGGAAACGTGCGGCGAGTCCTCTCCCGGCTGCACGCTGAGCAGCGGCCCACAGAACCCTGGGTACAGGCGCGGGCCGCCGAACTGCTCGACCCCGCTCGTCCCGGAGCCTTTAACGAGGCGCTGATGGACCTGGGAGCCACCGTCTGTACTCCCAGAGCGCCGCGGTGCGGCGAGTGCCCCGTCTCGGCGTGGTGCGCGGCCTTCCAGTCGGGTCATCCCGCAGCCTTTCCTGTCCCCAAGCTTCGCGCGGCGGTGCGGGAGGTGCGCGCGGTGGCCCTGCTGCTTGGCGACGCGCGGGAAGCGGTATTGGAGCGCCGCGCGGGCACGTTGCTGGGCGGCTTGATGGGCCTGCCGAGCGAGGTGGTAGCGGCCGACGAGACCGAGCAGGACGCGCTCGCTCGCCTCTTGGACCGCCTGGGGGCCACGGTGACGGGCAAGCTGGGGCAGGTGACGCACGCCATGACCCACCGCCGGATCACCCTGACCGTGTACGGCGGAGAGGGCGGCCCCGCGCGAACGCGGGTGGCGGAGGCAGCCCTGTCCCGGCTGGACCACAAGGCGCTGGACCTCTGGGAGCGGCGGCAGGGGCTGCTGCTCCTCGCTCCCGCCTAGAGCTTGCCTCTTTTGGTGGAAGCCTGCTCCCACCGCAGGCGCTAGACTGGCGCGCGTGACGAGCCGTGAACCCCTCAAGGTGGCCCTGCGCGCCGCCAAAAAGACGCGAGACACGGCGCGTGGCCTGCTGCTGTGGGGCTACGAGCAGCGCCTCGCCCGCGAGGTGAAGGCGCACGGCAAACTGCCCCGCCACCTGGGCCTGATTCTGGACGGCAACCGGCGTTACGCGCGGGCGCTGGGTGTGGAACGGGAACTGGGCCACGAGTTCGGCGTGGACAAGGCCCACGAGGTCCTTCAGTGGTGCCTGGAACTGGGCATCCCCGCCGTGACCATCTGGGTGCTGTCCACCGACAACACCAGCCGTGATCCCCAGGAACTCGCCCACCTGATGCGCCTCTTCGACCGCGAGGCGCGCCATCTCGCCCGTGATCCCCGCATTCACGCCAACCGGGTGCGTGTGCGCGCCATCGGCCAACACGAGGGCTTTCCCGGCAATGTCCTCGAAGCCCTGCGGGAACTGGAGGCAAAAACCGCCGAATACGACGGCATGCTGCTCAACATCGCCGTGGGCTACGGGGGCCGCGAGGAGATCGTGGACGCCGTCAAGCAGCACCTGGCGCAGCAGGCGGCGGCGGGCCGAGACCTGGAAGACGTGATTGCCACGCTGGAACCGCGGCACATCAGCGCTCACCTGTACACGGCGGGCACGCCCGACCCCGACTTCATCATCCGCACCAGCGGTGAGATTCGCCTCTCGGGCTTCCTGCTGTGGCAGAGCGTCTATTCCGAGTTCTACTTCTGTGACGTGTACTGGCCGGGCTTCCGCCGAGTGGACTTTCTGCGCGCCCTGCGGGATTTCCAGGGCCGGGAGCGCCGCTTCGGGCGGTAGGGCACCTTGCCCGCCACAGCGGCGAAACGCCGCGCGCCGGGGCTTAAGGCTTTCGCGGATTGACACACCTGACGGCCCTTCCTACGCTGGCAGGCCAGATGCGCACGAAACAGGAGATCGTCGAGAATTGGCTGCCCCGCTATACCGGCCTCTCCCTTTCCGACTTCGGGGACTACATTCTCCTGACCAACTTCATGAACTACCTGGAGATCTTTGGGGAGATCACCGGAACGGCGGTTCACGATCCAAGCAAGGCCATGCCGACGATCACAGCGGACGGCATCACCATGATCAACTTCACGATGGGCAGTGCCAACGCGGCGACGATCATGGACCTGCTTGGGGCCGTACAGCCCCGGGCGGTGCTGTTTCTGGGCAAGTGCGGCGGCCTGAAGCGCAAAAACAAGGTCGGTGACCTGATTCTGCCCATCGCGGCCATTCGCGGTGAGGGCACCTCAAACGACTACCTGCCGCCGGAAGTGCCGGCCCTGCCCGCCTTTAGCCTTCAGCGGGCGATCTCCTCGAGCATCCGGGACGCGGGCCGGGACTACTGGACCGGCACCGTCTACACCACCAACCGCCGGGTGTGGGAGCACGACGAGACCTTTAAGCGTTACCTCGCGCGTACGCGCTGCATGGCGATCGATATGGAGACGGCCACCATCTTCACCGTGGGCTTTGCCAACCACATTCCCACCGGAGCGCTGCTGCTGGTGTCTGATCAGCCCATGACGCCCGAGGGTGTCAAGACGAGCGAGAGTGACCGCTGGGTGACGCAGACCTTTGCCAACCAGCACGTTCAGATCGGTATCGAGGCGCTGCGTGAGATTCGCCGGGGGGGTCGCAGCGTTCGGCACCTGCGCTTCGAGGACTGAACCGGGAGGTTGAGGGGGGCAAGCGGGGAGCCGTGCGGCACAATAGAGCGCATGACCCATCACCCTTCTCGCCCCCATCCCCGCCCTGATGCCCGGCTGCTGACCCTGCACGCCGAGCGGGGCGACCCACACGCCCGGTTGGCCGCTGCCCTCGCGGCCCTGGAGGGCGCAGACTGGGGGCTTACGCTGGCGGGCGAGGCGGCGCTGGCGCGGCAACTCGCGGCGCTGCTGGGCCCCGGCGTGCTGCGCGTGGACGAGCGGCTGGGCGTCAACCGCGCCCTGCTGGCCGAGCAGGGCCTGGCCGCCGCCACCCTGGACGCCGACTGGACCGGCGCGCGGGCCGTGTGGCTGGCCGAACCTGATGAGCGGCTGCTGCGGCGCGCCGCGCGGGTCAACGTGCCGGTGATTGTGGACGCCACCCTCGCGCCGGGGAGCGGCTGGTTCGAGCGGGGGGCCGCCTACGTGGTGTACCGCCACGGCGTCACCCTCACCGGCTTCGAAGGAAACCCCCTTGCCCTGCTGTTCGGACAGGGCCGCGCGCCCACTCCGGCCGCGCCGGCCCCCGCCGACCTCACCGTTGCCCTGGCCCTGCGGGACGTGGCCACCCTTCCCCTGCGCCTGGCCCGCACCGCCCGCACCGTCACGCAACTGGCCGAGCGGCTGGGCGGCGGCGCGCTTCCCTTCGGACCGACGGCGCTGCTGCTCCCGCCCGACGCCGCACCCGACACCCCGCACCCTCCCGGTGGGGTGCTGGCTGGAACGCGCAGCGTGGACGGCGGCGTGATCTTTGCTCCCGGCCTTCAGGACGCCGAAACCGCGCTGGCCCTGCTGCACCCGGCGGGAACGGCCCCCGTCTCTGCGCCGCTCCCGCGCGATGAAGACACCCGAGCGGCACCGCCCCTGCCCGACACGCGTGAAGCCCGGCTCTCCCGCCGCAGTGAAGGCGACCGTCCAGACCGCCCCAACCGCCCGGACGAGGCCACCCCCGACACGCCCGAACCCCTTGCCCGCGTGACCTTTGAAGCCCCCGTCCCCGCACCGCTCCCTGAGGAGGAGCCCTGGACGCCCGAGATCGTGTTCAGTCATCCTACCGCCGAGGCCCCCACGCCGCTGCCCATCCCCGTCAGCGCCGGACCGGACGCCCCCGAACTGGAGGTCACGCCACCCCTTGCCACCGCCGAACCTGCAGCAGCGGAGGAGGCCAGCCCCGCGGCCGAAGCGCAGCCGGACGTACCGAAAGAGGCCCCGGAAGACGCAGCGGCTCCCGAGACGCCCCCCACCGCCGAGCTCACCCCCGACCTGCCCGCGGCGGCGGGTGAGGGGGCGGGCCCCGACCCCGCCGCTGACCTGACCGACGAGCAGGCGGCCATCTACGCTCGGCTGCGCGAATGGCGCAACGCCGAAGCGCGGCGGCAGGAGGTGAGCCGCTTCATCATCGCCAGCAACGCCACCCTGGCGGAGATCGCCCGCCGCGTCCCCTACACGCCCGATGACCTCAGGGCCGTGCGCGGTATGGGACCGGAGCGGCTCCGCAAGTACGGCGAAAAGATTCTGGAGGTGGTGCGGGGTTGACGCGCTCAGAAGACCTTCACGGTCATCCGCCCTTCTCTGGCCCGTACCGCCGCTCCTGTGGCAACTCCGCCTCCTCGTGCACGGCCAGCGCGATTTTCGCCGCCAGGGGAACATCCACAGCGGCATACCAGCCCTCTTCCAGGTGGCCGCGCCGCTCGCGGTAGACGCACAGGGTCGGGCCGTAGCTGCAGGCGCCCAAACAGCCACTCTCGGTGAGCCGGACCGTCCCGCCCCTCTTGTAGTAGGCGAGGGAGGTGCGTTCCAGGTAGTTCCAGAGGGCCTGATGCAGCAGGCGAGAGCCCCGTGCCTGGCAGTTGGGGCCCTGACAAACGAGGAGATGGCCGCGCGTAGGGAAGAATTTGGGGGGCAATTCAATCCTCCGGAATGACGAGGAGACGGCCCACGTCGCGAACCACGCGGGCGCGCAGGCCATAGGCCGCGTGCAGGTGCGCGGGAGTCAGCACCTCCTCCGGCGTGCCCTGCGCGAGCACCCGCCCCCCCTGCAACAGCAGCAGCCGGTCGGCGCGGGCGGCAAGGTTCAGGTCGTGCAGCACGGCCACGACGCCCAGCCCCCCCGCGGCCTCGCAGCGGGCGTGACGAATCACCTCCAGGCCGTAGGCGAGGTCGAGGTGATTGGTGGGTTCGTCCAGCAGCAGGAAACGGGGCTGCCCGGCGAGCGCTCGCGCCAGGCTGACGCGTTGGCGCTCGCCGCCGCTGAGGTCGGTCACCCGCCGGTCCTGAAAACGCAGGGTGTCGGTGCGGCGCATGGCCTCTGTGACCGCGTCCTCGTCGGCCTGGGTCCAGGGCCGGGTGGGAAAGAGGCCCCACCGCCACTCGCCCGCACCGCGCCCCAGGGCCACCACGTCGCGCACGCGGGCCCCCTCGGGCAGCGCCTCCCCCTGCGCGAGGTACGCCAGGGTGCGGGCCCGCTCCGGGCGCGACCACGCACGCAGCGGACGGCCCCCGAGCCGCACTTCTCCCGCCTCCGGCACGCTGAGGCCCAGCAGCGCCCGCAGCAGCGTGCTTTTTCCTGCTCCATTTGGCCCGATCACGGCGGAAAACTGCCCCGCGTGAAAGGCGGCACTCACGCCCCGCAGCGCCGGAATGTTCCCGGCCCGAACGTGCAGATCAAGCGCCTCCAGCGCTAGGCCCGCAGCGAGCCGCTGGTCGCCGGTCATCCTATCCATGCCGCTCCCGCCGCAGCAGCCACAGGAAAAATGGCCCGCCCAGCAGCGTGGTCACCACCCCGACCTGTGAGAGCAGGGTGACGCGGGCCAAGAGGTCCGCCAGCACCAGGAGTGTTCCGCCCATCAGGGCACAGACGGGGAGGAGGACGCGGTGAGTGGTTCCCCAGGCGAGCCGAACGACGTGCGGCACCACCAGGCCCACAAAGCCGATGATGCCTACGTAGGCGACGGCAGCGGCGGTCGCGAGGCTGGCGGCCACCACCACCAAGAGCCGCAGGCGCTCGACCGGCACACCCAAGCTACGGGCGGTGAGGTCGCCGAGCTGCAGCGTATCCAGCGCGCGCCCCAGCAGGACCAGCACGCCGCAGCCCAAGGCGGCGTAGGGGAGCACGGTCGCCACGTCCCGCCACCCGCTGAAGCCCAGATCGCCCAGCGTGTACGCGAGCACCTGCCGCGCCCGGTCCTCGCCACGCAGGATCAAAAAGGTGGTGCAGGCGGTCAGGACGCTACCCACCACCACCCCCGCCAAAATCAGGCGCGTGGGCGGAAAGCGCCGCCCCTCCCGCGCCAGGACCAGGGTCACGCTGACGGCGGCGAGGGCCAGCAGCAGCGCCGCGAGCGGAATGCTGCTGTGCGGCCACCCCGCGACGATGGCGACCGTCGCTCCCAGCCCCGCCCCACTCGCCACGCCCAGCAGGTAGGGGTCGGCCAGCGGATTGCGAAACACCCCCTGAAAAGCTCCCCCACACACCGCGAGGCAGGCGCCCACCACCAGGCCCATCGCGACGCGAGGCAGGCGAATCTGCCACACGATCACGTCGTTGCCGGTGAGCTCCGCGCCCCCCCCGAGCTGTGTCAGGCCCCGCCACAACGCCCCCAGCACCTCGCCCGGCGGAATGGTGACGCTGCCCAGGCCGACGGCCAGCACCACCGCCGCCAGCAGCGCGGCCACGAGTGCGGCGGTCTGGCCGAGGCGCTTGGGCCACACTGCCGGGGCCGCCGCCCGCCCCTCCTGCTCCAGGTTCACGGCCGGACGCCTACCGAAAGAGTTCCGGGTGAACGAGCCGTGCCAGGCCCCGCAGCGCCTGGGGTAGACGCGGGCCAGGGCGGCCCAGGATGGTATTGAGGTCCTTTGGAATCTCGATGACTCGCCCGGTCCGCACCGCCTGAAGGTTCTGCCAGCCGGGGCGGCTGCGCGCGGTCTTCAGGTCCAGGCCCAGCATCAGCTGCGGGTTGGCCTTCACGATGAATTCCGGGTCCACCTTGGGAAAGTCACCCATCGAGGCAGGAATGATGTTGCGCGCCCCCGCCTTGGTGAGCAGCACGCCCATAAATGAGTTAGGGCCAATGGAGTACGGCGTGGGGTCGATTTCGAGGTAGGTGGTCGGCTTGCGCACGGCGTTTTTTGTCAGGATCTCGACGCGGGCAATGTCGCGCCGCATATTGAGCACAAGCGCGCGCGCCTGCGCCTCGCGGTTCACCACCCGGCCCAGGGTGAGGGTCTTGGAAAAGACCTCCTCGTACGTCTCGGGATTCACGGCCAGCACGGTGATTCCCGCCTGGGTGAGCGGCTCGACCAGCTTGCCGTACTTACTCACCAGCACCAGGTCGGGTTTGAGGGCCACCATCTTCTCGATGTCGGGATCGTACAGGCCGCCCACCTTCGGGAGCTTCGTGACCTGCTGCGGGTAGTCACTGAAGTCATCCACCCCAACCAGCCGGTCACACACCCCCAGGGCGCACAGCGTTTCGGTGGTGCTGGGCAGCACGCTGACGATGCGCTTGGGTTCTGCACGCAGGGTGACTTTGCGCCCCAGGTCGTCCGTCAGGGTGAGGGGATAGCTGGTCGCGGACGCCACCGCCCCGGTGAGGGCGAGCCCCAGGGTGCACAGGAAGACTCTACGCATTGGGCACCTCCTTGCCCCTCACGGAAAAGGCCGCCCCGATGAGGGCGGCGGAAGGGGCGCGTCCTGGGTCACCCGCGGGGCGGGGCCGGGCGGTTCCTCCATTCCGCGAGAGGTTAGGCCACCAGCCCCGCCAGTCTGACGCGGGCCGGGACGGGGCAGGTGTTCGGACTTCCACTCGGGAAGAGACGTGGTTACCGTTGCGCGACAGTGCCGGACTTGCACCGGTCTTCCCCCACGCCCGTCTCTCCGACTATAGCCGCTTTCTGATCCCGCAGCGGTTACGCCTGCTCCATTCACCGGCTCACCGGCCGCGCGAGTTCGGCGAGCCGCTCCCCTACGGCAGCGGTCAGGGCCTTGATGCCCCCCACCGGTGGAATCGGCTCGCCAAACCGCACGATCCAGCGTCTCCCTTCGCGGCTCAGGCCCACCGGCAGGATCGGGGCCTGACCCTTGAGGGCCAGCAGCGCTACGCCGCCCTGCACCTCGCCTCCGCCGCGCGTTCCTTCGGGAAAGATGCCCAGGGTGCCGCCCCGCTGCAAGATCCGCAGGCCGGTACGGACGGCCCCCAGATCGTTCGCCTGGCGGTCCACCGGAAAAGAGCCTCCCGCGCGAATAATGGCGCCGATCACCGGTACAAAGAGTTCCTTTTTGGCCATGAACTGCAGGTGCCGCCCGGGCGGCAGGGCGGCGGCAATCAGGAAGGGGTCCAGGCCCGTACGGTGGTTCCCCGCCACGATCAGCGCGGTGCCGGGCGGCGGAACATGCTCGCGGCCGTGCACCTCGATGCGCTGCCCGCGCAGAACCACCGGCAGCGTCGTGATCAAGAGGACCAGGCGGTAGACCCAGGGATTCACGCGGGGCACGCTGGCTTCGGCTGAAGCGGAGGCGAGGGGAGGACGGGCATCACTCATGCGGCGAGGATACGCCGCGCCTAGTCCTCCTGCGCGGGGCCGTCCTCCTCCCCGCCAGCCCAGTCGCCCGCCAGCACCGCCTGCACCGCCGCGATGCGCGCGCGGCAAGCGGCATAGGCGGCGCGGGCTTCTTCGAGCAGCGGCAGCACCCGGTCAAGGTCAGCTTCGCCAGCTTCCAATTCGGCGGCGATGCGCGAAAGCCGCGCGTAGGCCTCACGGTAGGTGAGCGGTGTCTCGGGATCCGGCACTCGCCGAGCATAGCGCCGTACCCTGAGACGTGACTGCTTCTCCTGCCTTTGAACACTTTGATTTCGCGGCGCTGGACCCTGCGGACCGCTACAAGCTGCTCACGGGTACCGTGGTCCCGCGCCCCATCGCCTGGGTGACCACGCTGAACGCGGATGGAGGCGTCAACCTCGCGCCCTTTTCCTTCTTCGGGCTGCTGGGGTCTGACCCGGCGGTGGTGGCCTTCGCACCCGGCGACCGTCCGGACGGCACACCCAAGGACACGGCCCTTAATCTCCGCTCGGGCGGTGAATTCACGGTCAATCTCGTCAGCGCCGACCTCGCCCCCGTGATGAACGCCACGGCGACTGACTTTCCCCGCGGAATGGATGAGGCCGCGACCCTGGGGATCACGCTGGTTCCCGGCACTCTGGTTCGTGTGCCGCGCGTGGCGGCCAGCCCCGCCGCCCTCGAATGCCGCGAGGTCCAGACGGTTCTGATCGGCCGCACCCGCGTCATCCTGGGCGAGGTGTTGGGCCTCCACCTGCGCGCGGACGCCCTGCTCGACGCCCAGCGCTTTCAGGTGAACACCGCCGCCCTCGACCTGGTGGGCCGCATGGGCGGCCGCGGCACCTATACCCACACCCGGGACACCTTTATCCTTGACCGCATCAGCTACACGCAGTGGCAAGAGCGGCTCGCCAAGGACTGAGGGCCGAGTTAGCGCCGCAGTTTGCGCGCTGCCTCGTCAGGGGTGATCTCGCCGCGTTCCAGGCTGGCCAGCACCTCAGCCTGCGGATCCGCGGGCTCCGGCTCGTACCCGATGGCGCGCAGCAGGGTATCGAAGCGGGCCCGCACGGTGGGATAACTCACGCCCAGCACCCGCTCCACCTCCTTGAGGTTGCCGCGCACCCGGATGTAGAGGCGCAGGAAGTCGAGATTCTCGGGCGTGAGCGTGGCAAACTCGTTGAGCTCGAAGACGCCGCGCACGGTGACGCCGCTTGTCGGGAAACGCAGCTCGGTGACAAGGGGAGCTTCGGTCTCGTCGGGGAAGGGCAGGGGGAGGGGTCTGGGCATAGGGTCACTGTACGCGCAGGGGGGCTGCCCCCCGCCTCACTTCAGGCTGATCCGTACGCTGTTTCCCTCGCTGTCCTCGGCCTCGATCAGGTCGCCGGGGGGCGGCCCCGCCTCGACCAGGAGTTGCAGCGCCTCAACGCTGAGTCCGGCGCGCTCCAGCGCCTCCCGGCCGTGCGGCGGAATCAGCTTGTCCAGGTGCGGGGCGAGGCTCACCGGAAGGTGAGCGGTGTACTCGTCGCCGCTGCTGGACTCGACCTGCACCCGCAGGATCCGGGCAGGCGCGGCCGTCTCGCCGAAATGCCACTCGCGGCGTGGATGGGCACGGGGAGCCCCGTGTACGGCCTCCACCACATCATGAACGCGGCCCAACGCGCTGTCTACTCCGGCCATGATGCCCTCCACGTCGAAAGGACCGGGACCTGTCCACTGGGGTCTGGGAGCACGCGGCGCAAAGGGCGGCTGGGGCACCTCCCGCACGCCCCGCAGCAGCAGCAGGTGTTCGGCGACCTGGGCGCTGCCGAGGTCCTCACGGGCAAGCAGGGACGCGATGAGTTCGCGGTCACTCTCCGTGAGGGTCAGACGGGGATTCAGGGCCGCGAGCAGCGGCGCGGCGTCTTCTAGGGTGAGCTTGCCCGCGCGCACCAGGTCAAGGAGGCGTTTCACTTTCTCTCTCATGCGGTCACCACCTTGACCTGACCTGCGGCCACGTGGCACAACAGGCGGGCGTCACCGCTGCTGAGCTGGCCGCTGTGCCGGGTGTTGATGAAACTGCCGCTCCTGTGGGTGGGAAAGTCCGCCTTAAAGGCCCCTACGGTCACGTCGGCCTCGACACGCACACTGCTGCCGGGAAGCAGGTGCAGCGTCGCGTTGCCGGCATTCACCTCCAAGCGGTGGTCACCCTGGGTGAGCTGCCCGGCCCAGCGCAGATTCCCGCCGTTCACGCTGGCTTTGAGGCTGGCCGCTCGTTCCAGAGAGAGATTCCCGCCGTTGACCGTCAGGTGTGTGGGGCCAGCGATCTCCGCCGCGTTCAGGTTGCCCCCGTTGACGTCCGCGTGCAGGCTGGCGGCGCGGCCCATTCGAAGATGACCGCCACTCACGTCGGCCCGCACCTCACCGCCCGCGTCGGGCAGGGTGAGGCTGCCGCCCTCCAACTGCGTCGCCACGTGCCGGGGCACAAAGGGCACGGCGAGGATCGCCTTGAGGAGCGCGGGGCCACCGGAGGGCCGGTGCACTCGCCGCACCCACCAGCCCTCGGGCGTGGCCGTCAGGCTCAGTTCGCCGTCACGGTTTGCGCTGAGCTGTGGCCGGGAAAGCGCCGGATCGTGAATCACCGTCAGGCTGTACCCGCTGACCTTCAGCCGCAGGTCGGGCGGAACCGTGCCCAGATCGGTCTCCGGCCCGTCGTCAGCAGGCGCAGGGCCTTCGGGAGACTCCTCCAACAGTCCGGCCGCCTCCTCGGGGGTGAGTTTGCCCTCGGCCACCAGACGCTCCACCTGAGCGCGAAAGCTCTCGTCGGGGTGTTCATTCATGCGCTCCTCCTTGACCAAGATAGAAACACGTCCCAGATAGAATGTCAAGTCTAACTTTCAAAACTGTTAAGGTGGCTCTGCGAGGGGCTCTTTTGCCCTTCTTTCCTCGGCGGCTGGTCTCCGTTGTACAGAGGAAATGGAAAGCCGGATGTTCTAGCCGTAGTCGCCAGGTCCGCCGCGTATCCTCAGACACATGACTGAGGCCCCTTCCACCACGCCCGAATTGACGTCTGCGCAGCGCACGGAGGTGGAGCTTGTCGCGCGCGGCAAACAGGCCAAATCGCGCACTCTGCGCGAGCTGGGTCAGCCCGAGACGCCCGAGGCGGCGCACGCGCTCCTGCTCCGTCTGGGCCTGTGGGACGAGGCCCGCACCCCCTACGCCGACCGGCTGGGCGTGGCCCTGACTCCGGTGACACAACCGGTCCCCGACTTTCCCGCAGAAGAACGCCTCGATCTCACGCACCTTCCCGCCTTTGCGATCGACGACGAGGGGAACCGCGACCCAGACGACGCGGTGAGCAGCGAGCCGCTTCCCGGCGGCCTCA
Organism: Deinococcus sp. YIM 77859; assembly: GCF_000745175.1. Lineage (NCBI taxonomy): Bacteria > Thermotogati > Deinococcota > Deinococci > Deinococcales > Deinococcaceae > Deinococcus > Deinococcus sp. YIM 77859. The sequence continues at coordinate 1,621,997 of NZ_JQNI01000002.1, forward strand.
CGCGGCTATGGGTGCATGTGGCAGACGTGGCGGCCCTCGTCCCGGCGAAGAGTCCCCTCGACGAGGAGGCCCGCGCGCGCGGCGCCACCCTGTACCTCCCCGACCAGACGGTCGGAATGCTGCCCGACGCCCTCGTCGAACGCGCCGGCCTGGGCCTGACAGAAACGAGCCCGGCCCTGTCCATCGCACTGGACCTGGATGCCGACGGCAACGCCGAGACGGTGGATGTGCACCTGACCCGGGTGCGCGTCACGCGCCTCACGTACACCCAGGCGCAGCAGCGGCTGGAGGCCGGTGAGGCACCCTTTGTGCAGCTCGCCCACCTGGCCCGTGCGAGCCGCGCGCTGCGCGAAGGGGAAGGGGCCCTCAGCATCGACCTTCCCGAGGTGCGGGTCAGGGCCGACAAGCACGGCGCGGTGGTCGCACCCCTCCCCAAACCCGAGATGCGCGCGGTGGTGCAGGAGTGCATGACGCTGGCGGGCTGGGCCGCCGCGATCTACGCCGACGACCACGGCCTTCCCCTCCCCTTCGCCACCCAGGACGCGCCCACGCGGGACGTGCAGGGAGACACGCTCCCGGCCCACTGGGCCCGGCGCAAGACGCTCGCGCGGACCCGCTTCCAGCCCGCACCCGGTCCGCACCACGGCATGGGCCTGGACCTGTACGCGCAGGCCACCAGTCCGCTGCGGCGCTACCTCGACCTGGTGGTGCACCAGCAGCTCCGCGCCCACCTGACGGGCCGGGTCCCCCTCAGCAGCCAGGAGGTCGCCGCGCGCGTCGCCCAGGCGCAGATGAACGCGGACGCGACCCGGCAGGCAGAGCGCCTCAGCCGCAAGCACCATACCCTGCGCTTTGTGGCGGCCCAACCAGACCGGGTGTGGGACGCCGTGGTGGTGGAGCGGCGCGGCCCGCAGGCGACGCTGCTCCTGCCTGACCTGGCCCTCGACCTGCCCCTCAGCACCCCAGCCAGCCTCGGCACGGCCCTCCGGGTGCGGCTCACGGACGTGAATCTCCCCGCGCTGACGGTGCGGGCGCGCCCGCTGTAGGCCGAACTCCGCCTTGAGGTTCTTCATCCCACACCCCGGCCGGAGCAGAATCGGATTCACCTTGCATTCATGTGCCGCCCGGCCTGTTTACACTCAGGGCCATGAACGGCGTTCCCACCGACATCGTGTCCCTCAGGATGAGTCACTGCCGAGCCGAACACGCTGCCGCTGGAGCGCAGTACCACCTCGCGGTGCTGCACTACCGCGAATGCCTAGAAGCCGCCGAGCGCCGCGAGGACTGCCGTGCCGTCGAGTTCTTCGCCCTGAAGCTTGCCGCCTGTTACGAACAGATGGGGCTGCTGGACAAAGCCGCCCACTTCCGCGCGCTCGCCTGCCCCGGCGACCTTCCGCTGCTGGGCTAACGATCTGCAGCCGCCGGGCCGCGGTTCAGCGCTCCCCGCTCTGCTCTAATGCGGGCCATGCAGCACTTCTCCCCCAAGGACCCGACGCCCCGCGACCGGGGCTTTGCCATGCCCGCCGAGTGGGCGCAGCACGCAGCCACCTGGATGAGCTGGCCCGCTGACGACGAGCTGTGGTTCGGCCACCTGGCGGGCGTGCGGAATGAGTTCGCCGAACTGGTGCGGACCATCGCCCGCTTTGAGCCCGTACACCTGCTTGTGCGCGACGAAGAAAGCGAGCGGGACGCGCGCACACGTCTGACCGGCGCGAAGGTCACCGTTCACCGTGTTCCCCTGGATGACTCCTGGATCCGCGACAACGGCCCGATCTTCGTGCAGGACGAACAGGGCCGGGTTTCCCTGGTGAACTGGCGCTTTAATGCCTGGGGCGGCAAGTTCCACTGGCAAAAGGACGACCACATCCCCGAGTACGTGGCCGAAGTGCTCAACCTGTCCCACTGGGACCGCCCGGAGGTGCTTGAGGGCGGCGGCATCGAGGTGAACGGTGCGGGCGTGGGGCTGACCACCCGGTCTTGCCTCCTCACGGCGACGCGCAATCCCGGGATGACCGAGGCGGACTACGCTGCCCTCCTGCGCGAGACGCTGGGCGTAGACAAGCTGCTGTGGCTGGACGGCGGCCTAGAAAACGACCACACCGACGGGCACATCGACACCATCACCCGCTTTGTGGACGAGCGGACCATCGTGACCAGCGTGGCCGAAGACCCGCAGGACGCCAACTTCCCGGTGATGCAACAGAACCTGACGGAACTGCGCGGGATGACCGACCTGGGGGGTCAGCCCTTCCGCATCGTCGAGTTGCCGCTTCCCGCCCACCGCCTGGAGGGGGCAGAAGGCCGTCTCCCGCCCACCTACGCGAACTTCTACATCGGAAACGGCTTCGTGGTCGTGCCCCTGTACGGCGACCCGAACGACACGCGGGCGCTTGACGTGCTGCGGCCCCTCTTCCCGGGACGCGAGGTGATCGGTCTCCCCAGCCGCGCCATCATCGAGGGGGGCGGTTCCTTTCACTGCATGACGCAGCAGCAGCCGGCGGGGCCGGTCTGGACAGGAGAGGAGTGAGCGCGCGCGTCATCCCGCTGGGTGCCGGGTACGAGGCTCGCCCCATCTCGCTGGCCGCCTACCGGGACGCCTGCGCTCGGCTGGAGGGGCGCATCTTCGGGGGGAACTGGGGCTACGCCTTCGGACCACCGGCCAAACCGCCCCCACCGCTGGGCGAAACCTTCCAGTGGGGCCTCTACCACGACCGGGACCTGATCGGCTGGCACCACGCCCACCAGCGGGACGAGCGAACGGTGTCCATGGCCGATACCGGAATCCTGCCGGAGCATCAGGGCCGGGGGCTGTATAGCCGCCTGCTGCCGCACGTGCTGGAGGTCTACCGCAGGGCAGGGTACACCCTGGTGCAGAGTCACCACCGCGCCACGAACAACCGGGTCATCATCCCCAAGCTGCGGGCCGGGTTTTTCCTTCAGGGCCTGAATCTGTACGAGGGCGGGCTCAACGTGGCTCTGACCCTCAGCCTGGACGAGACATACCGGGAAGCGATGCACGTTCGCAGCGGCCTGCGGCAGGCGTCGGGCGAGACGGCGCGGCGGCTGGGCCTGGCGCTCCGGGAGGAGGCGGCAGAGAGCGGCCCGGCCCCCCACCTGCCGCTTCCAGCGGTGGAGGGCCAGGGCCTGGACCTGGGAGACGGCTACACCCTTTGGCGCGTCCCCTACGAGGTGTACCGGGACGTGTACACCCAGCTGGAGGACGCCGCCTACGCATCGGTGTCTTTCAACTGGAGCGCTCCTGCGCCGCTTCCCGAGCCAGGCGTCCCAACGTACACCTGGCTCATCTCACATGCAGGCGAGGTGGCTGGCTGGCACTTCTCCCGCCAGTGGGACGCCCGAACGGTCTACATGAGCAACACGGCCTTTCTTCCCGAGCACCGGGGCCGGGGCCTGTATACCCGGCTGCTACCCATTGTGCTGGACACCCTCCGGCAGGAGGGCTACCGCCTGGTGCGCAGCCACCACCACGCCACCAACAACGCGGTGCTGCTGCCCAAACTGCGCGCAGGCTTCCGAATTCAGGGCCTGCACGCCAATGAGCACGGCGTGATGACGGTCCTGATCTACAGCTTCGACCCCGTGTACCGTGACTACATGGACGCTCGCAGCGGCCTGATCCGCCCGGAGGGCGAACTCAGCCGCCGTCTGGGCCTGAAGTTGAGGGAGGAGGAGGCATGACGCACAACGTGAAGCTCGCGGTCGTGCAGATGCACGTCACTGACCGGCTGGAAGACAACGTGAGCCGCGCCGAAGCCCATGTCCGGGACGCGGCCCGCCAGGGGGCGCAGGTGATCTTGCTGCCCGAACTGTTCGAGAACCTGTACTTCTGTCAGGTCGAGCGCGAGGACTATTTTGCGCTGGCCCATCCGGTCGAGGGGCATCCCTTTATCGGGCGGTTCCAGAACCTGGCCGCAGAACTCGGCGTCGTGCTTCCCCTCTCGTACTTCGAGCGGGCGGGGCAAGCGCACTACAACTCGCTGGTGTGCATCGATGCCGACGGCACCCTGCTCGGCAACTACCGCAAGACGCACATTCCCGACGGTCCCGGCTACGAGGAAAAATTTTACTTCAACCCCGGCGACACCGGCTTCAAGGTGTGGGCCACCCGCTACGGCCGCGTCGGCGTGGGCATCTGCTGGGACCAGTGGTATCCCGAGACCGCCCGCGCGCTGATGCTGCAGGGGGCTGACTTCCTGCTGTATCCAACCGCCATCGGCACCGAGCCCGCCGAGGTGGAGAGCCCCAACAACCACCGCATGTGGCAGCGCGCCATGGTGGGGCACGCCGTCAGCAACTCCACCTATGTGGGCGCCGCCAACCGCATCGGCACCGAGGTGGTGGGCGACCTCGCCCAGACGTACTACGGCCACTCCTTTATCTGTGACTACACCGGCGAGATCGTGGCCGAGTTCGGTGAAACCGAGGAAGGGCCCCTCGTGCACACCCTCAACCTCGCAGAAGCCCGCAAGTTTCGCGCCGGAATGGGCTTTTTCCGCGACCGCCGTCCCGAGCTGTACGGCCCGCTGCTGACGACGGACGGGGTGACGCGGCGGGGGTGAGAGACCCAAGAGCAGGCGGGGACTTCCCCTCGACGACAGGGGAGCTTTTAGGGTATGTCGCTGGCGAGACCGGTTGAGGAACGCTTCATCGTCCTCGCTGGAGCGTCGTACCTCGCCCCCGTGAAATACAACCCGTGCGCGGGCACGTTCGCCCCCGCCCCCGACCGCTCACGCCCGGCAAGGATGGCGCTGACCGCCTCGGCATCCAGCTTGCCCCGGCCAACGAGAAGCAGGGTGCCCACCAGACCCCGGACCATGTGCCGCAGGAAGCTCTCGCCCGCGACATGAACTTCCCAGACCCGCCCGCCGGGAAGCGCGGGGCCAGGCTGGATGCCCAGGGCGCGCAGTTCCCGCACCGTTTGCCGGTCCTCGCGGGTGGCGAAGGCGGCGAAGTCGTGGGTGCCCAGCAGCGTGGCGGCGGCGGCGTTCATCGCGGGCACGTCGAGCGGTCCGGGGACGTGCAGCGCGCGTCCTGCCCACAGGGGGTGGCGCTGCGGCGCATTCAGCAGCCGGTAGGTATAGCGCCGCTCGGTACAGGAGAAGCGGGCGTGGAAGCCGGGGGGCGCAGGCGCCACCTCCAGCACGGCCACGCTGGGCGGCAGGTGTGCGTTGAGCGCGCGGGCGAGTTGTGCCGGAGGGACGCGAAAGTCCTGCGGCACGTCCACGTGCGCGGGCATCGCCTCGGCGTGGACCCCCGCATCCGTGCGCCCAGCGGCGACGGGACGGGCCACCTGCTGGCCGCCCAGCTGCACGAGGGCTGCATGCAAGGCGTCCTGGACGCTCGGCGCGCGTCGCTGGGACTGCCAACCAGCAAAGCTCGCACCGTCCCAGGCAAGCAGCAGGCGCAGGCGCTGAAAGCCGTCGGGCGGGGCGAAGGTGGACCCATGATCCATACCGGCAGCCTAGCGTCAAGCCGAATTCCTCACATCTCCATCACGGGACACCCATTAAGCTAAGGCTTGTGAATCCCGCCCTCATCTGCTGCTCCTCTTCCTCACAGGTATGGTGGCGGAGAGCGCGGCGTTCCCTCATCACCGCCACGCTGGTGCTGGCGGGGCTGGCGAGCGCCGCAACACCCTACCGCGTGCGGCCAGGCGAAAACCTGACGGTCATCGCGCAGCGGGCGGGGGTCAGCCTGACCGCCCTGAGGGCCGCCAACCCCTCGCTGCGCAATGCCAACCAGGTACGAGCAGGCCAGATTCTTCTGATTCCCAACCGGCAGCTGCCCGGCAAGACGCACCGCGTGCAGCGGGGGGAGAATCTGACGGTGATTGCACACCGGCACGGCCTGAGCCTCTCCCAGCTTCTGCGGGCCAACCCGGGGTTGAATGTTCGCCGTCCGCTGCGGCCGGGCATGACCGTACAGATTCCGGGGCGCAAGGTGGCCGCCCGTTTGCCCGCCTCCCTGCGCCGCAGTTCAGGCGCGACGGTTCGTACCGCGTCTATCCGCGTCTCACCGGTGACAGGCTCGGGCTGGCTGTGGCCGGTGACGGGGTACCGCTTTATCAGCAGCGGCTTTGGCGAACGCAACATCGACGGCGACCACGAGATGCACTACGGCGTCGACATCGTCGCACCCCAGGGCACCCCCGTACGGGCCGCGCGCGCGGGCCGCGTTCTGGAGTCCCGCGCGGATTTCGAGCGGGGCTGGGGCTGGACCGTTGTGATCGAGCACGAAGGCGGCTGGATTACCCGCTACGCGCACCTCAGCGCCAACCTGATCCGGGCGGGTGAACGGGTGGCGCAGGGCCAGATCATCGGCCGGGTGGGCAGCACCGGCCGCAGCACCGGTCCGCACCTTCACTTCGGCACCTATCTGCGCTGGAACCCCAAAGACCCCCTGCAGCTCTACGAGTGAGCGTTCAGCAGGTGCACTACGCCGAAGCCAAGGGCGAGGAAGGGGCCCGGAACCTGCGCGCTTTCCTGCAGGCCCTGCCGGACCTGCCCGGCTTTTTGGGCGCAGAACTGCTCTCCAGCCCGGCCCAGCCGGAACTCACCCTCGTGGCCAGCCGTTGGGCGGGCGAGGTGCCACCCCTGCCCCTGCCAACGGACGTGCGGGCCTGGGTGTTTGTGGTGCTGGAGACGCGTTGAAGCGCTTTACACCTCCGGCACGTACCCGGCCAGCTCGCCCAACAGGTCGCGGGCGGTCAGATCGAGACGCACCGGAGTCACGCTGATCAACCCCGCCTGCACCGCGCCATAATCGGTGTCCTGGTCATGGGCGTCGGCGGCGCGGCTCTGCCCGGCCACCCAGTGGTACTCGCGGCCTTCTGGGTCGTGGCGGGTCACGATGGCGTCTTCCCAGCGGTGCTCTCCCACGCGGGTCACCCGCACGCCGCGGGCCAGCCCAGCGGGAAAGTTGACGTTGAGCAGCACCCGTGGCGGCAGGCCGCGCGCGAGCACCTGGTGTGCCAGCCGGGCCGCATAGGCGGCGCTCGCCGTGAAACTGTACTCGCCTCCCGTACTCCCCTGCTGGCTCAGGGCGATGGCGGGCAGCCCCAGCGCGAGGCCTTCGATGGCCGCCGCCACCGTGCCCGAGTGGGTCAGATCGTCCCCCAGGTTCGGCCCCAGGTTGATCCCGCTGACCACCAGATCAGGTCGCCCCAGCAGGTGGACGCCCAGTACCACGCAGTCGGCGGGCGTGCCGTCCACCCGGTAGGCCGGAATCTCCCCGAACCCTGCCGACGCCGTGTGCTTAAAGCGCAGCGGCCGGCGGATGGTGATGCCGTGCCCAACCGCCGACTGCTCCACATCCGGCGCGACGACCACGACGTCCCCCACATCGGCCAGCGCCAGGGCGAGCGCCTTGATGCCGGGAGAAAAGATGCCGTCGTCGTTGGCAACGAGAATTCGCGGACGGGGGGAAGCCTGAGCACCGGTCATGTGCGCAGGGTAGCGCGGGCAGGAACGTGCTGCCCTTTTGCGTTCTGTCGCCAGACGGAGCGCCGTAGACATTTCTGTATCGAGCTTGCTCGGCGGTTCGGTACACTGGGGCTATCCCATGACGCGAATGCCCTTTTCCGCTCAGACGCGTCCTCCGCGGCAGACGGAGCGACGATGACCCGTCCCCTGCGCCTGCTTCTGATCGACGACAGCCTGATGGACCGGCAACTGGCGGAGGAGGTGTTTGCCGGGTACGCTCACCTCTGCACGGTCACCACCGCCGCCAACGGCCGGGAGGCGTTGGAAGCGATGCTCGCGCCGGGCGCCCTCCTGCCGGATGTGGTGCTGCTGGACATCAACATGCCGGGCATGACGGGGTTCGAGGTGTTGAGCGCCATGAAAAGTCACCCGCAGCTGCTGCGGATCCCGGTGGTGATGCTAACGACCTCCAACCATGACCAGGACATCACGCAGGCGTACACGCTGCACGCCAGCTCCTACCTGATCAAGTCGGTGAACTTCCAGGACTTCGTGGCGCAGGTCGAGGGCTTTTTGGAGTTCTGGACCCGCGCGCGCCTCACCACCTGGCCGGAAACCACCTCCCCCTAGGACGGCGGCCCTCAGGGGCGGCCGTCGGGATCGGGGTCTACCTCACCCGGTGCCAGGGGAGGCACGGGACGCGGCGCACCCTCTTCATCCACAGCGACAAACACAAAAAAGCCGGTGGTGGCCAGCTGCTGCTCACCGGACGCCATATGCTCGCGGTAAACGTCCACCTGGATGGTCATGGAAGAGCGGCCCACGCGCACCACGCGGGCATCCAGGGCCACGGCGTCTCCGACGCGGATGGGAACGTGAAAATCCACGCCGTCCATGCGGGCCGTGACCACCGCGCCGCCCGCGTGGCGCACCGCCGCGACACTGGCGGCCTTGTCCATCAGCGACAGCACAAAGCCGCCGAACGCCGTGCCGAGGTAATTGGTGTCTTTCGGAAACACCAGTTCCAGCATGCGTGCGCGACTGCGGGGAGCGGGGGTGGTGGCAGGACGAGCAGGGTCAGACATCGTGCCCGAGTGTAGCGGCCAGAACAGGTCAGCGGTGATGGGGCAGGAAGCCCAAATGGAAGCGGGGCAATTGACACTTCTTATCCCCCATGCCAGCATGACGGTCACACCCAACCTGTACTGCGTTCAGGGCCGACAGGCCCGCCCGTCTCGCTCGCAGCGTTCTGCGTTTTCACCGGGAGGTTTTCCATGAAGCGACGCACTCTCGTCTCCCTCGCCCTCACCCTGACGGCCAGCTCAGCGTGGGCCGACAAGGTCGTGAGCATCGGCTACAGTGGGCCCCTGTCGGGCGGCGCGGCCTTTTACGGCAAAGACGTACAGAGCGGGATTGAGATGGCCATCAATGAGATCAACCGGGCGGGTGGCATCACGGTCAACGGCGAGAAGGTCACCTTCCGCCTGGTGTCCCTCGACGACCGGTACCTGCCCAACGAGACGGCCACCAACGTCCGCCGCCTCACCAGCCAGGGGATCGACGTGATCTTTGTGCCGCACGCTGGCGGCATTCAGGCGGTGCAGCCCCTCGCCGTGCGCGACCCTGACTTCCTGCTGGTGGCGTATTCCAGCGAGCCGAAGATCCTGGAAGCCAAAAACCCCATGACCTTTATGCTGCCGCCCCGCTACGACAACTACCTGCGGCCCTTTACGCAGACGCAGATGCGGGCTTTTGGCAAAAAGCTGGCGCTGCTGGGCACCACCACCGCCTACGGCAAGCAGTGGACCGACGCCATCACTGAGGAGTGGAAGCGGCAGGGCGGCACCGTGGGTGCAAACAATGGGGTGGACTACAACACCACCGTGGACTACTCCAGTGCCGTGACCAAGGCCCTGGCCGAGAAACCCGACGTGATCTTTGTGGGGGGGCCTTCGCAGCCCACCGCACAGGTGATCAAGGCCGCGCGCGAGCAGGGCTTCAAGGGCGGCTTCATCGTGATGGACCAGGCCAAGTTCGAGCAGATGGAAGGCATTATTCCCCGCGCATACCTCAATGGCAGCGTGGGTGTACTGCCCACCATCGAGTATCCCGGCACCCAGGTCTTCCGTAACCAGTACCAGCGGGTCTACAAGAAGATCCCCACCAGTGAGGCGGCCCTGAACTACATGGGCATGAATATCGTTGCCAAGGCGATGGAACTTGCGGGCACCACCGATGACCCACGGGCCATCCGTGCGCAGCTGAATGCCGCCGCCAAGGCGCTTCCCCAGAGCAAGACGATCTACCGGCTCGCGGGTGTGACCCCCGACGGGCACGTCGACGCCGAGTTCGTGATTGCCAGCGTAAAGGACGGCAAGTACACCCGTTTGCGCGTCGACAAGGTCTACAAGTAACGAGCTGCCGCGCCCCTAGCCATCCCGGGGCGCGGCCTTTTTTCATTCTTCAGGGAGACGCTGAGCCTTGACCATCCTGCTGCAACAACTGTTCAATGCCCTGGCGCTGGGCGGCGTGTACGCCCTGGTCGCGCTGGGGCTCACGCTGGTCTACGGCGTGATGCGGGTGCCCAACTTCGCTCACGGCGGCCTGTATATGCTGGGCGCGTACTTCACCTACGCCCTCCTGACCGGGCTGGGAATCGGCTACGTGCCCGCGCTGCTGCTCGCGGCGGTCGCGGTGGCTCTGCTTGCTGCGCTGCTCGAGCGGGTGGTGTTCTATCCCCTCAGAAACGCGCCGCACGTCCACGCGATGATTGCCGCGATCGGCGTGCTGTTCTTTTTGGAGGCGGCTGTGCAGCTGATCTGGGGTCCAGATTTCAAGCAGATCGCCGAACCGGTGCCGGGCATCCTCAACCTGGGTGACGTGGTGATCACCTGGCAACGCCTGATCGTGATCGCCGCCTCGCTGGTGGTGATGCTGGGGCTGAACTTCTTCCTGAAGCGCACCCTGACCGGTGCGACCATCGAGGCGATGTCCCAAAACCGTGAAGGCGCGCGGCTGGTGGGCATCAACGTGAACCGCGTTGGCATGCTGACCTTTGCGATCTCCGGGGGACTGGCCGCCGCCGCCGCCGCGCTCATCGCGCCCATTATCTCGGTGGCGCCCTCCATGGGCGAGGTCATGAACCTCAAGGTGTTTGCCATCATCATTCTGGGCGGCATGGGCAGCGTGCCGGGGGCCATCGTGGGCGCTTTTCTGCTGGCCTTTGCAGAAGTGTTTGGCGGCTTCTACATCAACCTTGACTTTGCGGATGTGATCGGCTTCGCGGCGCTTGTGCTCGTGCTGGCGCTCCGGCCCGAGGGGCTCTTCCGGAGGAGCACGTGAACCGGGGCCGCTTCAGAGCCGGCCTCTGGGGCTGGCTGGCCGTGTTTGCGCCTGCCGCGCTGCTGCCGCTGACGCAGCCCGGCACCTACGTGCTGGACATCGCCATCAACACCATGGTCTGGGCGATGCTGGCCTACGGCCTGAACGTGATGCTGGGCTATACCGGGCAGCTGCCGCTCGCACACGCTGGGTTTTTTGGCATCGGTGCGTACACGGTGGGCATTCTGACCCTCAAGCACGGCTGGAACTTCTGGTTGGCGTGGCCTGCTGCCGTGCTGCTGTGTGCGCTGGGCGGCCTGCTGCTGGGGCTGGTGGCCTTTCGCACTCGGGGAGACGCCTTTGCGATCTTTACCCTGGGCGTCGGGGTGATCATCGCGCTCGTGATCAACAAGTGGGACGAGCTGACCGGCGGCAACGACGGCCTCAACGGGGTGCCGCCCGCTTCCAGCCTGTTCGGAATCGACTTCTCGAAGTCCGCCAACTTCTACTACGTGGTGCTTGCTGCCCTCGCCCTGACGGTGCTGATCGTCGCTCGGACGCGCAAGAGTGTCTTTGGCCGCTCGCTGATCGCCATCCGCGGCGGCGAGGATCTGGCGCGCAGCGCTGGCATCGATGTCTTCTCGCACAAGCTGCGGGCCCTGATGCTCTCAACCGCGATCGCTGGGCTGGCCGGGGGCGTGTATGCGGCCTATGTGGGCTTCCTGGGTTCGGCGGTGACTGGGCCAACCACCACCTTCACGGTGCTGCTGTACCTGCTTGTGGGGGGCGTGGGGACACTCGCGGGGCCGCTGCTGGGCACCGGGCTGATCTACGTGGCGCTGCAGTTTATGAAAGGCCTCCAGGACTACCAGTACATCGTGTTCGGGCCGCTGCTCGTGCTGCTGGTGCTGTTTGCGCCGCAGGGCCTGGCGGGGCTGTGGGAACGTTCCCGCCTGCGCCGAGCCGCCGCGCGGCCGGAAAGGGCGGTGGACCATGCCTGACGCGCTGCTGGAGGTGCAGCATCTGGGCATTCACTTCGGTGGCCTGCACGCGGTTCGGGACGTCACCACGACCATCCCGGCCGGGAAAATCACGGCGATCATCGGGCCGAACGGGGCGGGCAAGAGCACGTTCTTTCACCTGATCTCGGGGTTTTATCAGCCCACCTCGGGGCGCATCCGCTTCAGGGGCGAAGACATCACCCGGCTGAGGACGCATCAGGTGGTGGCGCGCGGCATTGCCCGAACCTTTCAGACGACCACGATCTACCGAGAACTCAGCGTGCTCGAGAATGCGATGATCGGCCACCGTGTACGCACGCGCGCGGGGCTGCTCGACGCCCTGCTGCGCACCGGCCGAGAACGCCACGACGAGGCAGAAAGCCGCGCCGGGGCCCTGCGGGCGCTGGAACGGGTGGGGCTGGCCGCGCAGGCGGGACGCCTGGCTGGGGCCCTGACACAGGAGGGCCAGAAGCGGGTTGGAATCGCGATGGCGCTGGCCAGTGATCCCACGCTGCTGCTGCTCGACGAGCCCGCTGCGGGCATGAACCCGGAGGAGACGGTCAATCTGATGGGCCTGATTCGCGAGCTGGTCGCGGGCGGCCTCACGGTGGCACTGGTCGAGCACAAAATGAGCCTGGTGATGGGCCTGGCCGACGAGATCCTGGTGCTTCACCACGGCCAAAAGATCGCGCAGGGCACGCCGGCCGAGGTCAGCCGTGACCCCGCTGTGATCGAGGCGTACCTGGGCGGGCACGCGCACGCCGGGCAGATGGGTCAGCCCGTGGGAGGAGGGGCCCATGCTTGAGGTGCGCCACCTGAGCGTGAACTACGGCCCCTTTCGTGCGCTGCATGACGTTCACCTCACCGTTCAGCAGGGCGAGATTGTGGTGCTGCTGGGTGCCAACGGGGCGGGCAAAAGCACGCTCTTTCGCACCCTGAGCGGCTTGGGGCGGCCCTCGGGGGGAACGGCCACCTGGAACGGGGTGCCGCTGACGGGTGGCAAGCCGGAATTGAACGTGGCGCGCGGGGTATCGCTGTGCCCGGAAGGCCGCCTGCTTTTCCCCGAGCTGAGCGTGGAGAAGAACCTGCGGCTAGGCGCCTATGTGCACCGGCGCGACCCGGCGGGAACCGCGCGCGAACTGGAGCGGGTGTACGCCCTCTTCCCGGCCCTGGTGGAGAAACGGCACGCGCCCGCTGGGAGCCTCTCGGGGGGGCAGCAGCAGATGGTGGCGATCGCCCGCGCGCTGATGGCCCGCCCGCAGCTCCTGCTGCTGGACGAGCCCTCTCTCGGCCTGGCACCGCTGGTCGTCGAGCAGGTGTTCGAGGCGGTACAGCGGGTGAACGGGGCGGGCGTGAGCGTCCTGCTGGCCGAGCAGAATGCCTTTGCGGCGCTGGGCATCGCGCACCGGGGCTACGTGCTGGAGGGCGGACGGGTCACGCTGCAAGGCTCACAACCCGACCTGCTGGGAAATGACCGGGTGAGGAGCGCGTACCTGGGTGTCTGAAGCTCGGGCCAGGCGGGCGGCGTGCCAGGAGACGCTGACACGCCGCTCTCCTTGTGCTCACGCGAGGCAGGTACACTGCTGCTCGGACAGCTTCTAGGCTGCGCCTCGGACGAGAGCACCGCCGTACCCGGTCACGACAAGACGGCGCGGGAGGTGTCTGATGGGATGGATTCTGCTCGTGATCGCGGGGCTCTTGGAGGTGGGCTGGGCCATCGGCCTGAAGTACACCGAGGGCTTTACCCGGCCGCTCCCCACGGTTCTGACACTCGCCAGCATGGCCGCCAGCATGGGGCTCTTGGGCTTGGCGGCCAAGACGCTGCCCATCGGTACCGCCTACGGCGTGTGGGTTGGAATCGGCGCGGTGGGCGCAGCTCTCCTGGGCATCGTGCTGTTCAAGGAACCCGCTACCCCTGCTCGGCTGGTCTTTCTCGCCCTGATGATCGTGGCGATCCTTGGGCTCAAGGCGACAAGCGGGCACTGAAGCGAGACGCCCTCGCCCCTACCGGCTAGCTCAGAACCGCCGCGGCCTCCACCACCTGGGCACCGGCGGCCTCAAAGGCTTCACGGGCCCCCGGGGGCGCTTGATCGGTGACCCAGGCGCTCACGTCGCCCAGCGCTGCAAAGGTGACAAAGCCCGTATGGCCCCACTTGCTGTGGTCGGCGATCAGGACGCTGCGGCGAGCACGGCGCATGATGGCCGTCTTCTGCTGGGCCTCGATCAGGTTGCTGTTCGTCAGGCCGCGCTGCGGGTCGATGCTCGTGCAGCCGACGAGGAAGGTGTCGTAGGCGTAGCGCTCCACGGTGGCAAGGGCGTCGGGGCCAGTCAGGCTGTAGGTGGAACCGTACAGCTCACCGCCAACCACGTACAGCGGGCACTCGCCGTTGAGCTCATAGGCCACGTCGATCCCGTGCGTGACCACCCGCAGGGTACGGGTGAGGGCTGGGGTGCGCCGCAGGGCCTGCGCGACGTGCCGAGCCGTGGTGCCCGCATCGAGGTATACCGTCTCGCCCGGCTTCAGCAGGGTGAGGGCCGCCTCAGCAAGCCGCGCCTTGCCGCCCTGCTCCAGCTGCTGCCGGTCGCTGTAGCGCTGATCCTGACTGGCCAGCGCCGCGCCGCCATGCACCTTGCGAATGAGGCCACGCTGGGCCAACACGTCGAGGTCGCGCCGCACCGTGGCCCCACTCACCCCCAGGTGCTCGGTGATCGCCGTGGTGCGCACGGTACCCCGGCGGGCCAGCAGATCGAGGATGCGGCTCAGGCGTTCCTCAGCGAGCGGGGCGGTCATCTGCGGGCATGCTAGCGCAACCCCGCCCCTAGACTCAAAGTCGCTCACCCCTGTGGGTCGTCTGGACCGGGCCTCGCGCGCCCGGTGGGGACTTGTGTCCTCTTCTTAAATCATTTATGATCCTAAACGTTCAGAAGTAATCAAAATCTTTCAGAGACCGGCTGACGGCTCGCCGGGGGAGGCAGCAGACAGGCATGATGGATCTTCCGCAGGAACTCATCCGGCTGGGAGCGCAGGCGGGCAGCAAGGCCGAGGCGATCGCACAGGTCGCGGCGCTGCTGACGGCGGCGGGCAACGTGGCACCGGGCTACGCGCAGGCCATGCTTGCCCGCGAGGAGCAGGCGAACACCTACCTGGGGAGCGGCATCGCCATTCCGCACGGCACGCCCGAGTCGCGTCACCTGATTCACCGCACGGGCATCGCCGTGTTGCAGCTTCCCGGCGGCGTGCGTTGGGGCGAGGGCGGCGAAAGGGTACGGCTGGTGGTCGGCATTGCCGCCACGAGTGACGAACACCTGGGCCTTTTGCGCCGCCTTACCCGGGTGCTTGGTGACGAGGCCCTGGTGGAAAGGCTCTCTACCACTGTTGATCCCACCGACATTCAGGAAGCCCTCACCGGGGAGCGGCCCGCCGCCGCACCGGCAGCTCCCGCGGCGCTGCCCTACAGCGCGGCCGTGACGCTGCCCAATCCCCTGGGGATGCACGCCCGGCCCGCGACCCTGCTGGCCAAACTGGTGCGGACACACGGCGGCCGGGTGCGCCTGACCCGCGCCGAACCGGATGGAACGGACGGCGAAAGCGCGGACGCCACGCGGCTCATGGAGGTCTTGAGCCTGGGGCTGACGCGCGGCACGCTTCTCAGGGTGAGCGCGGACAGCCCCGAACTGCTTGCCGCCGTGACGGACGCGATCCGGGCCGGGTTGGGGGATGACCTCAGCGCCCCTGGGGCGAGTGGCGCACCCGTTCGCCGCGCACCCGACTGGGTGCCCAGCGAGGTCGGAGCGACCATCGAGGGCGTCCCCGCCGCTGATGGCCTGGTGGTCGGTGTGACGCGCCAGCACGCGCCCCGGCCACTCGATGTCCGCGACGAGCCGGGTGATCCAGCGCAGGAGGCCACGCGGCTAGATGGCGCGCTGGCCGCTGCGGAAGCCGAACTCGCCACGGTGATCGCCGACGTGGGCGCCCAGTTTGGCGCGGACAAGGCCGCCATCTTCCGCGCCCATCAGGAGCTGCTGAGGGACGAGGGCATCCTCCAGGACACCGTCGCCCGCATTCTGGACGGGCACGGGGCAGCATGGGCGTACCGTGAGGCCACGGAGGCCCGCATCGCCCAGCTTCAGCGGCTGGATGACCCCACGCTCGCCGCCCGCGCCGTTGACCTCAGCGACGTGCAGCGGCGGGTGCTGCGACACCTGCTGGGGCTCCGTGAGGTAGAGGTGGCGGCCGGGGACCCGGTGATTCTGCTCGCGCCCGACCTGACCCCCAGTGACACCGCGCGGCTGGGGCCGGACACGCTGCTGGGCTTTGTGACCGCGCAGGGCGGGCCGACAAGCCACACGGCGATCATCGCGCGTGGGCTAGGCCTTCCGGCGGTGGTGGCGGCTGGAGAGGGCGTCCTGGATATCCCCGACGGCACGCCCGCGATTCTGGACGGCGCGGCGGGGCGGCTATACCTCAACCCCTCGGGGGCGGATGTGGCTTCGGCGCGTGAGCGGCAGGGCGTGCTTGAACGGGAACGCGAGGCCGCCCGCGCCGCGCGCTTCGCACCCGCCGCCACCCGCGACGGGACGCGGATCGAGGTCGCCGCCAATATCAACCGCGCGGCCGACGCGCCCGCCGCCCTGGACGCCGGAGCCGAGGGCGTGGGGCTGATGCGCACCGAGTTTCTCTTCCTAGAGCGGGACGCGGTGCCCAGCGAGGACGAGCAGGAACGCGAGTACCGCGCGATGGCCGAAGCGCTTGCGGGCCGCCCCCTGATCATCCGCACGCTGGACATCGGCGGTGACAAAGAGGTGCCGTACCTGGGTCTGGCGCGCGAGGACAACTCCTTCCTGGGCATTCGCGGCATTCGGCTGTGTTTCGAGCGCCCCGACCTCTTCCTGCCGCAGCTGCGGGCGGTTGCGCGGGTCGCCAAGGATCACCCAAACGTCCACCTGATGTTTCCGATGATCTCCACCCTGGAGGACTTCCGCCGCGCCCGCGCGATCTTTGACCGAGTGCGCGAGGAGCTCGGCGCCCCCCGTGTCCCCCTGGGCGTGATGATCGAGGTGCCCTCGGCGGCGTTGATCGCGGAGGCGCTTGCGCCCGAGGTGGACTTTTTCTCCATCGGCACGAATGACCTCACCCAGTACACCCTGGCGATGGACCGGCTACACCCGCAGCTTGCCCGCCAGACCGACGCGCTGCATCCCGCCGTGCTGCGGCTGATCGCACTCACCGTGCGGGCGGCAGACCGGCACGGCAAATGGGTGGGCGTGTGCGGCGGCGCGGCCGGTGACGACGTGGGCGCGCTGGTGCTGGCAGGCCTGGGCGTTAAGGAACTCTCGGTGAGCACCCCGCAGATCGCCGGGGTCAAGGCTGCCCTGCGTGCGCGCACCCTGGGCGAACTTCAGGCCCTCGCCGGGGAAGCCCTCACCCAGGCCACCGCCGAGGACGTTCGGGCGCTGGTACGCCCTCCCCAGACAGAAGGAGCGACGGCATGACGTTTGCCCCCACCGGCATCGTCACCCTGACCCTTAACCCCGCCCTCGACCTCACCGTGCGAGCCGACGGCTGGCGACAGGGCGAAGTGAATATCGGTCAGTCACTGCACTGGGCGGCAGGGGGCAAGGGCGTGAACGTGGCCGCCTTCCTGGCCGACTGGGGCCTTGCCGTCACCGCGACCGGCCTGCTGGGCGACGAGAACCCAGAGCGGTTCGAGACGCTCTTTCGTGCCAAGGGCATTCGCGATAGCTTCGTGCGGGTGCCCGGCGCCACCCGGGTGGGCGTGAAGCTGGTGGACGGCGCCGCGCAGGAGACGACCGACATCAACCTGCCGGGCCTGGCGGCCACAGCGGACGCTGTACAGGAGTTGGAAACGCGGCTCTTGGCCCTGACCGCCGACCACACCATCTTCGTGCTTGCCGGAAGCCTCCCGCCCGGCGTGGCCCCCGACTTCTACGCGCGCCTCACGGCCCGGCTGCGCGCGGCGGGGCGCTTCGTGGCACTCGACACCAGCGGCGCGGCGCTGCAGGCCTCCCTCGCGGCGGATGTCCTCCCCGACCTGGTCAAGCCCAACATCCACGAGCTGGAAGCGGCGCTGGGGCGCTCGCTGGACCGCGAGGCCGAAGTGCTCGCGGCGGCGCGGGAACTGCTGCGGCGCGGAGCCGGGCTGGTGGCCGTGTCGCAGGGCGAACGCGGCGCGCTCCTCGTGACGGCGGGGGAAGCCGTGCGCGCCCAGCCCCCCCGCGTGGCCGTGAAAAGCACCGTGGGCGCGGGAGACGCGATGGTAGCGGGCCTGCTGTCGGCCCACCAGGACGGCCTGAAGCTCGTCGACGCGGCGCGGCGCGCAACAGCCTTTAGTCTCGGCGCCATCACTCGCTTGGGAGCGCACCTGCCACCCCGCGCCGAACTGGAGGCGTTCGCCCATCAGGTGAGGGTGGAACCGCTGGAGCAGGTGGAACCCGCATGACCCGCCGCCCCCCTCAGGCAGCCCCCCGATCCCCGCTTCATTCCCCCTTCCAGGAGGTCCCGTCATGGCAAAGCTAGTCGCTGTTACCGCCTGCCCGACAGGCATCGCTCACACCTTCATGGCTGCCGAGGCGCTGCGGCGCGCGGCCCAGGCCGCTGGACACGAACTGCGCGTGGAGACGCAGGGGAGCGTGGGAGCCCAAGATCCCCTGACGCCCGCCGAGATCGCCGCAGCCGACGCGGTGATTCTTGCGGCTGACGTCAAGGTGGATGAGGCGCGCTTTGCCGGGAAACGCCTCGTACGGGCGAGCAGCGGAGAAGCGATCCGCAGCGCCCCGGCACTCATCGCTCAGGCGCTCGGGCAGGGCACGGCGGGCACCGGCAGCCCGCCCGCGAGCGTCTCCCCCGCGCCCCTTCGCATCGTGGGCATCACCTCCTGCCCCACCGGGATCGCGCACACCTTTATGGCGGCCGAGGGGCTAGAACACGGCGCAAAGGCGCTGGGCCACCGAATCAAGGTGGAGACACAGGGCAGCGTGGGGGCAGGAAACCAGCTGACGCCGCAGGACATCGCGGAGGCAGACCTGGTGATCATCGCGGCGGATACGAACGTAGACCTCTCGCGTTTCCAGGGCAAGCGAGTGTACCAGACGGGCACCAAGCCCGCCATCCAAAACGGGTCGGCGCTGGTGCAACGGGCGCTGGCCGAAGCGGTGGTGTACGGCGGAGCCGTGGGCCCAGGCGCAGGACCGGATCTGGTCACCCAGGCGAGTGCAGCCAAAGCGGCCAAAAACGCGAGCGCCCCCGCCTTCTATAAGCACCTGATGACCGGCGTCTCGCACATGCTGCCCTTTGTGGTGGCGGGCGGCCTCCTGATCGCCCTCGCCTTTGCGATTGGATCGTTCCAGTTCGGGGATCAGGGCATCTTTATCTACGAGGACCGCTACGCGGGGACGCTGGGCAACACCCTCTTCAAGATCGGCGCCCAGGGTGCTTTTGGCTTGTTCGTCCCGGTGCTCGCAGGCTACATCGCCTTTTCCATCGCGGACCGGCCTGGCCTCGCGCCCGGTATGGTGGGCGGCTTCCTGGCGGGCCTGACGGGAAGCGGCTTTCTGGGGGGCATCATCGCGGGGTTCCTGGCCGGGTACATCACCCGGTGGCTGACCCGCGCCATCCGGCTGCCGCGCACGTTAGAAGGCCTCAAGCCCACCTTGATCCTGCCGCTGCTGGGCACCCTGGCGGTCGGCCTGCTCATGATGTACGTGGTCGGGCGGCCGGTTGCGGCAGCGCTGAGCGGGCTCACGGCGTGGCTCCAGGGCCTGGGCAACACCAGCGCGGGCCTGCTGGGGGCGCTGCTGGGCGCGATGATGGCCTTTGATATGGGCGGCCCGATCAACAAGGCGGCCTACACCTTCAGCACCGGCCTGCTGGGCGCCAAGGTCTACGGGCCCATCGCTGCAGTGATGGCCGCGGGCATGACGCCGCCCCTCGCCGTCTTCTTCGCCACGCTGTTTTTCAAGAACCGCTTCACGCCGGACGAGCGCGAGGCTGGAAAGGCCGCCGGGGTGCTGGGCATCTCCTTTATCACCGAGGGGGCGATCCCCTTCGCGGCCCGTGATCCCCTGCGCGTGATCCCGTCGCTGATGGCCGGCTCGGCGGTCGCGGGCGCGATCAGCATGGCGGCGGGCTGCCTGCTGCGTGCTCCCCACGGCGGCATCTTCGTGCTGTTTATCCCCAACGCCGTCACCAACCTGCCCCTGTACATCGTGGCGATTCTGGCTGGAACGGCCGTGAGCACCGTGCTGCTGGGCCTGCTGAAAAAACCCGTCACCCAGACACCCGCCGTGACGAACGCGCCGGACGTGGCGAACGTGGCGACGGATTGAAAGAGGCTCTGCCGGCGGGGAACGCGTCCCCGCCCTCCTCTGCTTCATGTCGCCGCGAGCACCTCGGCCGCCACCCGCTCGCCGCTCTCGACAGCACCGTCTAGGTAGTTCATCCACACGCGGGCCGTCTCTGCCCCCGCCCAGTGCAGGCGGCCCACGGGTTCTCGCAGCGCCTCGCCGTAACCGGTCCAGGTGCCCGGGCCGAACAGGGCGCCGTAACAGCCGCCGCTGAGGGGCTCGGCAGCCCAGTTGCGTTCGGCCGTTTCCAGCGGGTGCAGCGCCGCGGGGCCGAAAAGCCGCGCGAGGCTGCTGAGGGCAGCCTCCCGGCGTTCCTCCTCGCTGCAGTTCAGCAGGGCGCGGGCCTCCCCGCCCTCGATCAAGCCCAGCAGCACACCTGGCCTTCCCTGCGGCGGGCTGTTGTCGAAGGTGACCGTGACCGGCCCCCGGTCGCTGATGCTCATACCGCTCAGACCCGCCGCGCGCCAGAAAGGCCGCGTATACACGGCCAGGAACTTGATGACGGCACCCATCGGCAACCGCTGCTGAAGCTGCGCACGGCGAGGAGGCAGCGGCGGCTCAAAGGCCACACCCGCGAGCAGGGCGGGCGGCACGGCGAGAATGGCGCGCGCCGCGTGGTGCGGGCCGTTCGGCGTGTGTAGGGTGACGCCCACGCTGTCCTGCTCCACGCGCGTGACCGGGCTGTGTAGGCGCACGTCGGGCAGGGCATCGGCCAGCCGCAACGCCACGCTTTGTGCTCCACCCAGCACGCGGTTTTGCAGGGCGTGGCCACGGGTCAGGGTATGGCCATTGATGCCGCCCCCGTGGGCCGTGTAGGCGTGTAGGTCAGGGCATGCAGCAGGCTGAACTCGCTGGCGTCTGCGCCCAAAACCGCTCCGGCATACCGCCGCAGCAGGGCGCGGGTCTGCGGCGTGTGGGCGTGCTTCACGATCCAGCTTTCAAAGGTCTGTGCGTCTAGGGTTGCTGCGTCCGGCGCGGTCCAGGGCGCGTCCTTCGGAATCCGGCGGGCCAGCGCCTCGAAGCGCCCTATAAGCAGCGCGTAGTCTGCGAGCACGTGCGGCGGCAGCGGCGGGACAAGGCCGCGGTAGTGCCGCGTGCGCCCCAGCAGGTGCGCCAGGTGCTTTCCGGCGTCGTAGGTGGGAAAGACGTCCAGCCCCAGTTCGCGAAGAAGCGCCGACACATGCGGCTGGTTCGGCCCGACCCACTGTCCGCCCAGATCCACGCTCACGCCGGTCACGGGAAGGCGAACCGTGTGTGTTCGTCCGCCCACCCGTTCCCGCGCCTCCAGCACCCGTACCCGCCGCCCCGCCTGCGTCAATCGGCGTGCAGCGGTGAGTCCGGCCAGGCCTGCACCTACGACGATGACCTCTGGTTCGTCCCGACTGGTCATGGGTCAGCGTACTGCCCAAGCCAGCCCCTTGCTACACCTCGGTAAAGGCCCCCAGCGCCCGGAAGCGCCTTGCCCGCTCCGCCCGCAACGCCTCGCCGTCTAGGTTCGAGAGTTCAGCGAGATGACGGCTCACTGCCTCCCCCACCGCCTGAGCGGCGGCGTCTACGTCGAGGTGTGCGCCGCCGGGCGGCTCGGCGATCACCTCCTCCACGATCCCGAGGTCCAGCAGGTCGGCAGCCGTGACCTTGAGGGCCTCGGCGGCCTGGGGGGCCTTGCTCGCGTCCTTCCAGATGATGCTGGCGGCCCCTTCCGGGGAGATCACCGAGTACCAGGCATTCTCCTGGATCAGCACCCTGTTTCCGACGCCGATGGCCAGCGCCCCACCCGAGCCGCCCTCGCCGATCACCACCGAGACGGCGGGTACCCGCAGCCGCACCATTCGCTGGATGCTTTCGGCGATCGCCCAGCCCTGACCGCGTTCCTCGGCCTCGATCCCGGGGTAAGCCCCCTGGGTGTCGATCAGCGACACCACCGGCAGCCCGAAGCGGTCGGCCAGATCCATCAGGCGCATGGCCTTGCGGTAGCCCTCAGGGTTAGCAGAGCCGAAGCGGCGCTTGATCTTGCTCTTCGTGTCGCGGCCCTTCTGCTGCATCAGCAGCATGACCGGAGTGCCCTGCCAGCGCGCCGGGCCACCGATCAGGGCCGGGTCATCGCCATACGCGCGGTCGCCGTGCAGCTCGGTGAAGTCGGTGCAGAGCCGCTCCACGTAGTCGAGGGCGGTGGGCCGCCCCGGCATCCGCGCGAGCTGCACCCGGTCCCAGCGTGTCAGGCTCGCGCTTCTCTCGGCACGCAGGCGCTTGACCTCGGCCCGCAGGGGCTCTAAGGCCGCGTCGAGGTTCTGCCCGGTTTCGCGGGCCGTCGCCTCTAGGTCACGCACCTGGGCTTCCAGCCTGCTCAGCGTGTCGTGAGTCACGCGCTCACCTCCCGCTGCTGAAGCACCCCAAGCAGCCGGGCGAGATAGGCGCGGTGCTCACGCCGGTCCACCACGCCGTCCACCATGCCGTGCTCCAGCAGGAATTCGGCCCGTTGAAAGCCCTCGGGGAGGTGTTGGCGGATGGTCTGCTGAATGACCCGCGGCCCAGCAAAACCGATCAGCGCCCCGGGTTCCGCGATGATGACGTCCGCGATGGTGGCAAAGGAGGCGGTCACGCCCCCAGTCGTGGGGTCCGTCAGAATACTGACGTAGGGTAGGCCGCGCGCCGCGAGGCCCTCGAGCGCCACGGTGGTCTTGGCCATCTGCATCAGCGAGAGGGCACTCTCCTGCATCCGGGCCCCACCACTCGCCGCGACCAGCACCAGGGGCGTGCCCGCTCCAGCGGCATACTCGGCGGCACGGGCGATCTCTTCGCCCACCACGCTCCCCATGCTGCCGCCGTTAAAGGCAAAGTCCATCACGGCAACCGTGACGGGAATCCCGTGGATGGTCCCCGTTCCCGTCAGAATGGCGTCGGGACGCCCGGTTCTCTTCTGCGCCCGCTCCAGCCGCGCCGGATAGGGTTCGATATCCTCAAAACCCAGGGGGTCGGTGGGATGCACGCGGCCCGAGCGCTGCTCAAAGCTCCCCTCATCCAGCAGCACATCCACACGTTGTTGTGCGTCGAGCCGAAGGTGGTGCCCGCACTTGGGACAGACGAAGAGGTTGGCTTCGAGTTCACGGTTATACAGCCCCGCCTTGCACTGGGGGCACTGGGTCCAGAGGTCCGGCAGTTCTGCCCCAGCTTGCGGCTGCGGGCGACGCCGGCGAAAAAAACGGTCGAGCGCCATACGCTTCACTCCTCCTGGGGAATACTCGCTTCCCGCGCCATTCTAGAGGCACGGGTGCGGTCCCCCTGCGGCGGCTGAACGCAGTGCAAGGAGAGCCAGAGGGCCCTTAGCCCAGGCGGCGCTTGAGATAGTCGTCGATCTGCGCGAGCTGCACGTTCAGGTCGCCCTGCAAGGCGTCGATGCGGGCCCGCAGGGCATCGAGCTCCGCTCGGTTCGCCGTGGCCGCGCCGCTGCCCAAGGCCTGAAACCGTTCGTCGATGTACGCCTGAAGCTGGGCGAACCGGCTACTCTCCTGGCTGTCGAGGCTGGCCCGCAGCGCTTCCATATCCCGCAGCAGCCGGGCGCTGTCGGCCTGCGCCCGCAGGCTGGATACTCCCGCCCAGAAGTAGAAGATCAGCGCCAGCACGAGCGCGGTCAGCAGCAGGATAAGCCCCAGCGGCACACCGGTGTAGGTCACAAACCCCAGGCTGAGGGTGTGCCCGAACATCAGGGCATGCCGGTTCAGCACCGCAAACACCACGGCGAGCACCACGATGATGACCAGGACAGCCGTCCGCATGGCCTGAGCCTAACGCACCCCGCGCGGCAATACGCGAGGGTGGGTTACGGGAGGGTTAAGAAACGCCTCTGGAATCACCAAGATGCTCCGGGGAAGCGCCTGCCTTCGGGCATGGGGAGGAACCGGAGCGCCGCGAAGCGGCCTAGGTTTTCACCAGCTCGCATGTTAAACCCTTTCTGTGAAGTTGACGCTGACCGCCAAGCTCAAGCTGAACCACACCAGGGAGCAGAAAGCCGCCCTGGACGCGGTGACGTTGAGCTATCGGGACGCGCTGAACTACACGTCGCAAGTGGCCTTTGAGATGGGCAAAAGCTCCAATCAGGCCAAGATTCAGAAGGAGGTGTACGCCACCCTCCGGGAGCGGTTCGGGTTGGGCGCTCAGATGGCCTGCTCTGTCCCGCGCGCCGTTGGGGCGGCGTACAAGACCCTTTGGACGCGGGCGAAGCAAGCGAAGGCCGCACGGGAGCGCAACCCCAAAGCCCGCGGGTATAAGGGTCTCGACGCGCCGCCAAAGTTCGTCTCTCGCACCCTCAGCTACCAGTACGGGCGCGACTACTCGTTCAAGAGCGGCCAACGGGTGAGCATTTCCACGCTGCAAGGCCGCTTGGTGCTTTCCTACGAGGGGTACGCCAAGCACCTGGAATACATCGCACAAGGTGCTGAAGTCGGTGCGGGCAAGCTCTGGTACGACAAGCGCAAGAAGCAATACTTCTTGCTTGTCCCGCTGAGTATCGAACTCTCCGACCCGGAGCCTTCCACCCATAAGCAGGTGGTGGGCGTGGACGTGGGGATGCGGTATTTCGCCGTGGCAAGCAGCACCTCCAATCAAGCCTTCTTCAAATCGGGCAAGGAGACGCTTCGCCAAGCGGAGCGGTACGCGAAAGCCCGCAAGTCGCTTCAGCAAAAAGGCACCCGTTCCGCCGTGCGCCGTCTTGTGGCGCTGTCGGGCCGGGAAAGACGGTTTATTGCTGATACCAACCACTCGCTTTCCGCCCAAATCCTTCGTTCCTTCCCCCAGGCTTTGATCGGCATCGAGGAACTGACCGGAGCGCGTGAACGCACCGAACGGCGCAGCCGGAAGGGCAGTTCCGAGAAGCAGAGGAAGGCGAACCGCCGCCGTGCGCGCTGGAGTTACGCCGAGTTGCTGGGCTTTCTGGCGTACAAAGCGCCGATTGTCGGGAGCGTGGTGGTGAAGGTGGACGCGCACTACACCTCGCAAACCTGCCCCCAATGCGGCCATTGCTCTCAGGGCAACCGGCCTCAAAAGGGACTGATGTTCGTCTGCGAGAGTTGCGGGTATTCGTTGCATGCCGACCTGGTGGGGGCAAGGAACGTGGGACTCAGGGCATTGCTGGTCCGGCAAGACTGGGCCAGCACGGGGTGTTTGTCATGCACCCCCAGTCGCCCCGAAAGCGCAGACCCGCACGCTGGGTCTGCTGGGCGAGATGTGTCGGACGCTGAAACCAAAGCCGCACGCCTGCAAAGGTACTCGGAGTTGCGGTGGAGTCCAGACACAAGCCCCCGCCTTGAGGCGTGGGGTCATGACGGCAAGTTGTTCTCTGCAGCGGGCAGCGTGAAGAAAAAGGTGGAGCCGGCCCCAGGCGTGGACTCCACCCAAAGCCGTCCGCCGTGCCGCTCCACGATCTTTTGACAAACCGCCAGGCCGATGCCAGTCCCCTCATACTCGCCCTGACCGTGCAGGCGCTGGAAGATCACGAAGATCCGCTCAAAGTACTGCGCTTCGATGCCAATGCCGTTGTCCATCACGGCAAAACGCCAGACCTCGCCCTCACGCTCGGCGCTGACGCGCACCTCGGGGCGCACCTGTGGCCGCCGGTACTTCAAGGCGTTCGAGAGCAGGTTCTGAAAGAGCTGGTCAAGCTGCGACGCGTCCGCGAGCACCGTGGGCAGGGCACCGATCTGAAGCTGCGCCTCCAGCAGGTCGAGGTCGGGGCGCAAGCGAGCGAGCACGGCTCTAAGAACCGCTCCACTGTCCACGGGTTGCCGTTCGCGTTGCTCGGTATGCACGCGGGAAAAGGCCAGCAGGTCATCCACCAGACGCTTCATGTGCTCTCCGCTCTCGACGATCTGGCGCAGATAGGTCTGCCCCCGTGCGTCAAGCTGCGCCTCATACCGGCGCGCGATCAGGCCCGCAAAGCTGGTGACTGCGCGGATGGGCGCTTGCAGGTCATGGGAAGCGACATAGGCAAACTGCTCGAGCTCTGCGTTGCTGCGCTGGAGTTCGGCCGCCTGCGCTGCGAGCTGGGCCGTTCGTTCCTCCACCCGGCGTTCGAGTTCGGCATGGCTCTGCTGAAGCTGCCCGTACAGGCGGGCATTGTCTAGGGCCACTGCGGTCTGGGAGGCCAACCCCAGCGCAAACTGCTCGGCCTGCTCGCTAAAGATCCCCGGCTCACCATGCCCGAAAAAGAGGCCGCCCAGCACCTCCCCGCTCCGCGTGACGACCGGCACCGCCAGGTAGCTGCGCACCGGCAGGTGTCCCGGCGGCATCCCGTGGTACGGCGGGTTTTGACCGTAGCGCTCGTCGCGGGTGATGTCGGCCACCCGGACAGCGCCCTCTCCCCGAAAGGTCGGGCCAAAGACGGGCGTGGTTCGCGGCAACGGAAAGGAGGCAAAGGCCTCCCGCGCCGCACCCGCCAGAGCGTACAGGGTATGGGTCTGCTGGTGGCGATCGGTGAGGTTGTAGAAGAACGCTCCGAACTGTGCGCCCGTCAGCTCGACCCCCGCATCCGTCACCGCCTGGACCAGCCGGTCGAGGTCGAGCTCCGCAGACAGCGTCCGTCCGATGCGGTTGAGCGTTTTCAGCGTGTCCGCCTGCGTTCGCAGCTCCTGCTCCGCCTGAATGCGGCTCAGGGCCTGCACGCACTGCTCGACCAGGCTCAACAAAAAAGCCTGCTCCTGTGAGCGGAAGTGCCGAGCTTCCCCGAAGCTGAGCACCAGCACGCCCCACAGGTTCCCCTCGACCAGTAGGGGCAGGGCCGCCAGGCTGCGGGTATCCTGCGCGCGCAGCCTGGCGGCCTCGGGATACTGCGCGTCAACTGTTCCGCCCACAAAGACCGGCTGCTGCTCGCGGGCCGCCTTGCACAGCGGAACCTCGAGGGCAAGCGGCAGGCGGGCAAAGCGCTCCAGCAGTTCCGGCGTGTACCCCACCTCGCCCCGCAGTTCGAGGTGTGTGCCGTCCCGGTCGGGGAGAAACAGGCCTCCCCGCTGGGCGCCCGCTGCGTCGACCGTCTGCTTCAGCAGCACCCTAACCACCTGCTCCGGCGTGCGTGTTCCGGCCAGTGCCGCGGTGACCCGTTGCAGCGCCTCGGTGCGCCGGGCAAAGGTGACGTCACGAATCTGCACCGCCAGACCTGACGGGGTGGGCACCACCTGCACACGCAGCCAACCGCCCACCGCGGGGTTAAAGGTGTCGTACTCGACTGGCCGGTTCTCTTCGCGGGCGCGGCGGCTCTCGCTGAGCCAGCGGGAGCTGAAGGTGTGCGGGAGATCCCGCTCCAGATGGCGTCCGATCACCTCCGGCGGTGTCAGACCCGCGATCGCTGCCGCTCGGCGGTTGACATAGGTGATGTGGCCCTCCCGGTCCAGGGTAAAGATCGCGTCGGCACTGGCTTCCAGGAGGTGCGCCAGGGCGGGCGGAAGGAAGGACTCTGGGAGAGACGTGGCTTGCCCCAGCCTCTGGGCCTGGGGCTTCTCAGGTGGCGGCATACGTTCCTCCGTTCCCGTTCTCGCCTAAAGGGGCAGGAGGCTTCGCCGCGCCGTTCAGCGCCGCCTTGTCGAGCGTGCGGGTGAGGTAGATCCGGATACCTCCCGCCCTTCCGCTTGGCCACGCTCCCGGCAGCGCCAATGGAGCGGAGCCCCACTCGTTGAGCCTCCTCCAGAACAGCGGGCTGCGGCTTCGCCACCCGGCAGGCGGGAACCGCTTGTTTCCACCCCTCCAGGCGGGGGCTGGCGCGTCTCTATCGGTCATAGGATGCGGCCCTGAGAGCCGGCAGAAGAAATTGTAGCGGGGACCCACCCGCCTGTAGGCTCCCCACGATCCGGGCAGCTCAGCCAGCTCCCCGCCTCTTGCCGGCCCCTCACCTGCGGTCTTCAGTTCACTCGGTCTAGAATCAGCGGCTCGGGGACCAGCGGCGACTCTTGGACGTTCAGGCCCGCCGCCAGCAGCCCGCGCGCGGCGTCGAGTCCACGGCCATCCCGGTGATAGAGGCGCAGGACGGGCTCGCCCGCCTCCACAGCCTCGCCGGGTTTTTTGAGCAGTTCCACCCCTACGCCGTGGTCAATCGCCTCGCCCTTGCGCTCGCGTCCGCCGCCCAGCGCCAAGACGGCACGGCCCACCGCGAGCGCATCGATGCGGTGCACATAACCGGTGCTCGGGGCCAAAACTTCTGCCCGTCCAGGCGCCACATCCAGCCGCTCAGGAGCATCGACCAGCGTCACGTCGCCCCCCTGTGCGCCCACAAAGGCGCGAAACTTCGCCAGCGCGGAGCCGTCTTGGAGGGTGGCGCGGGCCCGCGCCTGCGCCTCCTGCGCAGCCTCGCCGTGGGCCGCGAGCGCCTCCACCGCCAGAGCCACACACAACTCGGTGAGGTCCTGCGGGCCCTCGCCGCGCAGGGTAGCGAGAGCTTCTTGTACCTCCAGGCTGTTTCCCGCCATGTGGCCCAGCGGCGTATCCATATCGGTCAGCACGGCCCGCACCACGCGGGAGGCACGCGTGCCGATCTCCACCATCGCTCGGGCCAGGGCGCGGCCGTCTTCCAGGGTCCGCATAAAGGCTCCTGCGCCCACTTTCACATCCAGCACAATGGTGCGCGCGCCCGAGGCGAGTTTCTTACTCATGATCGAGGAGGCGATCAGGGGCAGGCAATCCACCGTGGCGGTCACGTCGCGCAGGGCGTACAGCTTGCCGTCTGCGGGTGCGAGGTCCTTCGACTGCCCCACAAGCGCCAGGCCGATCTCCCGGGCCTGCGCCAAAAAGCGCGACTCAGACAGCTCGGGCGTCCAGCCGGGAAAACTCTCCAGCTTGTCGATGGTCCCACCGGTGTGGGCCAGGCCGCGCCCACTCATCTTGGCAACGGTCAGCCCGAGGGCCGCCAGCATCGGCGTGAGAATCAGGCTGGTCTTGTCGCCCACGCCGCCCGTCGAGTGCTTGTCTACGGTGCGGGGCAAGCCCGCCAGGTTCATCTGTTCGCCCGACTCCGCCATCACCAGCGTCAGGTCGGCCGTTTCCTGCGGCGTCATCCCCCTCAGGTACACGGCCATCAGCCAGGCGCTCATCTGGTAGTCGGGCACCTCGCCCCGGGTGTAGCCCAAAACGAGCTGCTCCAGCTCGGCCCGGGTGTGCGTTTCGCCGTCGCGTTTCTTGCGAATCAGATCGGGGACATTCAGGAACGGCATACGGCAGTGTAGGACGGGAAAGCCCTCACGCTCCTCCCAAGCCCCTTGCTCGGCAGTCACCCCCGGGAAGGTCGATCAGAAAACCCCCCGTCTCCGGGGGGCTTTGCCGAGGGGAACGGGGAGAGCCTAGGCCGTGGGCTGCGGTGCCGCCTGGCGGCTGCCGTCCACCCGGGCCACAGCCTCGCGCACCACGTCACCGGTGATGAGTTCCTGCGAGAGCAGGGCGTCAGCGACCTCGTGCATCGCCTGCGCGTACTCGGTCACAAGCGCCTTGGCGCGCTCGTAGGCGCGGCTCAGGATGCGTTTGACGTCCTCGTCCACCAGCTGGGCGGTGTGCTCGCTAAACTCCTTGGGCTTGGCCATGTCCTCACCCAGGAAGACCGGGCCGGAATCGGTGTGCAGGGCCATGTTCTTGAAGTTCTCGCCCATCCCCCACTCCAGCACCATCTTGCGAGCGATGTTGGTGGCCTTGCGAAAGTCGTCGGCCGCACCGCTGGTCACGCTGCCCATAAAGACTTCCTCGGCAGCGCGCCCGCCCAGCGAGACCACAAGCTGGTTTTCCAGCCGCTCCTTGCTCATCAGCGCCCGCTCTTCGGGCAGATAAAAGGCGGCTCCCAGCGCGCGGCCCCGCGGAATGATCGACACCTTCTGAAGCTTGTCGCTGCCCGGGATCACGGCAGCGGTCACCGCATGCCCGGCCTCGTGATAGGCGATGGCCTTGCGCTCCTCGGGGCTCACCGTGAGCGAGGCGTTTTCCAGGCCCAACGTGATCTTGTCGAGGGCACGGTAAAAGTCACTCATGTCGATCTGCGTCTTGCCCAGACGGGCCGCCTCCAGAGCCGCCTCATTGGTCACGTTCTTGAGGTCCGCCCCCGAGAAGTAGGGCGTGCTCTTGGCGATCTCCGTCACGTCCACACCGGGGGCAAGCGGCTTGTTGCGCAGGTGCACCTTGAGGATCGCCTCGCGCTCCTTGAGGTTGGGCAGGTCGATGGTCACCTGGCGGTCAAAGCGCCCGGGACGCAGCAGCGCGGGGTCGAGGACGTCGGGGCGGTTGGTGGCCGCAAGGACAATCACGGAGCTGGTCTTGTCAAAGCCGTCCATCTCCGAGAGGATCTGGTTGAGCGTCTGCTCGCGCTCGTCATGCCCGCCGCCGATGCCCGCACCGCGTTTGCGACCGATGGAGTCGATCTCATCGATAAACATGATGGCGGGAGCACTCTTGCGGGCGTCGTCAAACAGCGCGCGCACGCGGCTGGCGCCCACCCCCACGAACATTTCCATGAATTCCGAAGCCGAGACGCTGAAAAAGGGCACGTCGGCCTCCCCGGCGATGGCGCGTGCCAGCAGCGTCTTGCCGGTTCCGGGCGGCCCCACCAGCAGCACGCCCTTGGGAATCTCCGCACCGATCTGGTGGTACTTGCCGGGGTTTTTCAGAAAGTCCACGACCTCGATCAGCTCGCGCTTGGCCTCCTCGTGGCCCGCGACGTCACTGAACTTGGTCTGCACGCGGTTTTCCTTGCCGTACTTCTTGGCCCGCGACTGGCCAAACTGCATCACGCCGCTTTGGGTGCCCTGGGCGCGCATGAAGAAGAAGTACAGCAGGCCGAACATCAGGATGATCGGCAAGAAATTGAGCAGGATGCCCAGCCACTGGCTCGCGGCCTCGAAGCGGTAGTTCACGCCCTGCGCCTCGAGCTGCCCGATCAGGCTGCTGTCGGGCACCGCCTGGTTGGTGGGCAGACGCACCGTAAAATCCTGCACTTCACGGGGCTGCGGCGCATTGGCCACCTCCACGCGGGTCGGCTCCTTGAGCCGCACGGTCGCCACACCTTCTTGCACGACGACCCGTTCGATCCGGCCCTGCTCCAGCAGGGATTTGAACACGTTGTAATCGACACTGGCCCGCCCGCTCATGGGTGCCTGCGAAAACATCAGGAACAGCGCCAGAACGAACAGGACGATCAGCCAGGGATTGAGCCGCCTCAAGTGTGGTCCTCCGGGGGAGAAAGAGAAGGTTGGGGACGGTCGCCGTCCCACTGAAGTTGAGTGTATCAGACTCAAGATGCCCGGGGGTAGCATGCATTACACAGCGGTCCCGGCTACGGCGCCCCAAGCGTGCCTGCGGCGGTTTCCTCCCGCCTGCCTCGCGTTATTCTGGAGGGTGATGATCGATGTCGCCACCACCTGGGAACAGACCTGCACGGCACTCGCGGCGGGCGACTACGACACGGCCTTTGGTGTGCTGGAAGCGGCCATGCACGAAGCCCGCAAGCCTCAGAGGGGCCGGATCGCCCTCTACCTTGCCAGCGTGCATGCCCTCTACGGGGACGCGGCGACCACGGAGATGGGCGCCGCTCTGCACGAGGCCCGCCGCCTCGATTCCAGCCTGCGCGAGGACCCCCTGTACCTGGCCCTGAGCGCTGAACTCGACGCTCGCACGCGCGGTCCCGACGCCACGCCCCCCCACCTGCGGCGCGGGAGGCCGCCGACCCGCTCGCCCGCTACCACGCGCTGGCGGCCCTGGCCTTGGGCGGGCACCCGCAGGAGGCACTGGACGTGCACCTGCCGCTGGCGGAGTTGCCCCCGCACCTCCAGTGGCGGCTCAGAAGCTGGCAGGCCGACGCCGAGGAGAACCTGGGCCACCCACAGGAGGCGGCGCACCTGTACGCAGAAGCCGCGCACCACGCCCAGGGGCTTCACCGCGCGGTGATGCTCCAAGAACAGGCTGCCCTCCTGCTGCAACTCGGCCAGGCCGAGGCAGCGGTGCAGGCGCTTGACCAGGCCCGGCCCCTGTACACCGGACGGGATCCGGAAGAGGCCCTCAACCAGGCCACCTGGCACTACCTGTACGCCCAGGCCCAACTCCATCTGGGACGGCCAGAAGAGGCGCTCCGCAGCATCCGCGAGGCGGACCGGCTGGAACGTGAGCACGGTGATCCCAGCTACGGCGTGGCGCTGGTCTGGGGACAGGTGATGACGCACCTCGGTCAGCAGGAGGAGGCCCTGCGGCACTTCGAACGGGCGCTTTCTCTGGCGGGCGAGGCGGACCGCTCCTACGCCCAGCACGAGCTGGGGGTAGCCCTGCTTGACCTTGACCGGCCTCTCGAAGCCCGCGAGCGTCTAGAAGCGGTCCTCGCAGACCCCGACTATCCCTACCGCCCGGAGGTGCTGGCGGACGTCGCCGAGTGCGACTACCGCCTAGGCCGCCTCCAGGAGGCGCAGATGGCCGCCGAGCAGGCGCTGGCGCAGGGAGCGGTGATCCCGGCCAGCATGGTCTTGGGCAACGTGGCCTTTGACTACTACCACCTCGACGAGGCGCTTGACCACTACGAGCGGGTGGTCCGCGAGGCAGCGGCGGGCAGCCGCGACTGGATCACCGGCCACCAGATGGCCGCCGACGTGATGGCCCAGCAGGGCTTCCGCGACCCCGCCGCCGCCTACGCCCACGCCCAGCAGGCCCTGGAATACACCCCCGAGAGTGACGACTGGTACAGCACCCTGAGTGACCACCTCAAAAAGGCCGAGGCGCTGATGGGCGAGAGAAGCGGGCGGATGCTGAATTAGGGGATAACCGAACTCTGCAAGGTCAGGGTGGTGCCAGCCGGGAACTGCCCTTCCCGGACGCGCAACCCCAGCCAGAGCGTGTTGCCGTTCACGCCCTCGACCACGGCTGCCCCCTGGGCGTTCAGGTAGCCGCGCCCCTCCTGGAGAGAAAAGCTGCCAGCCGGAAGACCTGCCAGGGTGTCACAAACTATTGCCCCGCCTGCCTGCGTCTCACAGGGGGGGCTGGTCGTGGCGTAAACGTCGCCGCCGGCACTGACCATGCTGGTACTGCTGCCTTCAACAACCAGACTGGCGCTGAGTGAGGCCGTCTTCAGGTGCCCAGTTTGGCCTGAAGGGACTCTGATATATGCCACCCTGCCCCCGGGAGTCAGGGCCTCGGACAAACTCAGGGTTGCGGGTTCCAGGGGCAGTGGGGTGACATTCTGACGACAGGACGCCAGGGCAAGTGTGAGCGGCACGAGCAGCAGGGTGCAGTTCAGGTTCATCTCTTTTTCTCCTAACGCGGGCTTTTTCTAGCTTCAGCTCTCTACTTATAAGGGATTAAGTTGATTCGTTGACATCAAGATGAATTGCCTCCCCCCTCTCCCCCTGCGGGAGAGGGCTGGGGTGAGGGGGCGACGGAGCGGCTTGCACGCCTCCAACAGGTGGAGGACTCATTTTAATTCCGTATTACTTGTTACTTACAGCGGATGTCTTCCCCAAAATACTTCTCCGAGAGCTTCTGGTAGCTGCCGTCCTTCATCATCCCCGCCAGGGCCTGGTTGATGGCGTTCCTGAGCGACGTGTTGCCCTTTTTCACGGCGATGCCGATCTTTTCCTGAAAGAGCATCTCGCCCAGTTTCAGCCCGGCCTGGGGAAACTTCTTGCGGCCCTCGATGGCGACGAAGCGGTCGGTGATGAAGGCGTCCACCCGCTTCGACAGCAGCATTTGCAGGGCGTCGGCGTTGGTGGGGTAGGTCTTCACGCTGCCCAGGCCGGGGAGCTTTTCGGCGCGCTGCGCGTAGGTGGTGCCCAGTTGTACGGCGACCGTCTTGCCCTTCAGCGCGGCGACGGTGAGGGGCCCCCCGGCACGGGCAAGGATCACGCCGCCCGAGCAGTAGTGGGGGCTCGCGAAGTCCACCGCCTTCTGCCGTTCGGGGGTGATGCCGTGGCTGGAGATCACCAGGTCGAAGCGGTCCTGGTTCAGGCCGATCAGCAGTGTGTCGAAGGCGCTGGGTTTCCACTCGACCTTCAGGCCCATGCGCCCCGCGAGGGCTTCGGCCAGTTCGGCCTCAAAGCCCACGATCTTCTTGCCCTGCGTGTAGGTGAAGGGCGCGTAGGTCGGTTCGGTGCCCACGACCAGCGTGCCGGACGCCTTGATCGCCGCGAGGTCTCGTGCGGAGGCGGTGCCCAGGGCACCCGCCAGGAGAGTGAGCAGAAGAGTCTTCTTCACAGAGGGAGGGTAACGCCAGCGGCTGACCGTTCCATGAAGGCCAGCGCCCTCAGGGACCACCCAACGCCTCCGCCAGCTTCTGCCCGACGATGTTTGGGTCTGCTTTGCCGCCCGTGGCCCGCAGCACCTGTCCGGTGAAAAAGCCCAGGAGCCCCGTCTTGCCTCCCCGGTACGCCGCCACCTTGTCGGGATGGGCCCGCAGCACCTCCTGAACTGCCCTTTCGATGGCTTCCGCATCGGTGACGACGCGCAGGCCCTCGCGTTCCACGATGGCGGCGGGCGCTTCCCCCGTCTCCGCCGCGCGCAACAGGACGTCTTTGGCGATGCGGGTGCTGATCTGCCCCTCCGCCAGCAGCGCGGCCAGCGGCGGCAGGTCGGCGGCGCTGAGGCGGCTTTCACCCGAGCGCAGGCCGGGCGCGAGGTCATTGACCACCCAGGCGGCCACCTGCGCGGCGTGTTCCCCAGCATTCGCCTGAGCAAAAAAGGCACCCAGACCCACGTCCCGCACGAGCGTGCGCGCGTCCCCCTCGGAAACGCCCAGGGCGGTGAGGCGAACGCGTTCATCCTCCTGCTCGGGGGTCAGCGGCGTGACCTGTCCCCCCCCGGCACTCGGCTGCGGCTTTTCCGCCCGCTGCCCCCTGCGCTCTCCCGCGGGGCTTTGCCGTTCGGTCTTCTGCACCTCCTTTGCCCAGGTGTCGCGCAGCGTGATGATTCGCCCGAACACGAGCGCGTCTTCCCGGCTGTCCACCGGATCGCGCCAGAAGTACCCCTGGCGCTCGAACTGGTAGCGGGTGTCCTGCGGGTCGCGGGCGACGCTGGGTTCCACCCAGCCGTGTGTCACGCGCCGACTGTGGGGATTGAGGTGGCGCAAAAAGCTGGTGTCCACCGGAGCCGCCTCGTTCTCGTGGCTCATGCGCTCGGGGTCGAAGTCAGGGGCGATGTCGTCGGGGGCGTCCCCTTCCGGGTTGGGGACGCGAAAGAGGCGGTCATACAGACGGAACTCGGCGGGAAGGGCGTGTTCGGCGCTCACCCAGTGGATGACGCCCGCCGCCTTCGCGTCCTCACCCAG
Source organism: Deinococcus sp. YIM 77859 (assembly GCF_000745175.1). NCBI lineage: Bacteria > Thermotogati > Deinococcota > Deinococci > Deinococcales > Deinococcaceae > Deinococcus > Deinococcus sp. YIM 77859. The sequence goes on from NZ_JQNI01000002.1 coordinate 1,657,378, forward strand.
CAGCGTCGCCCGCACGAGGGTGACGTTGCCCGCCTCGTCCGTCTCTACCCCTTCGGCACGGATGATGCCTGCCCCGCGCAACCGCACTGTGCCTCCCTGGGTCAGGCGCTTGTAGCCCCTGGGAGGATCGAGAGAAAAGTCCTCGCGCTCGATGTAGAGTTCGCGGGTGAGGGGCACGTCGCGCACCGCCTGTTCGGGCAAGACGCGTTCGCCGGTCGGCAGCGCCACCAGCCCATCCGGGGACTCGCGAATCACGTCGTGGGGCCAGTACGGAAGGGAAAGGGTGCGGGTCTCCCCGGCGGGCAGGTTCTCGATCACCACCCGCAGCGGCTCCAGCACCGCCATCACGCGCGGCGCGCGGTGGTTGAGGTCGTTTCGCACCGCGTTCTCGTAGATGCTGATGTCCACCGTGCGGTTGGTGCGGCTCACACCGATCTGCGAGGCAAAGGCCAGGATGGCCTGCGGCGTTACCCCCAGCCGCCGCTGGGCACGCAGGGTGGGCATTCGGGGGTCGTCCCAGCCCGTCACATACCCCTCGTGCACGAGCTGGCGCAGCTTGCGCTTGCTGGTGACGGTGTATTCCAGCCCGCGCCGCCCGAACTCGTACTGGTGCGGACGCGGCGTGAAGCCCAGCGTCTCCATCAGCCAGTCGTAGATCGCCCGGTTGTCCACGAATTCCAGGCTGCACATGGAGTGCGTAACGCCTTCCAGCGCGTCCTGAAGGGGATGCTGAAAGTCGTACATGGGATAGATGCACCAAGCGTCCCCCGCTCGGTAGTGGGAGGCATGCAGGATGCGGTACAGCACCGGATCGCGCAGCTTCATGTTGGGGCTTGCGAGGTCGATTTTGGCGCGCAGCACATGCGCCCCGTCGGGAAACTCGCCCGCGCGCATGCGGCGGAAAAGGTCGAGGTTCTCCTCGACGCTGCGGTCACGGTAGGGGCTGGGGGTGCCGGGTGTGGTCGCGTCGCCGCGCAGCCGGGCCATCTCCTCGCTGCTGACCGAGTCCACGTACGCCTTGCCCAGGCGGATGAGGTGCTCGGCGTACTCGTAGTAGCGCTCGAAGTTGTCTGAAGCGTAGTACAGGTGTTCGCCCCAGTCCCAGCCCAACCAGCGCAGGTCGTCCTGAATCGCCTGCGCAAATTCCATGCTTTCGCCTTCGGGATTGGTGTCATCGAGCCGCAGGTGGTAGCGGCCCCCGTACTGCACGGCGGTCTGAAAGTCGAGAAAGGAGGCGAAGGTATGGCCCAGGTGCAGGTAGCCGTTCGGCTCGGGCGGAAAGCGCGTCACGACCTGCGGGTACTTGCCTTCGCGCAGGTCACGCTCGATGATCTCGGTGATGAAGTTGGGGGCCACCCGTGGGCCGGGGGAGCGGGCTGCCGGGTCAGAAGAGGTGTCGGGCGCCGTCATGGGCTTCAGAATACTGCCGCCCTCATGGTGCGCCGCTCAGCGGGCGCTACGCTCCCCACATGAGCACGGCCGTCACTGTTCGCCGCGTCACCGATCCCCATGACCCGGCCCTCGCGGCCTTTGGGCGGATTCAGCAAGACAGCTACTACGCCCCCGATATGCTGATTCCCCCCGCCGCCTTTCCGTACCTCGTGGCGGGTGGGGGGCGCGGCCCGCGCGAGGACCGCATCCTGGTCGCCGAGGACGCCGGGGGCCGAGTGCTGGGCGGCACGGTCTACCACCTCCTGCCGGAAGCGGGCTTCAGCTCCTTTTTGGCGGTGACGCGGGAGGCGCGGGGCCAGGGCCTCAGCCGCGCGCTACACCAGGCCAGGCTGGAGGAGGTGCGGGCGCGCGGCCTCGCCGGCCTTTTTGCCGACAGCGTCTTTCCGGGCAGGCAAAGCGCGGCCGACCGCGCGGCAGAGGCGCGCACCGGCATGGACCCCCTCGCTCGGCGGCGCGCCCTGCACGCCCTGGGCTACCGCACGGTAGATGTGCCGTACTGGCAACCCGTCGGCGGCCCGGATGGCGGTCCCCTCACGGACCTCGATCTGCTGTATCACCCGCTGAGCGGCGCGGACACCGTGCCCACCGCCCTGGTGGCCGGCACCCTGCGCGCCTACTGGACCGCCTGGCTTGGCCCTCAGCGCGCCCAGAGGGAAGCAGAAGCCCTCGCGAAACGAGCCGGCAGCGACGCCCTGGCCCTGCTTCCCGCCACGGAAACGCCGGGGTACTGGCGCAAGGGGTAACAGACGTGGGCACGCCCCCAAGAGGAAGCGCGGGGCAAGGACACGGGCAGCTACGCCGCGGGCTGCTCGCTGCCCCCTTCTCCTTCCGGCGCGCGGCGGCTGCGGCCAGGCCGTTCGGGTGCCCCCTCAGCCGGAACGGCACCGCCAACCGCAGGAACACCGATCCGGGCCAGCGTTTCCCCGAAAGCACGCATCGCGTCGCTGGCTTCGAGGTCGGCAACGGCTCGGGCATTCAGGGCCCCGAGTTCCTCACGGGTGACGGCGTACTCCGGCGCGTCGTGGCCCTTGAGGGTGCGCAGCAGCCGGTAGGCGTGACCCGCCTCGATGGTGGCCCCTTTGCTGGTGGTGACGCTGGGGGCGCTCGCCATGTCCGTGCCCACCAGGGTGATGGCCTCCGGTGAAATCAGGGTGACCCGGTCGCCGCGTTCCTCCATGTGCGCCGCAAGCTGCAAAAGCCCCCGCAGGTGAAGCATATGGGTGAAGAGGTCCAGGTGGGCCAGCATCGCCCCGGCTTTTTTCAGCAGAGTGTCCATGGCTTGTATTGTTCTGTTTTTACCAGAATTGTCAAGATAGATTAGGCTCATTTTGGGGCTCAGTTTCTGCCTCAGCAGAACCGCCATCACCCAGAGATCAGCTGCGCAGCCGAGAGCGGGGGGCCAGGGTCAACTGCACCTGTAGCTGCTGGCCGCCGCGCAAGACGGTGAGGGTGATGGTTTCGCCCGGTTGGTAGCGGCGCACGGCGTACTGGAAGTCAGAGAAATTGAGGACCCGCTGGCCATTGACGGCCGTGACGATGTCACCAGAAATCTTTTTGCCGCTGGCGTCGTAGTTGAGGGGTTGCAGGCCCGCACGCTCGGCCGGGCTCCCGGGTTCTACGCTGGTGAAAAAGGCGCCCGGCGTGTCCCCCAGACCGAGATTCGACGCGCGGTTGAGGGTGAGGAACTCCTCGGCGGTGAGGGCGAACACAAAGTTCAGGCGCGGATCTAGGCCGATTCCGATCACGGGCGCCTCCCGCTTGACCCCCTGGCGGAGCTGGGCGAGCGTGGCGTCATCCTGGGTCACGGGCACGGCGTAGGACGTGATGCTGTTTCCGCGCGTTACGCTGATGTAGCTCACCACACCGATGACTTCGCCCCGCGCATTAAGCACCGGACCGCCACTGTCGCCGGGCACGAGCTGCACGTTCATCTCCAGCGTGCCGGGCGGAAAATCGGCGCGGCCCGCGTCGGCATTGAGGCCGGTTAAGCGGCCTGTTTTGAGGGTCAGGAACGCGCCGCCACCGTTCCCGATCGCCAAGGCCGGTTCCCCCACCTGGGGACGCCCGCTTGCCAGCGGCAGAAAGGGCGTTCCGGAAGGAACATTCACGCGAATCAGGGCGAGGTCCGACTGGTCGTCGTAGCCGACCACCTCCACGGCATAGCGTTTGCGGTCGAGGGTGACCGCGCTCAGGCTCTTGGCCGCAAACACCACGTGGTAGGCCGTCAGGGCATACCCGTCCCCGATCAGAAAGGCGCTGCCCACGCCGTCCGGATTGCGGCAGTCGTTGGGGGGACAGGCCTCGATCCGCAGCGCAGCCGGACGCAGTTTCTGGAACAGGGCGCGCAGGGTAGCCGTCTCGGTCACGCTGAGGGGCTGGGGCGCCGTCTGTGGTGCGGCGGACCGAGTGGGGAGGGGCGCAGGGGCAGAAGCGGAGGGCATCTGCGCAGCCCCGCTTCCCAGCAGCAGCAGGAGTGTCAGCCCCCGCAGGGCAGCTTTCCGAATGGCATTCATGCCTCAGTGTGCCCATCCGGGTGAACGGGATGTGTGCGGTGCGCTTCGTTCCGCTCCGCTTCGGGCGGGCCAGGCACCCCGAGCTGCCGTTCGATCACCCCACCCAAGCGGGTGAGAATGCCGGGGCCGCTCCAACCGGTCACGCAGGCGGCGGCCAGCAGCAGTGCTGGAGTTGGGGCGGGTCGCAGGAGCACCGTCAGCAGAGCGGCGACCGTCAGTGCCGCGATGCCAGCCGCCGCCGTCAGGGCTCCTACCCGCCGCGCCCCGAGCGGGGCGGCCCGCGAGAGCTGGCGCGTGAGCTGTGTCAGCGCTCCTGCCAGAAACGTGCTGCCCAGCACAGGAAGCAGGCCAGTCAGGGTCGTGGTGTCGGACATAGGGTCTCCTCGGGAAGGCACGGAGCAAGCGAAAGCAGGCAGGAGGAGCAGAAACGAACCCTCTTGAATACGCCTCCAGCATAATATGCCAGTTGGCATAATTTCAAGCCCACCCATTCCAGTCGGGAAACAGGGCAGGATCTACACTGCCTGTATGAACCGCACCCCACCCGAACAGCCGGACCTGGCTGCCTGGCTGCGCGAACGCCGCAGGGCACTGGGCCTTCGCCAGGACGAGGTTGCACGCCGAACGGTGCAGCACGGCGGGGAGGGAGGCCGCCTGACCCAGCCACACCTCAGCCGCCTAGAACGGGGCACACGGGCCCTGGCTTCCCTGACACCCGCGCGGCAAGACGCGCTGCGCCGCGCCCTGGAGATCAGCGCGAGTGAGTGGGTGGCCCGCACGGGGTTGCCGTTGCTGGCGCCCGCGGGCGGCGACCTGCTCGCTGCCCTCGAACTGTTTCGGGTGCCGGTCCGCGCGCTCGCCACGGCGGGCCTGCCCCTCAGCGAGGACCCGAGCAGTGTGATCGACATCGAGCTGGTACCCGCCCGCGAGCACCGTCCCGGGATGCTCGTCCTCGAGGTTCAGGGCGACTCCATGACCGAGCCGGGCGGCGGCGGCATCCGGCCCGGCGACCGCATCTACGTAGACCCCGGTGACCTTGACCTGCGCGAGGGCCGGGTCTACGTGTTGCACGTGCCCGGCCTGGGGCTGACGGTCAAGCGGCTGCGGCGCTACGGCGAACATCTCTGGCTGACCAGTGACAATCCGGACCATCCCCCGGTTCGCCCTGAGGAAGCCACCCTGGTCGGGCGGGTGTACTACCACCAGCCGCGTGGAACCCGGCTGTGACGGCGCGGCGGCCAGGCGGCCCAACGTCCTCCCCGACACCACCACAGAACAAGAACCGCCCCGGACGTGCCGAGGCGGGAAGACAAGCAGGGCTCAGCGAACGATACGCTGACCGCGGCGAATGCCGAGCTGGTCGGTCAGGGCGATGTACTCGTCGTAGTTGGTGCGCTCCAGGTACTTCAGCAGGCGGCGGCGCTGGCCGTTCAGAAGCTGAAGACCGCGCTGGCCGTGCTTGTCCTTTTTGTTCTCGGTGAGGTGACGCGAGAGGTTGTTGATGCGCTCCGTCAGCAGGGCAATCTGAACGCGCGTGCTGCCCGTGTCGTTGGCACTCTGGGCGTAGGTCTGAATGGTCTGTTGTTTGTTGATCACGTGGTCCCTCTGTTGTTGTGAAGTCCCGCCCGCAGCAGCCAGGGTTGGCCCCCACCACTTGCGGCGGCAACCCCCAAGGTAGCACATCTCGCCGCCTTGACGTCAGGAGCGGCGTAGGGCCGGGCTTCTCCTGGGGTTTGACAAGTGCCGGCTGATCGTCTACCCTTTTGCGTGCAGCATTTTCGTGGCCACGAGATGCCTGACCAGTCGCCAGTGTAGCTCAGGGGTAGAGCAACTGATTCGTAATCAGTAGGTCGTCGGTTCAAATCCGACCTCTGGCTCCAAAGAGAAAAATCCCTCGTCTAAGACGGGGGTTTTCTTTTTTGGGCGGACCTTCTGACTCCCCCCGCAGCCCGACTTTGGCAGACACTTGGCAAACCGCCACCGCGTGCTGCTCAGGCGCGGTGCCTGCCCTTCACCATCCGGGGGTACGGGGTCAAAGCTCAGGCACCTCCGCCAGCTCGCGCAAGAAGATGCCTCGGCACTCCGGGTCAGCGCCTCGGACAAGCCGCACAGTGCTCGTATGCTCCTCACCGACGTGTTGACGGTGGGCGATTCTTCGCAGACGCGGGCACGCTTCTGCCACCGCTGCAATGGAGGCCGTGTGACCGCCTGCTTGTCGATGCCTCCCGCGCCGAATGGACAGGATCAGGGCCTGCTAGGGAAACTCGACCCAAGAGTCACAGCTACGGGAGGGCTGCTGGCCAGTGCTGGGGCGACCTGTGGCCTGGGACGTGATGTCGCCCGGGTGCCGCGGTAGACTATTTGGCTGAGTGCTTCCGGCGACCCTGCGGACGACCGGAGCGAAAGGGGTCCAGACCATGGCCGAAAAGGACATTGACAAGTTGCTTTCCCTGACCGACAGCAAGTACCGCCTCTCGGTGGTGACCGCGAAACGCGCCCTGCAACTGCGGGCGGGTGCGCCCAGCGTCCTGCCCCACGAGCAGCGGGTACGCACCCGCAATCTCGTCACCCAGGCGATGCGCGAACTGGCGACCGGCAAACTCACCATCGGCACCAACCTCCTCGATGAGGAGCGCTTCCATCAGGATTACGTCCGGCAGAAGCAGGCGCAGCTTCAGGCACAGCTCAACGCCGAGCGCGAACGCGAACGCGACTGAGGACGCGACCGCGGGGAGGACCAGAGCTGGAATGCCCGAGAAGTTCTACGGGTCCTGAGAAGCCCCCGGCTGGAAGGTCAGTCTGTCTCTCCACGCGCCTCCTTGCGAACAACACGCGGGAGGCGTTCTCCTGTCGGGGCTAGAGTGGCGGCATGCTGAGCGCCTTTGCCGTGCTGCTGTGCGTTACCGCCGCGCTGGCCTACCTGAACGAGCGTTTCCTGCACTTCCCCACGACGGTCGGGGTGACGCTGGCAGGTGCCCTGGCCAGTCTCCTTCTCATCGGGCTCGACGCCCTGGGCGTGCCGGGCCTGCGCGGCTGGGCGGCCAGTCTGCTGGAGACGCTGGACTTCACCAGCTTCGTACTCAACGGCATCCTGAGCCTGCTGCTGTTCGCGGGAGCCCTTGGCCTGAACGCCGGGCAGATGCTGCGCCAGCGGGTGAGCATCCTGACGCTGGCGGTGCTGAGTACCCTCATCAGCACTTTTTTGATCGGCTTCGCAGCGTACTTCGTGTTCGCGCTGGTGGGCCTGAACGTGCCGCTGATGTGGGCGCTGCTGTTTGGCGCCCTGATCAGCCCCACGGACCCGGTGGCCGTGCTCGACCTTCTCAAGCGTGCACGCGTTCCCGCACAGATCGAGACCCTGATTGCGGGCGAGAGCCTCTTTAATGACGGCGTGGGCGTGGTGATCTTCCTGGTGCTCGCCGGGATCGCGGGCATCGGCGGCACCCACACGGAAGCCGGTGTGGGCGCGGCCCTGGCCCTGTTCGCGCGGGAGGCTCTGGGAGGAATGCTGTTCGGGGCGCTGCTGGGAAGCGTAGGGTACGCGACGCTGCGCTCTATTGAGCAGCACGCCGTGGAGGTGCTGCTCACGCTGGCGCTGGTGGTGGGCGGGTACGCCGCTGCCGCCGCGCTCGGCGTGAGCGGTCCGCTCGCGATGGTCGTCGCCGGGCTCTGCCTCTCGGCGGTCAAGGACCGGGCCTTTGGCCGCGAGACACGCGAGCACATCGAGGGCTTCTGGGAGACGGTCGACCAGGTGCTGAATATCCTGCTGTTTGCCTTTATCGGTCTGGACGTGCTGCTCACCGAGACGACCGGGCCGCAGATTCTCGCCAGCCTGCTCCTGATCGTCGTCGCGCTCGCCGCCCGCTGGATCAGCGTGGCGCTGCCCTTCCTGCTGGTGCGCGCCCGTGAAGGCTACGGCCCGTACACCGTGCGCCTCCTCACCTGGGGGGGCCTGCGCGGCGGCATCGCGATCAGCCTCGCACTCGGGCTGCCGGACAGCCCCTGGCGCACCCATCTGGTCACCGCCACCTATGCGGTCGTGCTGTTTACCATCGCTGTACAGGGGCTGACCATCATGCCGCTGGTGCGCCGAGCAAGCGCGGTCAGTGAATAGTGAATAACCGAGAGCGCTGCCGCTCGGGAGCCAGCCTCCTACTTCTCCGCCCCGCCCACGGCTCCCCCTGCCGTGATCCCCGTGACCAGTGCCTCGCGAATGCCTTGGGCAATCCCAAGGGCCACCCGGTCGAGGTAATTGTTGTCCTTGAGGTTCAGGCCGTCCACCGGGTGGCTGGTGTAGCCGATCTCGACCAGGGCAGCGGGAATACGGCTGTTGCGCAAAACGGCGAGGGAACGGCCGCTCTTGAGACCCTGGGAGAACGCACCGGTCACGTTCACCACGTTCTTCTGAAGCACGGCGGCCAGGCTGCTCGACAGGGGATGGTTGGGATTCCACCAAGTTTCCACGCCGTAGCCGCGCAGGGCATTGCGAGCCTCCATCGCGTTCACGTGAATACTCACAAACAGTTGTGTTCCCGGGGTACCCATCTGCGCGCGCATCGTCAGGTCGGTGTTTTTGTCGGGGTGCAGCTCGCGGTCAGTCTCACGGGTCAGCACCACGTCCACCCCCGCCGCGCGCAGCAGATCCCGGACCCGCAGCGCCACGTCCAGCGTGACCTGCTTTTCGATGATCGTGCCGACTGCGCCGGGGTCTCGCCCACCGTGGCCGGGATCGATGACCACCCGGGGCTGCACCAGACTCGCGCTGAAGGCGAGCAGTGCCGTGCCGCGCGTGACCGGTACCGCCGGAACAGCCGCCAACGTGCGCTCGCGCGGCGTGAGGGGCGTGAGATCCGCCAAGGCGGGTGACAGGTCGATGGCGAGGCGAGAACGGTCACTCCCCTCCACGGGCGGCACGAGTTGCGCTCGCCACCCGCTGCGCTCGGTGAGGGGTGCAGCGGTCAGCAGCGTGACCGCGACCCCTTCCGGAGTCGGCTCGTAGCGCCAGCCGCGCACCTCGGGGCTGACATTCTGCCCGGAGAGGGCTGCGGCGCTCACCCCGCTCAGCTCAATCCGCAACCCCACGCCGCCGGGCACCAGGCGGTACGTCGCGCCGGGCGGCAGGTCGAGCACCACTCGGGTCATGCCGGGGTTCTTGCCGACCCGCGGCGCTCCCAGATTCACCCCAGCCTGGGGCAGACCCGGTGCGCGGCCCGCCAATGCGCTGGGCCTGCTGGTGTCCTGCCCCGGCAAGGCCGGCGCAGGGGGCGGCAGGCTGCCCCGCGAGGAAGCAGGAATGTTGTCTCCCGGCGGCAACTGCTCGGCCAGCGGCGTTCCCTTGGGGGGAGCGGGCACGGCTCCTGGGCTCGTTCGCACCAGAGCGCGCAGCGAGGCGCTCGGGCCGCCCGCCAGGGTAGGGCCAAACTCCAGAATGAGGACCCGCTTGCCGGAAGCGAGGGTGGCCTCGCTCGCGCGCCAGCCATCGGTCAGGCCCAGCGGGAAGGGCGTGACCAGCGTGACCTGTCCTCCAGCCGCTCGGTATTCGCTGACGCTGGTGCCCAGGCGGGACATGACGGCAGGCAGCACCCGCGCCCCCTGCACGTCGAGCCGCAGCCCTCCAAAAGTCGGCATCAGGCTGTAGGTCACTCCGGGCGCGAGATCAAATACCACCCGGGTCTGGCTACCGTCACTGCTTGTGCGGGGATTGCCAAAGGTCGCGGTGGGAACGCCGGTGAGCGTACTCAGGCTCCCGGGCGCAGCGACCGCAGCGGAGGCCGGCGCCCCCCGCAGGCTGGGCAGAGTCTGGGCGGGGACAGCACGCTGGAAGGGGTCCGTCTGTGCCCCGGCCCAGCCACCCGCCACACCGCACGACAGGAAGGATGAGAGCAAAATGGCCTGCGGCTTCATGGGTCCTTCTATAGTGACCTGCCGCACGGTGAGAAAAGAGCATCAGCACTCATTTTGTGGCGCTCTTGGCCGTTTTGCCGCTGGGGGTGGGCTGCGGGTTAGGTGGGTGCCGAAAAGGTGCCCGGGGACAGGTGTAGGGGCAGGGTCGGGGCGAGCCAGACTCGGCCCGTTCCCCGGTAAACCTGCACGTAGCCCTCGCCGGTGCGGCCGCTGCCCAACAGTCCCCGAGCGCTCTTCTCCACGCTGAAGTTCAGACCGCCGGTATAGGCCAAGACGAGGTTGCCGTCCACCTTGAGCGTCTCGCCCTGCAATTCCAGGATCTGAAACTCGTCGGGGTGAACGGGGCTTTGCAGGGCGAAGACACCCGAGCCGCTGAGCTTGGGTTGCACGCGGCCTTCACCGCTGCCCAGCGCCGCGGCCAGACCGCGGTTCACGTGACGGCCCACCGTGACCTGCCCGGCGCAGGCCACAAAGGCGCCGTCGTCCACGATGAGGTCCTCGCCGCGCAATTCGCCCAGCAGCAGGTGCAGGCGGGTCGGTTCGGTGTAGATCACGCCCGAGCCGCGGTAGGCAGTTTTGAAGAGGCTCTCACCGGTCGCGGCGGCCGTCACCGCACCCCGCAGCAGGCCCCCCAGGCCGCCCCCGCCTCCGGTGGTCGCGGCCAGCTCCAGGTCACCGCGCAGGTACTGAAGCAGGCCGGGCTCCAGGATGGCCGTTTCCCCGCCGGTGTGCACGGCCAGTTGCCGCCAGCGGTCCGGGCGGGTGAGCGGCTGAACGTAGCCCTCCAGGGGCGGCTCGGTGGGCCGTGGACCGAATTCGATCACGTCCAGGCGCACGCCCTGCGCCTCCACAGAGGCGCTCACCACGGGATGGAATCGGAAATCCATACCGGGGGTACGCGCTCAGCCCGCACCCGGTTCCCGCCGCGTTCCCCACCCGTAGACGAGCAGGCGCGTGAGGCGCTCGAGCGGCCCAGCCCCGAAGCGTGAAAGCACCCACGCGCTGAGCGGAAGCTGCGCCAGGCCGAAGACCAGGGCCAGCAGCACGCTGTACGCCGCTCCCCACTGCCCGAAGTACCCACCACCATAGGGATAGAAGAAGGTGGTCATGAACAGGCTCTGGGCGATGTAGTTGCTCATGGCGACCCGCCCGCTCGCCGCAAAGGCCCGCAGCGGCCCCAGCCGGCCCGCTGCCGCGAGCAGCCCCAGCACGCCCACGTATCCCAAGGCCGACGCTAGCCCACCCCCCATCCGCACCGGGATGGCCAAGAGGCCCGCCGCCAGGCTCGGCTGGGTGTTCAGCCACGCGAGCAGCGCCCCCAGCGGGAGCCCGAGACCGAGCCCGAACGTGGCCAGCCGCCGCAGCAGCGGCCGGTGTGCCTGCGGGTGGGTGAGCAGCCCGGTGCGCTGCGCGGCGGCACCCAGGCAAAAGAGGGCAAGCAGCCAGGGGCCGTTGTAGAGCGTACTGCCGATCAGGTCATTCGGCAGGGTCGCGGCCCGGGCGCTCACCACCTCGGCGTACCCCATCCCCGGCCGGAGGTCAGGCAGGCCATCGAAGCGAACGCGGGAGCTATCCAGACGGGCCAGCCCGGTCAGCACCCCCGACCACAGCCACCACCCACCCAGCAGGGCCGCCAGGGTCACGAGCAGCGGTGCCGTGAGCCGCGCGGTCAACAGCAGCGCAAAGGCCAGCAGCGCGTAGTTGGCGATGATGTCGCCATGCCAGACCAGCACGAAGTGCGCCGCGCCGATCAGCAGCAGCACCAGGAGCCGCCGCGCGAGCGTCCCCGCCCCGTGCCGTGCCAGCAGCCCCGCTGCCCCCCAGCCGAACAGCATCGCAAAGAGGCTGATCGAGCGCCCGTTGAACAACATGTCGGTGACGACCTGCACGGCCCGGTTGACGCCGCCCTGCGTCCACTCGCGGAACCCCGCGAAGTCCTGCACGTTCACGATCAGAATGCCCAGCAGCGCCAGGCCCCGCAGCACGTCCGGCAGCAGCGAGCGTTCCCCTGCCCCCACCGGACGCGGCGGGCCGGACTCGGGGGCGGGTTCAGGCGAGATCAGTCCGGTCATGGGCCCAGGCTAACGCGCTGCCTTCCCGGCAAGCGTTCACGCGTGGGGAACCGGTTCGGTGCTCGCCCCCACCGGAGCGTCCGGCACCTCCGGCAGGGTGTAGGAGTGGGCGAGCTGCGGCATCTCCAGCGACTCGTGACCGCGGTTGACGATGCGGCCACCCGCAAAGCGCGCCACGCTCGTCAGGGTCAGTTCCCAGTTGCGGCGCTGTGCCGCGTGGACGCCAAAGATGTACGCCAAGCGGTCGAAGTGCGAGTTGGTTCGCAGCAGTGACTCGATCTGAAGGACCATCTGTCCCGGCGCCTCACCGGGATAGACCCGGAAATCCGAAGTGCCCGCGTCGGGATGCAGGCGCAGGGTGCGAACGCGAAAGCCGAGGGGATCCACGTGCTCGACGACCACGCGCCCGCGGCGGATCAGCAGCATGCGAATCCACAGGCGGTCTCCCCGATTCACGGGCGGCACCGGGTGATCGAGCCCGCGAAACCAAGCCAGCCACTTCGGTGCGTGCTCGGGCAGGTGGTTGCGCCAGTGTTCCGCCACCTCCTGGGGGGTGCGGGTCGCGCCTTCCAGTTCGACCCAGTAGCGGCGGCGGGTGATCGGTCCCACACCGTCTTCCGGCCCCGAGGGGCGCAGTGGGTCGGGCGGGCCCTTGAGGACGTAGGCAGCCAGGGCCAGGGCAGGCAGGGCGAGCAGGCGGGAGAGTCGGGACATGGGGAAAAACCTCCGGGCAGGGCGGGCAACGGCGTGAACGAGACGACGGGCGCAAGATACCCGCCGAACACCGGCCAGTGGCACGCCGGGGGTTCATGGAGCGGCAAGAAAAGCGGTGAGAATGACGGCATGACCCCCGATCTCCTTCCCCGCCTGGCCCACGCAGAGGCAACCGGGCACAGCCGCTTCGGCACCTGGGGCGAAGTCGCCCGCTTCGGGCCACTGGTAGCGGTGTTTGCCGGGCCAGACCTCCCGGTGAACACCGCCTGGCACGACGGGAGCGCACCGCTGACTAAGGCCGATCTGGAAGCGTTCGAGACGTTCAGCGCCGCGCACGGGCAGCCCGCGACCCTGCACGTCCTGTCCCATGCCGCGCCGTCCCTCCTGCCGCTGCTGAGGGCCAGGGGGTACGTGCTGGACTTCCTCCTCCACGTCCATACGCACGATCTGACCGCGCTTCCCCCATTCCCCGCACTGAACGTCCAGGCGTCACCGGAAGCCGACGCCTGGGCAGCCCTGTCCGCACGGGGCTTCGGTCCGGGCACAGAGCGAATGATGCGGCTCGTCGCCCACGCTCCCGGCACACACCTCCTCACTGCCCTCGTGGACGCTCAGCCTGTCGCTGCCGCCGCCCTGAGCGTGCAGGAGGGTGTGGCCGCTTTGTACGGCACCTCCACCCTCCCGGAGTTCCGGGAACGGGGGGCGCAGACGGCCCTGCTCGCCGCGCGGCTGCACCTGGCCAAGGAGCGAGGAGCACACTTTGCCAGTGTCTTTGTCGCGCCTGGCAGCGGGAGCGAACGGAACGTGCGGCGGGCGGGGTTCGGGCTGGCGGGGGTGCGGCTGACGTTCAGGAAGAGGTGACGCTCCGCTCGGTCATTGCGCGGACGTGCGGGACACAGCCGGCTGCGAGACTGCGGGCATGGGACCCGCCGACCTCATTCGCCTCGCCCTTCCGCTCTACGGCCTCGCCAGCTCATCCTTCACGGTTCTGCGCAGCCTTGAGGACATCGTGGCGCGCGTGGAGACTCCCGCTGGTCCCACGGTTCTCCGGGTCTGTGCGGCTGGTACGGCGGCAGCCCGCCTGGCGGAGATCAGCACTTTCCAGAATGCCGCCGCTGGCACAGGTCTGACCGTTCCCCAGAGTGAGGCAGCCCGCGCTCTGACCCTGCCGGATGGAACATGCCGTTGGACCGTCTGCTCGACCTGGGTGGATGGGGAGGTGCCCCGTCCGGTGACTGCCGACCTTACCCGGAGGCTGGGGCGGGAGACGGCCCGCCTGCACGGGCTGGACTTTCGTCCTCCGGGAACCTGGACCGGCCCGGTGTACGGGGCCGCCTGGCTGCGCGAGTGGTGGAGGGCCGAGGCCCCGCGTCACCTGAGCACCGCCGACCGCGAGCGGTGTGCGCCCGCCATCGCCCGGGCCGCCGCGTTCATGGAGGCGCACGCGGCGGAGGAGCGGGTCATCCACTCGGACCTGCACTTCGGCAATGTGCTGCTGGCCCCAGGTGGGCAGGTCGCTATCCTTGACTTCGACGGGTGCGCCGTGGCCCATCCCGCCTTCGACCTCGCGCTGACCGAGGGGGAGCTGCTCGACTTCCCGGACGCCCCGGCCCTGACGGCAGCCTACCGGGAGGGGTACGCGGCGCAGTCGGGGCGGCCCTACCCCGCACAGGCAGCGGAGTTGCTCCGCGTCGCCACAGCAACGGCCTTTCTGGAGTGGGTGTACGGGAGCGCCAATCCGGAGGTCCGCGCACAGAAGGAAGGGTGGGTGCCCTCGTTGCTGAATGACCTCGCGCTCAGAGAGTGAGGGTCAGGTTCCCACGTTTGCCATCCGCACCGCGTCCCGCACGGCCGCGCACACCGCCTCCTGCACGAGTGCCCCAAGCAGCATGGGGTCAGCGGGGGGCAGCGCGCAGGAACTCAGCACGAAGGCGCTGTCGCCGTCCCAAAAGGTGTGGCTGGGGTGGATCACGCGGCCCAGCGCGGTCTGTGCGGCGTCCGCGAGGCGGCGGGCATCGGCCTTGCCCAGGGTGTGCTCGGTGGCGACGGCGACCAGGGTGGTGCTTTCGAGTTCACCCGGGGTGAAGGCCAGGGCCCCCGGGCCTACGCCCGGCCCCGCCAGCACCTCTCCCCACTCGTCCAGCACGTCCCCGATGGGATTGACCACCGCCAGAGCCCCCACGCGAACGCCATGCCGCTCCAGGCAGACGCTTCCCAGACCGCCGGGCACCGCGCCGACGCCCAGGTATTTGCCCGCGGTCGCGCCGGTCCCCGCGCCCACCCTGCCCCGAGGCACCGGGTCACCCGAGGCCGCCCGCGCCGCCAGCTCCCCTTCCCGCTCGCCGGGCCGCGCCCGGGGGTCGCCCACACCCAGGTCGTAGATCACCGCCGCCGGCACGATGGGCACGCGCGCCCAGGGCGTCTCGTGGCCCACGCCGCGCTCCTCGAGGACGCGCACGACGCCCGCCGCCGCCGCCAGGCCAAAGGCGCTGCCACCCGTGAGCAGGAGGGCATGCACTCGCTCCACTTTCTTTTCAGGAGCGAGGAGGATGCCCTCGCGGGTGCCGGGGCTCGGCCCCAAAAAGGACGCAGAGGCCACCGCACCCGCCTCGGGACACAGGATCACCGTGCAGCCGGTCAGGCCCACGGGATCGGTCCAGTGGCCCACACGAAAGCCGGGAATGGCCGTGAGGGTGGTGTTCGCTGGAATCATGCCCGCATTGGAGCACGGCGGATCCTGGGCGGGCCGTGACCCCGAGCCGCCTCAGGGGGTTTTGAGCGCGTAGCCGATTCCCCGCACGGTACGGATGATGCCGTAGCCGTCAAGGTCGCGCAGCTTGGCGCGCATATTGGCCATGTGGACATCCACCACGTTGGAGTTGCTGGGCAGCTCCCCGTTCCAGACCTCACGCTCGATCTCCTGGCGCGAGTACACCCGGCCCGGCTGGCGCGCCAGAAAAGTGAGCAGGTCAAACTCTTTGGGCGAGAGGCGGACCTCGTGACCGTTGTAGTGGCAGAGCCTCTTTTGCGGATGGATTTCCAGCGCGCCGATCGAGATCACCTCGCCGTGCTGCTGGTGCCGGAGCTGCACCTTGACGCGGGCGACCAGCTCTTCCGGGTGGAACGGCTTGGTCATGTAGTCGTCCGCACCGGCTTCCAGCAGGTTGACCTTGCGGTCCACCGCGTCCATCGCCGTCAGGATGATGATGGGTACGCTGCTGGTCTTGCGTAGCCTTCGGGCGATCTCCGCGCCGTCGAAGTCGGGTAGACCCAAGTCGAGAATGACCAGGTCGGGGCTGTTCTCACGGGCGCTTGTCAGGCCCGTGACGCCGTCGGGTGCGGTCAACACCCGGTAACCGGCCTGTTCCAGTTCGTACTGAACGACGCGGGTGATATCCGGGTTGTCTTCAATCAGGAGAATCCGTTGGTCCATGAGGAGTGCCTCTGTCTCTGGCCGTGAGCCGCTTTCCGGTCATCGTAGGTTCCTGCACTGCCCTCACGGGTAACCGGAGCGGTTTAGGCTCCCTTAACGCCGGGTCAACCTCCGCTGCTTGTGTCCTGCTCGGGGCCGCTCTGCTCCGGAAGGTACACCGCATCCACCTGCACGCCGTAGCGCAGAAGCACCGTCTTGAGCCGCTGCATGGCCTGCACGGCTCGGGTCCGGTCCTGGGGCCAAAAGGCCAGGGTCAGCCGGGCCGCTTGGCCGGAGCGCGGCTCCTGCGCCTGCACCTGAAGGGGCCGGGCAAAGGCCGCGTCCCGCAGCACGTCCCGCAGGATCCGCGCAAAGGTGAGGTCATCCACCCCCTCCAGCGTAAAGGCGATGCCCTGCCGGGTGGTGTGGGCGGAAGAGTTCGGCATAGGGGCAGGGTAACCCAGCGGGCGAGCGCCTCCTGTGAGTTGAGGCCAGATTGAAAGAGACCTGCGGGGCGGTTGTGGGTCGGCGGCCCACCCCTACAATGCCCGCATGAGCACGCCGGAAGAGTCTCACATCGAGCGCCTGAACGGCGCGGACCTGTATTTCGAGGTCGCTGGTCCCGCGGAAGGGCCCGCCGCCGAACCGGCCATCGTATTTCTGCATGGCGGCCCCGGCTACAACAGCTATTCGTTTCAGGAGCTGTTCGGTGAGCGCCTGCTGGAAAGGCGCGTGGTGTACCTCGACCAGCGCGGTTCCGGACGCAGCGGACCGCTTGCGGACACGGCGCAGGGCGGGGAGACGCTGGACCTCGACACGCTCGTCGCGGATGTGGAGGCCCTGCGGGAACACCTCGGGCTAGAGCGCATCGTGCCGCTGGGGCACGGCTTCGGGGCGCTGGTCGCCCTGGAATACGCGCGGCGGTACCCGGAGCGAACCGCCCGCGTCATCGTGGTCAACCCCTGGGTCCACTTCCCGGAACTCGCTCTGACGCTGCTGCGCGAGGCTTCGGCCCTGCGTGGGGTGCCCCTGAACGACCCCGCGCCCGAGCTGCGGGCCCGCACGCCCGCGGGGGAGTACCCGGCGGTCGGGGAGGCGCGGGTGGAGGCGGCGTTTCGGCTGCTCAACGCCCGCGACCTGCTCAACGCCCTGCAGTTTCGCGACCGCTCCAGCCGCATGCGCCTGGAATTCACCGACGCCGAAGGGCAGCTCACCGGCGGCGGCGAGGTGCAAGAAGCCCTCGTTCGGCAGGGCCTGTGGGAGTTCGAGTATCCGCCCTTTCTCCAGGAGCTGCGCCGCCCCCTCTTTGTGATCGCGGGCGCCCACGACCGCACGAGCTACCCCGAGCAGGTCGAGTGGCTGGCGGACCTGGGCGGCGCTGATGTGACGGTTCTCGACGCGGGGCACTACCCCTGGCTGGACGATGAGGACGCCTTTGCCCAGGCGCTGGAGGAGGCGCTGACGCGGTAGCTCGCGCCGACACCTCTTTCCGCGCTCTCACCCTTGGCCCGCTATACTCGCCTCACCGTATGAAAGGCGTGATCCTCGCTGCCGGGCGTGGCAGCCGTCTTTTGCCCCTGAGCGCAGGCCGACCCAAACCGGCCGTGCCCGTCGCGGGCGTGCCCATCATCGCGCGGGCGGTGCGGGCGCTGCGGGCGGCGGGGGTGGAGGAGATCGCGGTGGTGGCCAGCCCCGCAGGCGAGGCCGCGCTGCGCGAGGCGACCAGAGGCGAGGGACCACTCACCTTTGTGCGCCAGGAAGAACCCCGCGGCACCGGGCACGCCGTGCTCGCTGCTCGGGCCTTTTTGGAGGGCAGCCCGGCCCTGCTGTACCTGGGAGACAACCTGTTTGCCGATCCCCTCAGGCCCCTGGTGGAAGCGCTGGGGGACGCGGACGCCGCGTTGGGCGTCAAGCAGGTGCCGGACCCCAGCGCGTACGGGGTGGCCGTGGTGCAAGGGGACTTCCTGACTCGGCTGGACGAGAAGCCGCGCCGTCCGCCCAGCGACCTGGCGGCCTGTGGGGTCTTTGCCTTTCATCCACACGTGCTGGGAGAGGTCGCAGCGCTTGAGCCCAGCGAGCGCGGCGAGATCGAGTTCCCGCAGGCGCTGCTGCGGGTGGTGGCGGCGGGCGGGCGGGTGCGGGCCGTGCCGTTTGGCGGCTTCTGGAGCGACGCGGGCACCCCTGCCGACCTGCTCACGGCCAGCGCGCACTTCCTGAGCACCCTCACCCCGCGGCTGGAGGGTGACGTCCGCGAAAGCTGCCTGAGCGGTCCAGTCGTGATCGAGGCAGGCGCGACGGTGGAGGACTGCACGCTGACGGGTCCGGTGCTGATCGGGGCAGGAGCCAGCGTGCGGGGCAGCCGACTTGGCCCGAATGTCAGCGTAGGCCCCCGGGCACGGGTGGAGGACGCCACGCTGGTCGACACCCTGATCGACGAGCACGCGACCGTCTGCCGCCCGACTCGGCCCCTCGTTCGCGCGGTGATCGGGCGCCGGGCCACCGTGACCGCCACGACGAGCAGCGGCCCGCAGCTTGTGGTGGGGGATCACAGCGTGGTGCGGGTCTAACGCCACTCCACATCCTCCGCCTGTGCCCCCGCCGTACCCTAGGGCATGACCCAGGACGAGAACCGCGCTGACAAGGCACCGCAGGACGAGACGCGGGGCGAGGTCCTCATCAGCGGCCTGGACACCGGCCCCGCCCCGGAAGAGCGTGAGAACGTCTCTCCCACCGACGAGCTCGCCCGCCTCACGCCGATGCTGCCGCACAAGGAACCCGAAGACGAGGACGGCTGACCTGCCGCGCGGCCATCTCCGTGAGCGCCCGCAGGGCCAGCAGCGCGGCAGACGGCCCTGGACCCGCTTGCGCCGAGCGATCCGGGAACCCTGACCGCCCTTCGTCGGGCCGTACGGCATTCATGCCTTCTTGTCCCTGTAAGCTGGACACGTGCTGTCCCTTCAGAAAGCCGCGAGCATCCTCGGAGCGTTTAGCGCCGACCAGCCCGAGTGGGGCGTGCGGGCACTGGCGGCTCACCTGAATGTGCCCCGCGCGACGGCCCACGCCTACCTCGCGGGGCTGACCGAGGCGGGATTCCTGCGCCGCACGCCCGCCGGGAAATACCGCCTCTCGTGGCACATCGCGGAGATGGGCGCGCAGCTCACCTCGGCCTTGCCCTGGTTTCAGGACGCCCGCGCGCTGATCACCCGCCTCGCCCTGGAAGTCAAGGCGGTCGCCTTTCTGTGCCTCCTGGAGGGAGAAGAGGTGGTCTGCGCCATCCGCGAGCGCCACCCCGACGCGGATATCGACCTGCCCCTCGACATCTACCTCCCCGCTACCGCCACGGCCAGCGGCAAGATCCTGTACGCGCATGCTGACCTCCAGCCGCGCGCCTTCGCCGCCTGTACCCAGAGCAGCATCACCACGTCCGACGAGTGGCGCACCGAGGTCGCTCGCGTGCGTCGGCGCGGCTACGCCTACTCCATCGAGGAATGGATTCCGGGGCAGTGCACCCTGGGCGTGCCCTACCGCCACGCTGGGCAAACGGTCGCCGCCATCGGCGTGCAGATGAGCGCCCGCCGCTACCTGCGCGAGGAACGCAGCATCCGCGAACGCGTCCTGCAGATCGTCCACGAGGCGGAAGATCATCCCTAGCCGGGCACGTTCCCTCCTTCATCCCGCTCCCACCACTCGACTTGCCATGCCGAAGGACCGCCCTTGAAGCTCAACCATTTTCCCCTGAACCCTGATCTGCCGCTCTACATCACGGAATATGCTCACCGCAACCCCCGCGCCCTGCTGGGCTTTGTGCGCGGGCAGGGCTTTTGGGCTCAGCAGGTGGGCGAACAGGTTCAGGTGTATCACGGCCGACCTCAGCCCACGTTTCGCGGCGTCCAAGTCATTTCGCACACGCGGCTTGACCCCGACCACCCGGCTTTCGACCAAGGGGTGTTGTCGCTGATTCGGCAGGCGCTTGTGCGAGCGGGATATGTGCTGACGTACCGGGAACGAATGGCCATCCATCCAAGGCTAGAACGGGTGGTCCTGCGCCCGCCCGACCGCCACCCGGCAGAACTCACTGTCCACGCCCATCTCCGTTGGGAATGGGAGCTGGAACGGCATTCCGGACAACGCTGGCTGGTGCTGCGGCCGGGGCGCCGTCATCTGTCTGCGCTGCCCTGGCCAGCCGAGGCGGTCCAGATGTGGAGCGCAGCCTTGCCCGCCACCTGCCAAAAGCTTCATGCTCTGTGTCTCGACCGAGGCCAGCAGATGGCGCTTTTGCGCCAAGAGGACGGCTGGCACTTTGCCAACCCCGGAGCGGCGACCCAGGGCCGCTGGCATCTTAGCTTTTCTCCACAAGCGCTGCATGAGCTGGGCCTGGCCCAGGCCGCCCACCACGCCGCCGCGTTCCGCTGGGACGAGGTGCAGCGGCTCGTGCAGCTCACAGACCTCTGGAAACCCTTTGTGACCTCACTGGAACCGCTGGAGGTGGCTGCGCCCATCATTGCGGGGAAGAGGCTGCGCTTTGGGCGTGGCCTGGGGCGTGACGTGACCGAGGTTCACAAGCGGGGAATTCTGGAACCGCCGCCCCTTCCCGTCCGACTGGCGGTGGTTTCACCCCACCTTCCCGATGAGCACGCCAACGCCCAACTGCGGCGCGAGCTGCTGGCCCACCTGCTGCCACGTCACCAGGTGCTGCGTTCTGCTGAATCGCGGCAGGGGCTCCACGAACACCTGCGGCGTCAGGACCAGGACGACACCCTGTATACCTTTTGGAGTGGCGGCGAGTACCGTAAACTGGGCCTCCCGCCTTTTGATCTGGCGCGGGGCCTTCACACCTACGATCCCGCCAGCGGTCAGCTGCAGCAGCCCGCCGCACTGGCACCCGCACCCGCGCAGGCCACCCAAGCTGGCCGCCAACTGATCGCGCTGGTGGTCCTGCCCGACGACCTCACCCGCAGCGTGCGCGACACCCTGTTTCAGCAGCTCCAGCAGCTTGGTCTCCGGTGCCTTTTTTCCGTAAGCCGCACACTCCTCCACCGGCCGCGCACCGAGTACATGGCCTGGGTCAATATGGCGGTCAAGCTGGCGCGCACCGCCGGCGCGGTGCCCTGGGATCTGGCCGACCTCCCGGGCGTCACCGAGCAGACTTTCTTTGTGGGGGTGGATTTGGGGCACGATCACACCCACCAACAGAGCCTGCCCGCCTTTACCCTCCACGACCACCGGGGCCGACCCCTGCAGAGCTGGACTCCGCCTCGCCGCACCAACAACGAACGGCTCAGCCTGGCGGAGCTGAAAAAAGGGTTGCACCGCCTGTTGGCCCGCCGCTCAGTGGATCAGGTGATCGTGCACCGCGACGGCCGCTTTTTGGCGGGTGAGGTGGATGATTTCACCCTTGCGCTGCACGACCTGGGCATTCCCCAGTTTTCGCTGCTGGCCATCAAGAAAAGCAACCACAGTGTGGCCGTGCAGGCAGAAGAGGGCAGCGTATTGTCTCTGGATGAGCGGCGCTGCCTGCTGGTCACCAACACCCAGGCGGCCCTGCCCCGACCCACGGAGCTTGAGCTTGTTCACAGTGACCGCCTCAGCCTAGCGACACTCACCGAGCAGGTGTTTTGGCTCACCCGCGTGTTTATGAATAACGCCCAGCACGCCGGAAGTGACCCGGCCACCATCGAGTGGGCCAATGGAATCGCGCGCACAGGGCAGCGCGTGCCCCTCGCCGGTTGGAGGCTCTGAAGCCCAAGCCGGGACCCACCCCCCATGGGGTCTGGCATCCAAGCAAGTTGGGCTGAGCGCGGTGCAGAGCCGGTCACCGTCTGCGGCGCTGGAGAGGCGCTCCTTTTCCAGGCCAGAAAAGGCTTTCTCGCCCTTCTCCGGCAGCGGCGACCGGAGGAGGCGCGAGCCGTTCGGGTGACGGGGAACGTAGGCCGCCCGCGTCTTTGAGCCAAAAGCGTCTGCCGAATGCGCTATGTAGAGGTTACCGTTGGGCTCATTCCCCCTCAGCACACAGGAAGGAAGCGCAGGAAGTGGACGTTTTTGAGTTTCGCAACCAGGTCATCAGCGACTACGCCAGCTACGTCAAGTCGTTCATCTCCATCCTGGACGAACGGATCGAGCGCTTTGTGGCGAACGCCTTCGAGGGGGGCGCGTTCTGGCCGGAACCCCTCGTCCAGCTCAACCCCAACTTCGAGCCGGGGGGCAGCGTCGGCGACCTCGCGGCCCAGGGTCTACTCCATCCCGGCTGCACGGACATTTTCCGCTTCGGAAAGGACGGCGGCCCAGGTGTCCCCCTCAAGCTCCACAGCCACCAGGCCGAGGCGGTGCGGCTCGCCCGCGCCGGGCAGCACTACGTTGTGACAACGGGCACCGGGTCGGGCAAGTCCCTGACCTACATCGTGCCCATCGTCGACCACGTGCTGCGCCGAGGGAGCGGGCAGGGCATCCAGGCCATCATCGTCTACCCGATGAACGCCCTGGCGAACAGCCAGATGGAGGAGCTGGAGAAGTTTTTGGGCCGTGATCCAAAGACGCGGCCCGTCACCTTTGCGCGCTACACCGGCCAGGAGACGCGGGGCGAGAAGGATGAGGTGGTGGAGACCCCCCCCGACATCCTGATCACGAACTACATGATGCTCGAACTCATCCTGACCCGCCGGGACGAGTACCGACTGGTCGAGCGCGCCAGGGGACTCCAGTTCCTCGTCTTCGACGAACTGCACACCTACCGGGGTCGCCAGGGCGCGGACGTCGCCATGCTGATCCGCCGCGCGCGCGACCGCCTGGAAGCGCCGAACATGCAGTGCATCGGCACGTCCGCCACCATGTCTTCCCTTCCCCGTTACCAGGACCGGCAGGCCGAGGTGGCGCGGGTCGCCAGCAAGATCTTTGGGGTCACCATCCCAGCCGAGAACGTGATCGGCGAGCGGCTGCGCCGGGTCACGGGGGGGAGCTATGACCTTCCCGCCCTGACCAGGAGCGTCACCGCGCCCGTACCACAGGACTTCGCCTCCTTCATCGCGGACCCCCTGGTCTGTTGGATTGAGGCCACCCTGGGCCTGCGCTGGAACGAGGAGGCGGGGCGGCTGGAGCGGCAGGCCCCGCGCCGTCTCACGGGGGCCGGGGGGTTGGCCGAGGAACTCTCCGCCCTCACCGGACAGGATGAGGACCGCTGCGCCCAGGCCATTCGGGAACGGCTGATGCGGGGCTATGCCCTGCAGCACCCGGACACGGGCCGAGCAACCTTCGCCTTCCGGCTGCACCAGTTCATCAGCAAGGCGTCCACCGTGTTCACGACGCTGAGCGAGGACCGCACCGCGCACCTCACCCTCCAGGGCCAGCTCTACGCTCCCGGCACAGACCGAACCATGCGGCTCTACCCGCTGGAGTTCTGCCGGTCCTGCGGCCATGAGTACTACTCCGTGAGGCGGCAGCGGCAGCCGGAAACCGGACGGTTGGTGTTCACCGCCCGTTCCCCGTTCGAGCGAGACGACCCCGACGAGGACAGCGAGGCCGGATACCTGTACTTCCCCGCCACCCCGCAGAGCCTCCCCTGGCCGGACGACGAGGAGGCCATGCTCGACCGCGTGCCCACCACCTGGCTCGATATCGACGGCCCCAGGGTCCGGCTCAAGTCCGACCGCCGCAAGCAGTTGCCGGAGACGCTGCGGGTCACGCCCCTGGGCGAGACCGTGGACTTCGGTGGGCAGCGGGTGCAGTTTGTTGGGGACGCCTTCCCGTTCTGCCTGCACTGCGGGGTCAGCTACTCGGCGGGAACCCGCAAGCTCGCCAAACTCGCCACCCTCAGCGCGGAGGGACGCTCGACCGCCACGACGCTGCTGAGCATGTCCTCGGTCCAGGGGCTGCGGCAGAGCGGCCTCCCGCAGCAGGCCCAAAAGATCTTGACCTTTACCGATAACCGCCAGGACGCCTCCTTGCAAGCCGGGCACTTCAACGACTTCGTGTTCGTGTCCACGCTGCGCTCCGGGCTGCACCGCGCACTCGTGCAGGCAGGAGAGGACGGCATCGAGCATGAGGACCTCACCCGCCGGGTGTACGCGGCGCTGGGGCTCTCGCTGGCGGACTTCGCCTCCGACCCTGGCGTGCGCTTCCGCGAAAAGGACCGCACCGTAAAGACCCTGCAAGACCTGCTGGGCTACTACCTGTGGTCCGACCAGCAGGCGGGCTGGAAACTCACCATGCCCAACCTGGAGCAGTGCGGGCTGCTGGAGTTCCGCTACCCGTATCTGGACGAGGTGTGCGCGGCAAAGGACCTCTGGGAGGGCACCCACCCGGCCCTGCGCGGCGCGGCCCCGGAGGAGCGGCAGCGGGTAGCGGGGGTACTCTTCGCCTGGATGCGGCGCCAGCTCGCCATCAAGACGCCCTATCTCACGCGGGACTTCCTCGCCGGACTGGAAGCCAACATGGGCCTGCTGAATGTGGAGAGCCGGTGGGCACTCACCACCGAGGAGCTGCGGACCCTGGACACCGCGAAAGTGGTCGCTCTGGGCAGCCGCCCGCAGGGCCGTCCCCAGTACGACGTGGCCTTTCTCAGCGGACAGGGCAGCTTCGGGAAGTTCCTGTGCCGTCCGCAGACCCTTCCGACCTGGAGCGGCAAGCTCAAGCGCACGGACGCGGAAGTGATGATCCATGATCTCTTCCGCGCGCTGGGAGAGTTCATCGAGGAGGTCGAGCCGGGGTACTACCAGCTCAAGGGCACCGCGATGACCTGGCTGGCGGGGGACGGCACGCGCGGCCATCAGGACGTGCTGCGCGTGCTGCACGCGGACGAGCCGCCCAAACCGAACGCCTTTTTCAGCAGCCTCTACCGTCAGCCCCCCGAGCGCTTTCAGCACCTCCACTCGGCCGAGCACACCGCGCAGATCAAGGCCGAGGAGCGCGAGCGCCGCGAGGACCTCTTTCGCAGCGGAGCGCTGCCCACCCTCTTTTGCTCGCCCACGATGGAACTCGGCGTGGACATCAGTGACCTCAATGTGGTCGGGATGCGCAACGTGCCGCCCACCCCGGCCAACTACGCGCAGCGCTCCGGGCGGGCC
>NZ_JQNI01000002.1:1687500-1705000 GCF_000745175.1 Deinococcus sp. YIM 77859
CAGAGGCCCGCACCCTCCTCGACCCGGAAAGCTACGGCCTCGCCCCCAAAGAACCCATCGAGGAGGGCATCAGCCGTTCCTGGGACCGCCTGCGGGGGGCCTACGCCCGCTGGACAGAAGCGAAGGCCGAGCGCGGCAGCGCCGACCCCCTGCGCTACTGGATCACGCCGCTCTTGCAGGAACTGGGCCACACCGAGTTACAGGCCCAGCCTCGGCTCGTCATCGAGGGCAAGACGTACCCCATCCGCTTTCTGGGCGCGGTGCCCATTCACGCCGCCCCCGGCGAGGACCTTGACCGCATCGCCACCTACGGCACGCTGCGGGCCAGCCCGCACGGTCTGGTGCAGGAGTTCCTGAACCGCAGCGGCGAACACACCTGGGGCCTCGTCCTGAACGGGGAGCGGCTGCGGCTTCTGCGGGACAACGCCCAGGTCACCCGGCCCGCCTTTATCGAGTTTGACCTCGAGGAGATGTTCGACCAGGGCGACAGCGCCAGCTTCCGGCTGCTGTGGCTGCTCGCGCACCGGAGCCGGTTCGGGGGCGGCGAGAACGCCATCATCGAGCGCTGGAACCGGCAGGCCAGCGAGCAGGGCACCCGCGCAAACGACGCCCTGCGGGACGGCGTGGAACGGGCCATCAGCACGCTGGGCGGGGGCTTTTTGCGGCGCAACCGGGGCCTGCGAGATCAGCTCGCCGCCGGAGAATTCCAGGCCGGGGACCTCTACCGCCTGTCTCTGAGGCTCGTCTACCAGCTCGTCTTTCTGTTTGTGGTTGAAGACCGCGACCTGCTGCACCCGGAGGGCACGGACCCGGTGGCAAAGGCCCGCTACGAGCACTACTCCACCCGCAGGCTGCGCCGGATCGCCGGGGCCAGCGAGGGAAGCGCGGCGCACGGGGACGCCTGGGAGGGCCTCAAGGTCCTGCTGCGCGGGATGTACGGCGGGCTGCCGTTCCTGGGACTTCCGGCCTTTGGCGGGCACCTGTTTGAGCCCTACCCCCTGCTGGGCTATGAGCTGGCCAACAGCGACCTGTACGCCGCCGTCCGCGCCCTGTCCCTGATTGAGGAGGGCCGCACCACCCGGCCCGTGAACTTCGCGGGACTGGACGCCGAGGAGCTGGGCAGCATCTACGAGAGCCTGCTGGAGCTGCACCCGGAGGTCAACACGGCCACCGGCACCTTTCGCCTGAGCACGGCGGCGGGCAACGAGCGCAAGACCACCGGGAGCTACTACACCCCCTCCGGCCTCATCGAGCTGCTGCTGGAAAGCGCCCTGGACCCGGTGATCGAGGAGGCGCTGACCCAGCCCGACCCGGTGGCCGCCCTCAAGGCCCTCAAGGTGGTGGACCCCGCCTGCGGCAGCGGACACTTTCTGCTCGCCGCCGCCCGGAGGATCGGCCTGGCCCTGGCCCGCGCCGAACACGGCGTGACGCACCCCTCGCCCCAGCAGCTTCGCGCCGCCACCCGTGAGGTGATCGCCCACTGCATCTACGGGGTGGACCTTAACCCGATGGCGACCGAACTCGCCCGGGTCGCCCTGTGGCTGGAAAGCGCCGTGCCCGGCAAGCCGCTCGCCTTCCTGGACCACCGCCTCAGGAGCGGAAACAGCCTGCTGGGTACCACGCCCGAACTCATGCGCCGCGAGGACGAGATTCCCGAAAAGATGGTCAAGCGCGTGCTGAAGCCCGCTGTCAAGGCCGTCACCCTGCACCTCCCCGACGAAGCCTTCGCGGAGCTGGAGGGCGACGACAAGAAGACCGTGAGCGCCCTGAAAAAGCGCAACAAGCAGGAACGTGAAGACCTGATCGAGCGGGCGCACGGCAGCCAGAGCCTCTTTGACGTGGGCGGCGACCTGAGCGGCCTGCGGCGGATGGTCGAGGCCCTGGACCGCATCGAGCCGGACACGCTGGAGCACGTGCAGGCGCAGGAATCCACCTGGGCCGCCATCCAGACGCACGCCGAGCACCAGCGCCTGAAGACCCTGGCCGACGCCTGGTGCGCCGCCTTTGTCGCCCCCAGGGTGCCGGGTGCTCCCGCCATCACCACGGGCACCCTGCGGACCCTGGAGCGCGACCCGCAGAGCCTGCCGGAGGTCACCGCCCTGGTGTCCGAGCTGGCCGAGCAGTACCGCTTCTTTCACTGGCACGTGGAGTTCCCGGACGTGTACGCGCGGGGCGGCTTTGACTGCGTGCTGGGCAATCCGCCGTGGGAACAGATACAGCTTGATCCTCAAGAGTTCTTTGCAGTGAGTCGCCCAGATATTGCCAACGCCCCGAACATGGCTACGCGGGACCGCATGATTGAACGCCTCAAGAGCGAAGACACGAAGCTCTACCAGGCCTATCTGCGCGAAAAACGTCGAACGGAGGGCTTGCAACACTTCATCCATAGCAGTGGCCGCTATCCAAAAACCAGTTTTGGGCGTCTTAATACGGCCCCTCTCTTCTGTGAGCTAAGCAAGGACAGCATCTCGGCAACAGGCATCTGTGGACTTGTTGTCCCCACAGGAATAGCGACCGACTCATTTAATCAGCATTTCTTCAACGAACTGATCGATACGCGCCGCTTGCGCAGCCTGTACGACTTCGAGAACCGGGAAGGCATCTTCCCCGGCGTTCACCGCAGCTTCAAGTTCTGCACCCTGTCGGTCAGCGGCAGGGCCCGCCCGAACAAGGCGGCGAGCTTCGTCTTCTTCGCGCTGCGGCCCGACGACGTGCGCGACCCCGGCAAGCGCTTCACACTCTCGCCCGAAGAGATCGCCCTCCTGAACCCGAACACCCGCACCGCGCCCGTCTTCCGCACGGCCAGGGATGCGGCCATCACCAAGGGCATCTACCAGCGGGTGCCCGTGCTGCTGAACGAGGCGACCGGGGAGAACCCGTGGGGCGTCAAGTTCATGTTGATGTTCATGATGAACACAGCTTCACGTATCTTTCGCACCGCCGCCGAACTGGAAGCCGAGGGCTGGACCCTCAGCGGCAACCGCTACGTGCGCGGGCAGGCGCAGATGCTCCCGCTGTACGAGGCCAAGCTGATGCACCAGTTTGACCACCGCTTTGCCACCTACACGCAGGATGGGAGCACGCGGGACATGACGGCGGGGGAAAAGGCCGACCCCACAAAACTGCCGCTGCCGAGGTACTGGGTGAGTGAAGGGGAAGTCGAGGACAGGCTGATTCAGCGGGACAAGCAAGGGCGTGTGGTCTGGGAGTGGGGGCGGGACTGGCTGATGGGATGGCGGGATATCACGAACGCGACGAATGAGCGGACTTTCATCGGCGCTGTCTATCCGAGAAGAGCGGCAGGTGACACGTTCTTGCAAATGCTCCCGGATTGTCCGATGTCTCAGATTCCGGCCCTGCTGGGGACGCTTAACTCGTTCGCGCATGACTTCGCAGTTAGGCAGAAAGTCGGCGGAACGCACCTCAAATACAACGTCACCCGCCAGCTTCCCGTTCTCCCCCCCTCCACCTTCACGCCCAATCTCCTCGCCTTCATCACGCCGCGTGTGCTGGAGCTAACCTACACGGCGCACGACCTGGCGGGCTTTGCGCGCGACCTGGAGTACGACGGGCCACCCTTCGTGTGGGATGACGAGCGGCGTTTCTGGCTGCGGGCCGAACTGGACGCGCTCTACTTTCACCTGTACGGCGTCGGGCGCGACGACGTGGACTACATCATGGAGACCTTCCCCATCGTGCGGCGCAAGGACGAGGCGAGGTACGGGACGTACCGGACCAAGAACGCCATCCTTGAAATATTCGACGAAATCGCCCGCGTGGGCGTAGAGGGCTACCGCACGCGGCTGACGCCGGGGCCGGGGGACGAACGGGCGGCGCACGGGGTGGGAGTGGTCAATGCCGGGATTTGATACTCCCGCCGGGTAGCCGGATGAGCCTTGCGGCACCTGGAGGCCGAAATCTCAGAGGGCGAGGGGTCACGGGTCCGGGTCAAGCTGGGGGGTGTGCGTGCGGTCTTTCACCGGCCTCACCCTCAGAAGGAAACAGATAAAAGCGCTTCAAATTTAAGCGCTTTGAGAGGATTCGGGCCCCAGCCCTTCGCCCAACAGCCAAAAGACCCCGCCCTAGGACGGAGTCTTTTTGTTTGGTTTGGTGGCCAGGGGCGGACTCGAACCGCCGACCCAACGATTTTCAGTCGTTTGCTCTACCAGCTGAGCTACCTAGCCGCGTTCCCCCGAAGGGGAAGCTTGGCGGTCCGGACGGGATTTGAACCCGCGACCTACTGCGTGACAGGCAGTTATGCTAACCGCTACACTACCGGACCCCAGCGTCAACCACTGCAAAAAGCAGCGGGGTTCAGGATAGCCGCGCCTTCCTGCCTTGTCAACACACGCGGGCCTAAAAGGGCACGGCGCGAACACTCTGGAGGGGCTCTGGCTGGGCAGCGTCAAGCAGCAGTTCCAGATACTCACGGGCGTGCAGGGCGTCGATCATGGCCAGGCGCGCCTCTTGGTCGAGCAGGATGCCCCCTTCCTGTAGGGTGTGCCCGTACACGCCAAAGCTCAGGCCCGCCATGCGGACGTACTCGGGGCTGTCACGAAACCAGCGTTTGGTGCTGGGATCAGCATAGAAGAGGTCGTCATAAAAGGTGTGGGCCGGAAGGGGTGAGACGTGGGCAAACTGCACGCCGCCCACCCGCAGTTCGCGCGCGAAGCCTTCCATCCAGGCGCGCAGGTGCTCGGGCAGGAGCTGACCGCCCCGCGCCGGGTCAAACTCCAGGTGAACCAGACCGCTGCCGGTCCCCAGCACATAACCGGGGTTCAGCACGGCGTCGTCGTGGTTGCCCAGCAGGATATGGACCGCGTGGGGAGCGGCCGCCTGGTAGGCCCGCAACCGGTCAAGCTGCCGCACCTGCTCGCGCGCTGCCAGAAAGAGGTGCTCCGGATGGCCGGGGTCGAAGCGGGGCAGGCCGGTCAGCCGCGCGTAGTCACGCTCGCTTTTGGGGTGAACAAGGTCCCCGATCAGGACCACCTGGTACCGACCGGCGCACACCGGCGGCGTGGGCCGACCGTCCGCCGTCACACAGCTCGCCGCTCGCAACGCTGCCCACAAACCCTCCCAATCGGCGTGAATGTCGCCCACCGCAATGAATTTCTGCACGCTCCTAGCCCCTGAGGATCGCTTGAAGTTCCTTGTAGATGGCGCGGCTTTCCTCGAGCGTCTCGCCGTAGCCGTTCATGATAACCCGCGCGGCCTCGCCCCCCTTGCCCGCCGCCCTGATCTGGTCCATCAGGTCCTCGATGTGGCGCCGGGCCTTTTCCATCTGGGGGTCACGGGGAGGCTCGGGGGGCCGAGCGGCGGGACGCGCCGCCGGTGCAGCGGCGCTCTCGGCCTCGGCCACCAGGTCAGCGGTATTGGGCCCCTCCTCCGGGTCGTATTCGACCCACTGGGCCTCGGTCGGCAGCGCCACACCAAAAAAGTGGGCGGCGTCGGCCAGCGCGCGCAGCTTGGCGTCCTGGAGGCTGTGGCCGCTCGCGAGCCCCTCGCGGACGGCACCCAGCACGCTCAGGCGGGCGCGCACGACGGGCGGAGCCACGCTCTCGCAGGCCCAAGTCAGGGACCACGCCGGGTCTACCCGCTCCAGGTGCAGGGCAAGCTGGTCCGAGTCGGGAACGAGGGTCACGCGGGCCTGGTCGCCGCGCACCTCCGCCACCGCCCAGGCGGTCATGGCGGCACGCAGGGCCTCACGAGCACGGTCAAGGTCGGCCATATGAACCTGAGTCTAGCGGGCGGCACCTCACCTGAGGTCGGCCCGGCACCCGGTCAAGCGAGGTTCAGGCGCAGGGCGCGCAGGCCCCGCAGCGTGAAGTTCGGCAGGTAGTCGAGCGGCTGCTCGGGCACCCGGTACTCAGGAAAACGAGCCAGGAAACGCGTCAGGAAGATGGCCGCCTCCATCCGTGCCAGGCCCGCACCCAGGCAGTAGTGGGCTCCGGCGGCAAAACTGAGGTGGAGCCGGGCGTTCTCGCGCGCGAGGTTGAGGCGGTGCGGCGCTTCAAACACGCGTGGATCACGGTTGGCCCCGGCCAGGCTGAGGCTGAGGTGCAGCCCGGCGGGCAATTCGGCGCCGCCCAGCGTGAGGGGGGCGACCGTGAACCGCCCAGTTCCCTGCACGGGCGAGAGAAAGCGCAGCAGCTCTTCCACCGCGTTCGCGGCCCGCGTTCCCGGGTCTTCGGCCAGCCAGGCCCGTTCCTGCGGCCACGCGTGCAGCACGTGCAGGCTCCCGGAGATCAGGTTGCTGGTCGTCTCGTGCCCGGCCACAAGCAGGAGAACTGCGTTGGCAAGCAGCTCATCACCGCTGAGCCGCTCGCCCCCGTCCTCCGCCGCGGCCAAGGCGGAGAGCAGGCCCGGTCGGGGGTGGGCCCGCAGGTCGTCCGCCAGCGTGCGGAAGTAGCGGCGCATCGCCCCGGCGTCCGCCTCCACTCCTGCCCAGCGCTCCGGCGTCATGTTCAGACCGCCGATCAGGTCCGCCACGCTGCCCGCCCAGGTCCGAAAAAGGTCGGCGTCGTGGCCCTCCAGGCCCAGCATCTGCACAATCACGGTGACGGGCAGGGGAACCGCGAGGGCCGCCACCGCGTCCACCTCTCCCCCACGCCTCCGGGCCTGCCGCGCGGCCTCAGCAAGCAGCTCATCGGTGAGGGCGGTGATAAAGGCGCGGCTTTCTTCCAGCACCCGCGGCGTAAAGGCCCGCTGCGCGAGAGACCGCAGGCGGGTATGAGAAGCGCCGTCGTGAAAGAGCATCATCGGAGCCATCAGCCGCGCCGATTCGCTCTGGAGGAAGGCGGAGTCGCCGCCGACCTTGCCGGTGCGCACAAAGGGACTTTTCAGGGCGGCACTGAGCTCGGCGTGTCCGGTCAGCAGGGCAAAGCCCGTGCCGGGGTCATACAGCACCGGGGAGAGGGCACGCAGGCGGTCCAGGTAGGCGGGCGGATCGGCGAGGTGTGCGCCCTGCCAGTAGCCTTGCAGCAGAGCTGCGGCGTGAGCGGCGGTCATGCCCCAGCGTACTCCTCTGCTACGCTGCCCCGTATGCGGCTGGTGGTCGGGGTCAGTGGGGGCAGCGGCATGCCCTACGCGCTGTCGGTGTTGCGTGCCTTGCGGGCGCTGGAGGTGGAGACCCACCTGATCGTGACCAGTGGGGCCAAGCGAGTGATGACGGCAGAGGGCGGCCCGCAGCTCGCGGACCTCACGGCCCTCGCCCGGGTCACCCACGACGACCGGGACCTCTCGGCCAGCGTCGCCAGCGGGTCTTTTCGCACGGACGGCATGCTGGTGGTGCCGTGCAGCGCCGGAACGCTGGCGAAGGTGGCGGGAGGCTTCACGGACAACCTGCTGGCCCGGGCCGCGCACGTGACCCTCAAGGAGCGGCGGCGGCTGGTGCTCGTCGTGCGTGAGGATCCACTCTCGCGACCGGTGCTTCAGAACATGCTGAGTGCCTTTGACGCGGGCGCGACCGTGATGACCGCCAGCCCCGGCTTCTACCACGCGCCGGGAAACGTGGGCGAACTGCTGCACTTCGTCACGGCCCGCGTCCTCGACCAGTTCGGGCTGGACGTGCCGGGATTCCGGCGCTGGAAGGAGGAGGCGTGACCGGCGTCTGCTTGCTCGCGGGCCGCACCGCCGCCCTCATTCCCGCCGCTGGGTCCGGCACCCGCCTGGGGCGCGGGCCAAAAGCGTTTGTGGAGGTCGCGGGACAGAGCCTGCTCGCCCGCAGCGTGGCCGCGCTCGCCCCCCTGGTGGATGAGGTGCTGGTGGCGCTGCCCGAGGGATGGAGCCTGCCGCAGGGCATCCCGGCGCGGGCCACCTCGGGCGGCAAGACGCGCCAGGAGAGCGTGTGGCGGCTGCTGCACGCCACCTCGGCGGACGTGGTGCTTGTTCATGACGCGGCGCGGCCCTTCCTGCCGGGGGAGGTGGTGCACGCGCTGCTAGAGGCCGTTCCCGAAACCGGCGCGGCCACCGCCGCCCTGCCCGTGGCCGATACGCTGGTGCGGGGTGAGCGGGGCAGATGGGCGGGCGCGGTCCCCCGTGAGGGCCTGTGGGCGGTGCAGACCCCGCAGGGCTTTCGCCGCGAGCTGCTGCTGCGGGCCCACGCGGCGGCACGAGCCGAAAGCTTCAGCGCGACGGATGACGCGGGCCTGGTTGCCCGGCTGGGTGTCCCGGTGACGCTGGTGCCCGGCGATGCCCGGCTTTTCAAGGTCACCACGCCCGGTGACCTCGCGCTGGCACAAGCGGTCGCGGCGGTATGGGATGCTAGGCGTTGAGGAACCGATGCCTGGAGATCCTGCGACTGTTCAACCGGTAACGGGCGGTGCCGCCGTCACCTACTTCGCCCCCGCCAAGGTCAATCTCGGCCTGAGCGTCCGTGGGCTGCGCGCCGACGGCTACCACGAGCTCCACTCCATCATGGTGCCGCTCAGCGTCGGCGACGAGCTGGACATCCGCCCGGCCAGCACCCTCACCCTCCAGGTCGAGGGGGCCAACCTCCCGGTGGACGAAGGGAACCTGGTGTACCGCGCCGCGCGGGCGTATCTGGAGGCAGCGGGCGTGCCAGGGGGCGCGGCGATCACCCTGCGCAAGCGCCTGCCCCTCGCCTCCGGCCTGGGCGGCGGCAGCAGCGACGCGGCCACCACGCTGATGGCCCTGGCGCGGCTGTATCCCGCGTCCGTGTCCCTTCCCACGCTGGCCCTGACCCTGGGCGCGGACGTGCCGTTTTTCCTGCTGGGACGAGCGGCCCTCGCGCAGGGCATCGGGGAGGTCCTGACGCCGCTGCCGGTGCCGCGTGTGCCGCTCGTGCTCGTTCATCCCGGCGTAGCGGTGAGCGCCCGGGACGCCTACGCCTGGCTGGACGGCGAGGAAGGCTTTACGCCCGCCCTCGACGTGGAGGGCGTGCTTGCGGCCCTGGCCGATGGCCGGAACGTCCCGTACCGGAACGCCCTGCAAGGCCCCGTCGCCGCCCGCCACGCGCCCATTCGCGAGGCCCTCGACGCGCTCAGCCGCGCAGGCCTACGCTCGCCTTTGATGAGTGGCTCCGGGTCGACCTGCTTCGCGCTGGCCGAAAACGACGACCAGGCCCATGCCGCCGCCCGCACGCTCCAGGCTGAGCATCCGGGGTGGTGGGTGGCGGCGACCTGCACCCTGTAGGCAGGGGCAAAGGGCCAGCTCTACCCCCTCCTTAGGGCTGATAGGTCTTCCACACTCCCCCGAACCCAGAGCGGACCTGTGCTCGGTAAAACACCAGGCTGACGGGCAGGTTGCTGCCGCTGGCGGGCACGAAGTCGATGTTCAGACGGTCACTCTGGGGCCGCCACAGCAGAACGGGCTGGTCGGGCGTGAGGGCGTTCCCGGTGCGGGGCAGCTTGATCGTTTGGGTGATCGGGCCGTCCTCGATGTGCATGGCGCCGCGGTACAGGCCGCCGCGGGGGCTCAGGGCGATGGCGGTGCCGCCTGCCCCCGTGACCTCCAGGTCATAGAGAACGCCGTAGTTGCCCAGCAGCCGTTGCGGGCGGCCGGTCAGGACGTCGGTGCCGACAAGCGCGGGGTCAAGCTGCCCGTCACCGATCACCAGGCGGGCGGGCAGGGCCGTCAGGTTCACGCGCAGGGACCGCACCGCCCCTGGAAAGGTGCCGCGCTGGTGCTTGCCGTCGGGCGGGAGGTAGGGAAGCTGCTGAATCACCTGCGCCGTGGGCGGCAGGGCCTCTTCCAGCATCACAAAGGTCAGCTCTACCCGGCCGGTGGTGCTGAGGTCCTGCATCACGTTGGCGCCGCTGCCGGGACCCAGGGTAGGGCTGGCGTAGACGGCGGCACTCTGTCCGGGCGCGAGGGTCAGGACCTGGCCGCCCGTGCTCGCGAAGTAGTCGAGCAGCGTGACCTGGCCCAGCAGCCCCTCGATCCGAGTAGGGGCCGTCTCGCCCAGGCGTTCGGTGCGGACCTCGACGGGCCGCCCCTCCAGGTTCCGCGCCAGAACGTACAGCCGAGCAGGCTGGCCCAGCGCGTTGAGGTGGTACGCGAGCAGCCGAGCGCGCCCCGCAACGCTGTCCTGGTACAGGACGCCGCTTTGGGTCGGCGCCTCGGGGCTATCACTAAAGAGCAGTGGGTAGCTGGGGCCCGCCACGGGCACGGCGGTCACGGCGGGGTAGCCCGACACCAGGGGATCGGGAAAGCGGTCGCCGGGCTCGGCGTACTTCAGGGCGTAGCTGAGCGGCGTGTCCACCGGGGGACCCTCCACCCGGAAGGTCCGGGAAAAGGGGGCGCTCTGAAGGCCGCGGCTGTTGGTGACCTGGAGGGTCACGGTGTAGGTGCCCGGCTGGAAGTACACGTCCTGCCGCCCCTGCCACTTGCGGCTCACGATATCCGCCCCGTCGGGATCAAAGGCGTACTCGGTAAAGATCACCCGTTCGCCCGGCGCGTAGGAGGTTTTGTCGGTGGAGAAGCGGGCCTGGGGTGCCAAGGGGTTGCCGCCCTCGCGCAGCGCCGTGAGGGTGAGGGTCCGCCCGCTCTCGTCCACGCTGAGATGGCCATTCAAGGCCTCGGCCAGCAGCCGAGCACTCACGTACAGGGTTCCGTCCAATGTGGCGACGCTCCCCTCGGGTTGCGGGGTTCCCGCAAGCAGGGCCGCATTCCGGGCGCGGTCCACCGTCAGGCGGCCCAGCTGAATCTGACCCTCCACCTCGCTCACCTTTTGCCCCAGCAGCGCGGCCGTCTCGTGCAGGGGCAGCATGGTCCGGCCCTTCAGCAGGCGGGGCGGGACGAGGAGCTGGGCCGCTTCACCGTTGAGGGCGGCGGCGGTCTGATCCGTGGTGAACGTGAACTGCACCGCGCCCAGAGCGGCGGCCGGTGCCGCGGTCAGCCCCAGGGCAAGCGCGGCAAGCAGGAGGCGGGAACTTCGCCCCAGGGTGCGGGAAAAGAGCTGGCGAGCCGAAAGACTGCACACGAACATCCGGCCAGTATGCGAACCCAACCTGACGGACGTCTGCCCCGTCCTCGACACGGGCCGCCAGAATAAAGGGAGAATGAAGAGAGGGGACCGGGCCTTCAGCCTGCCGCCTCACGCCGTCGGCGCCGAGCCCAGCGCAGTTCGACCATCAGCCAGGCGAGCGTATTGAGCAGGTAGGTCGCGGCCAGCAGCGTCAGCAGGGCGGTGCGGGTGCCGGGCGGCGCGGGCTCGAGCGGCGCAGCGAAGCGGGCAAGGCCCAGCATGGGCGCCAGGCCCGCTACGGCGGCGGCCCACGCGAGCAGCAGCACGGTCCCCCAGGCACCCTCCAGCAGCGCCGTACCCGGCAGCAGCAGCGCGGCCAGGCGGTAAGCCGCGGGGCGGCCCTGCCGAACGGCACTTGCTGGACGCGGAACCAGCAGGGCCAGCGCCAGGAGCGCCGTGAGCGCAAGCGCCCCCAAAAAGGCCGCCCCCAGCCGCACACTTTGGCCGGGCCCCGGCGTGAGGGTGCCCAGGGGACTTCGCAGGTCGCGCCGCAGGGTCACACTGAGGTCACCCTGAACCGCACGGGCCAGGCTGCGGTCATCGGGGTAACACAGCCGGGGTTCGCCGGGGCGGTAGGCGCGCTGAAAGCTGGTGCCGGGCGTGCTGGGGTTTAGGCCCAGGTTGTAGGCGGCGGCGGCCAGGTCGGGCCGAGCGGCCAGGGCGGCGCGGTACAGTTCGCGCGCCTGCGGAGCGTCCCCACGGCCCTGCGCGATGACGCCGAGGTTATTGAGCGCGCAGGCATCCCCGGGCAGGCGAGCGTACCGCTCACGAGCGGCGCTGTCGTCACCATCCAGCTGCGCCGCAAGGCCCACCAGCAGCACGGTGTCGGGGGTGGCGCGCAGGTCGAGGTCGTCCAGGTGGGCGGCGAACCACCCACCCCCGTAGGTGCCGATATTCAGCGCGGGGGCATTCAGCCGGGCCGCGGTGCCGTTGGCCCATTGCCATCCCCCCACGCTGACCACCAGGCCGGCGGCCAGCACCGCCACCGCCAGCCGCTCTCCGAACGAGGCATACAGGATGGCCACGTGCCGCGCCCGGGCCAGCGGGTGCCGCACCCAGGAGGCCCAGCGGCCCCCAGCGCGCGGGTCTCTTCCCCCTGCACCCGCCAGGCCCGAACCGTCAGGGTCAGCAGCGCCGCGCCCAGCGCGAGCAGGAGTGCCAGCGTCAGGAGGCGTGCCGCGTCCCGCACGCGGCGCGGTCCCTCGGCCCCGAGGTTATACAGCGTGCCCGCGCGCAGTTCACGGCTGAACTGCCGCCATTCCTCCGCCTCGCCGCTGCGGCCCTGGGCGTCCAACAGGTCGGCGTAGCGGGCATACAGCGCCGAACCACCCTCGAAGCGGGGGTGCAGGTCGCGCAGGTAGCGCAGCCAGACGTCGGCCCGCCCCAGACGGCCCTGGTCGAGCAGCGTGCCCACGTACCCGCTGGGGTTGCCATAGGCCAAAAGCGCCTCGCGGCTGACCCGCACCTCGGGGTCGTAGCCGCGGGCTGCGGCGTCCCGGCGAGCTCGGTCCAGGGCGAGATCCGCCGCGGCGGGAAAGCCGCTCGCGTCCAGGGCCGCCGCCAGCCGCACCCAGGCTGGAAAGGGCAACTCGCCCTCCAGCGAGCGGCGCACTGCGTTCAGCATGGCGTAGCGGTCACCGCGCCGAGCCGCCTGCTGCGCCTCCTGCACAGCCAGAAAGGGGTTCAGCGGGTCCTCGCGGGCCGCGCGCGTCAGCTCTTCGGGCGGAACCAGGCGGGCGGCCCGCTCCAGCCAGCCGGTGACCTCGGGATCGGGTGCCAACACCACCCGTTCCTGCACGCCGCCGCCCTGACGGGGGTCACCCAGGGTAAAGCGCTCCACATACCCGCTGCCCGCCGTGCTCACGCGCAGGGTGCCGCCGGTAGGATCCAGGGACGTGACGGGAGCAGGCAGGTCGTAGCGGGCCAGCAGCGCGCCGCTTTCGGCAAACGCGTACACGACCGGGCCCACCCCCAGATAGATCACGCCGCCCAGCGTCACCGGGCCGGTGAGCTCGCCCAACGCGGCAGGGTAGTGGCGTTCCCAGCGCAGAACCGCGCCGTCCTCGTAGCGCAGGGTGCGGCCTTCCCGCACGGCGTCTGCTCCTGCCCCCGGCCCCAGCAACAGCAGGGCGGGCAGGAGCAGCGCGGTCCAACGCCGCCTCATATGGCCCGCTTCCGCGGCGCCAGCAGGTGGAGGGCGCGCACCGCCATCACGCCCGCTCCGGCAAGCAGGTCGGCCAAGCCGCCGAAGCGGGCCGCCAGCAGCAGGCCCAGCGGCAGGACGGCGGCGGTGGCAAACGGCACGGCGTTCAGGCCCAGGCGCTTTTGGAGGGTCGCGCGGTACAGCGGAATCAGCAGCAGCCCGGCGGCCAGCATCCCCGCCAGCGCCAGGGGCGCCGTCACCAGCAAGGCCCCCAGCAGCGGCGCGATGCCGCCCCCACCCCGAAAGCGGAAGAACACCGGGTAGCAGTGCCCCAGCACCACGAACAGCGCCGCGACCCAGGTGGCGTCCGGCGTGAGCAGGCGGGCCAGCAGCGCCGCCACCACGCCCTTGAGCACGTCGGCGGCCGCCACAGCCAGCGCGGCGGCCAGGCCGTACTGGCGGTAGGTACCGCTTCCTCCCGGCAGATCGCGGTCCCGGATATCCTCCCCACGCGCCCGCGAGTACAGCACGCCCGCCACCAGGGAGCCGAGCAGGTAGGCGGCGAGGGCAACCAGGAGCACCATGACAGCGTGCATTCTAGAGGCTCGCGCCCCGCAGCACGTCCGCTTCAGCTCCGGGCGCTCTAGACTCGGCGCATGACCTCCCTGCTCGCCTCTCCCCTCTCCCGGGCCGAACTGCGGCGCTACTCCCGGCAACTGCTGGTGCCCGAGTGGCAGGAGGCGGGCGCGCAGGAGCGGCTGCGGCGGGGGGCGGTCCTGGTGGTCGGGGCGGGAGGCCTAGGCGGCCCCGTCCTCCTACAACTGGCCGGGGCCGGCGTGGGGCGGCTGGTGATCGCGGACGGGGACACGGTGGACCTCAGCAACCTGCACCGCCAGCTTCTCTACAGCGCAGGGGACGTGGGACGGTCCAAGGCAGAGGTGGCTGCGGCGCGGGTGCAGGCACTCAATCCCTTCGTGCGGGTTGAGGTGGCCCCAGCGGTGGACACGCAAACGATCGGCCCCCTGGTGAACAACGTGGACCTGGTGGTCGACGCCACCGACAACTTCGCGGCCCGCTATACAGTCGCCGATGCCTGTCAGCGGCTGGGCCGCGAGTGGGTCTGGGGTGCGGCCAGCGGCACAAGCGGCCTCGTCAGTGTGTTTGGTCCCCACCTCGGCCTGCGCGACGTCTTTCCTGACCCAGAGGGGGCCGAAGCCTGCGACGAGGCCGGCGTGTTGGGACCGGTGCCGAACGTGGTCGGCAGCGTCATGGCGCTGGAAACGCTCAAGGTGCT
Organism: Deinococcus sp. YIM 77859; assembly: GCF_000745175.1. Classification (NCBI taxonomy): domain Bacteria; kingdom Thermotogati; phylum Deinococcota; class Deinococci; order Deinococcales; family Deinococcaceae; genus Deinococcus; species Deinococcus sp. YIM 77859. Next base: position 1,701,925 of record NZ_JQNI01000002.1, read on the forward strand.
GGGCGGCATAGGAACGCCGCTGCGGGGTCAGCTGTGGACCCTGGACGCGCTCACCGGTCGGGTCCGGGTCTTGAACCTGCGCGGGGCGGGAGAAGGCTAAGCCGCCCTTGGGCCGGTGGGCCACAGCAACTGGGCATGTCCTTTCCCATTTTCATCTGCAAACAACGTGTGTTACTGTGCCCTTGAGCCAACAATCTGCTCAAATCCACCTTTCGGAGGTCCACGCATGACCAGAGCGAATCAAGGTGACGGCAACGGAGAAGGGGCCCGCGGAAGCAGCGGCAAGGTCGCCAAGACACAGATTATCGATCAGGTCGCCGAACGAACCCGCCTCAGCCGCAAACAGGCGGGCGAGGTCGTCGGCGCGGTGCTGGAAGGGATCGCGCAGGCCCTGCGCGAGGGCAAGAGCGTGGGTCTACCCGGCTTGGGAACGCTGAGCGTCACCGAGACGGCCGCGCGCACCGGCGTTCGCCCCGGCACAAACGAGCGCATCCAGATTCCCGCCGGCAAAAAGATCCGCTTCAAGGCCGCCACGACCCTCAAAGGCAACCTCTAATCTGCGCGTACCCTGCGGGGCCGCTCGCGATGAGCGGCCTTTGTCATTTCTCCTACCGCCCTGCTCCCGTGGGGCGACTAGGGTGAACCTCACCATGAAACGTGTCCTCGTCCTTTCACTGGCGGTCACGCTGGGAAGCGCCGCCGCCAAGCCCATCGTCGTGGGGAGCAAGCTCGACCCCGAGGCCCAGTTGCTCGGGCAGATGATTGTTCTGACCCTCCGGAACGCGGGGCTAGAGGTCACCGACCGCACGAATCTGGGCGATACGGGCGTGAACCGCAAGGCGATCCTGGCGGGCGAGATCGACGTGTACCCCGAGTACACCGGCAATGCCGTCTACCTCTTTCCCCAAGCCAAGATCGGGGCCAAGGCGGCGGGCGATCCCCGCAGGATCTACGACCTGGCGCGGCAACTGGACGCGAAAAACGGCATCACCTGGCTGAAGCCCGCCAACGTCAACAACACCTGGGTGATCGCGGTGCCGCGAGCTCTGGCACAGACACACCGGCTGAACACTGTGGCTGACCTCGCCCGGTACCTCAAGGCCGGTGGCCGCTTCAAGATCGCGGGAAGTCCTGAATTCTTTAACCGCCCCGACACCATGCCCGCGTTCGAGGCCACCTACGGCTTCAAGCTGCGGCCCGATCAGAAATTGGTGCTCGCGGGGGCTACGCCTCCCCAGACACAGCAGGCCGCCGCCAACGGGACAAACGGCGTCAATGCCGCCATGGCCTACGGCACCGACGGCACCCTTGCGGCGCTCAACCTGGTGGCCCTCAAAGATCCCAAGGGCGCGCAGGCAGTGTATCAGCCCGCTCCCATCATCCGCACGGCGGTCCTCAAGGCCCATCCACAGATCACAGCGCTGCTGAATAAGACCTTTGCCGGCCTCACCCAGGCGACCCTACAGCAGCTTAACGCGCAGGTCGCCCTTGAAGGCCGAAGCGCGCGGGACGTGGCCGAGCGCTACCTCAAGGGCAAAGGACTCATCCGGTGAGGCCCACTTGCCTGCCTGGGAGCGAGTGCAGCACGTGAGTGCCGCTGACGCGCGGGGCAAGGCTCCCGGCGCAACAGGAACAGTCCTGGCCTTGGCCGCCCTGCTGATGCTTGCGGGCGCGCTCCTTCCCTGGGTGCTGCTGCGCCCCAATCGCCTGGCTCCCGGCGAGTTCCTGCGCCTCCCTCCCCTGCTGGTGGCCACCGGGGCCCTGCTCGCGGTCCTGCCGCTGTGGCCAGCCCGCCGGGTACCGGCCCTCACCGGGCTGGCGGCCGCGCTCGCCCTGAGCGGGTGGGCCTGGATGCTGGGCGATCAAACCCGCGCGGCGCTGGTGGGTCAACCTCCCTTCGCGCGGGCGAGCGCAGCCAGCGGAGCCTGGCTCTTTCTGCTGGGCGCGGGGATCGCGGCCCTGGGGACTCGGCCCCGGGCGCTGATCTGGGCAGCGCTCCTCCCGGCGGGAGGCCTGGTGCTGGCCGGGCACCTGAACGCCTGGTCCGTGCTCGTCGAGGGCCACCAAGAGGGCGAGCGCTGGGTACAGGAACTCGCGCAGCACCTGCGGCTGGTTGGGAGCGCGCTCGGCCTGGCCCTCCTGCTCGGCGCGCCGCTCGCCGTGTGGGGGGCAGGCCGTGAGCGGCGGGCCGGTGTGATGCTCGGCGTGGCGAGCGGCATCCAGACCCTCCCCAGCCTGGCGCTGCTGGGCCTCCTGATCGCCCCCCTCTCGGCGCTGGCCAACGCCTTTCCAGGCTTGCGGAACCTCGGCATCAGCGGCATTGGCGTCGTCCCGGCCCTCACGGCCATGACGTTGTATGCCCTGCTGCCCGTCCTGCGGAATGGTGTGGTGGCGCTGCAAGGGGTCTCCCCGGACGTTGTGGACGCCGCACGCGGAATGGGCATGACGCCGGCACAGCTTTTTTGGCGGGTGCGCCTGCCCCTGGCCCTCCCGGTATGGCTCAGCGGCGTCCGGCAGGCTGCCGTCCTCCTCGTGGGTGTTGCGGCCGTCGCGGCCCTGATCGGTGCGGGCGGGCTGGGCACCTACATCTTTAAGGGTCTACAAAGCGCCGCGGCCGACCTGATCCTGCTGGGCGCGGTGCCCGCAGCCCTGCTCGCCTTGGGACTAGACGCCGCGCTGCGCGAGCTAGAAAGGCAGCTGGGGCGGCGGTTGGGACGGGTGGAATGATCGAACTTCAGAACCTGAGCAAGTGGTACGCCGGGACGTGCGCCGTGCGTGACCTGAATCTGGTGTTCCCGGAGGGCGAGGTCACCGCGCTGCTCGGCCCGTCCGGCTGCGGCAAGACAACCACACTGCGCATGATCAACCGTCTTGTGGAGCCCAGTGGGGGACGCGTCCTGCTGGGAGGCCGCGACACCCGTGACCTGCGTCCGGAGACGCTGCGGCGCGGGATCGGCTACGTGATTCAGCAGGTCGGGCTCTTTCCCCACCTCACCGTGGCGCAGAATGTGGCCACCGTACCGGAGCTGCTGGGCTGGGACCGTCGCCAAGCGGCGCGGCGAGCCGACGAGCTGCT
>NZ_JQNI01000002.1:1710000-1712500 GCF_000745175.1 Deinococcus sp. YIM 77859
GGCTGGGAAACGCGCCGCAGAGGACGCGGGCGACGAGGAGTAGCTTCCGCTCCGCCGCCTTCCGATAGATTTGCGTGACAGCCTGACGTCTAGAGTGAGAAAGGCGAGCGGCTTATGCCTGGCTCTTGGAGGCCAAGGGCAGCCGCGCCTTGCCTCCTTCCTAGCCTCTATGACTTCAGAACGCTCCATTCCCGGTTACAGACTCCTGCACCTGCTGGGGCGGGGTCAGTCCGCGCTGGTGCACCTTGCCGAGGATCCGCAGGGACGGCAGGTGGCCTTAAAGATTCCGCTGGAGAAAACGCTCCGCCAACAGGAGGCCGCCGAACGCTTCGGCAACGAGGTGCGGCTGAGCCTTCAGTTTCGTCATCCCCACGTGGTGCGGGGATATGCGGGGACGGCGTTCGGGCCCAAAGCGTTCGTCGCGCTGCACTACTATCCGGACGGCACCCTCTGCGACGTGTTGGCCGCCCAGCCAGGAAACAAGCTGCCGCTGAGGCAAGCCCTACGCATTCTGGCGGACGTGGCCTCGGGTCTCACCTACCTGCATCACCTGGGGGCCGTGCACCAGGACGTGAAGACGCAGAATGTGTATATCGCCGGGGGACGCGCGGCGCTGGGAGACCTAGGAAGCACGTACTTCACAGCGCAGGGCGGACAGGCGAGCGGCAGCCCCTTTTACATGGCCCCCGAAATCTACCAGGGGGAAAGCAGTAGCCCGGCGAGCGACGTGTACAGCCTGGGCATCCTGACCTATGAGCTGCTGAGCGGTCAGCGCCCCTACCAGGGGGAAAGCTACGAGGCGCTGATGGGGGCGCATCTCACCCGCTTTGCCCCGCCCCTCACGGCCCTGAACCCAGGGGTGCCGCGACCGGTTGCCCGCCTGGCCGAACAGGCCCTTGCCAAGCGGCCGCAGGACCGCCCCACGGCGGAGGCCCTGCACGGCGTGCTTCTCTCGGCCCTGGGGGAGCCGCCGGAAGAGGAGACTCCCCCAGGGCTGACCCCAGCACGGCCGGTCGGTCGTCATGGGGCGGTTGCAAGGCCTCCAGCTCTCCCAGGACGCTCGGCCGAACCTGGGGCGATGGAGGACCCACGGGGAGGCTCCCGCTGGAACCCCTTCAGGCGCCGGAAGTAACGCCCAGGGGAAGGTGCAGCTCGAAGCGGCCGGGCCGGGGCTCGAACCCCAGGCGGCGGTTCACGGCCAGCATGGGGGCGTTGCGGCTGTGGTTGTTCGTCCGCATGACGGTCAGCCCGGCCTCCCGCGCCCGGCGGATCGCGTGCAGCTTGAGGGGCAGCGCGAGCCCGCGTCCGCGTGCCTGCGGGTGCGTGGCGGTCAGCTCGTTGTAGGCCATCTCGCGGTAGCGCACCATCGCCGTCGTGCCCAGCCATTCCCCCTGCGGCCCCACCGCCAGAATCAGCCAGTCGGGGCGCGGGTCATGGTCAAGGTGCAGAATCTCGCGCACCTGGGGCAAGGGCCAACGCGGGTGCCCGGCGAGGTCGGGTGTCTCCGGCAGGCGGTCCGCGAAGAAGTTCAGATACCGCTCCAGCGTGACCTCGTCCGCGCCCTCCAGGTCCGTGAAGGTGACGCCCTGGGCCTCCGCCCGCGCGAGGGCATCAAGGTAGGGCGTCTCGTCGAAGGTCGTGAGGTCGAGTTCCGAAGCGAAGCGGTGCGCGTGCCGGCGAAAGCCCCGGCGCTGCGCCCAAGCCAGACTTTCCGGGTCCGTGTCGCCCACATCCGCGACCAGTCCGGCTGCGCCCGCCTCCCCCGCGGCCTGCTCCACGGCGGCCCACAGCGCCCGGCCCGTACCCCTTCCCCGCGCCTCCGGGTGAACGAGGATGCCCGCATGCAGAAACCCCGGCGGGTCGAAGGGGAAGAAGTAGAGGTGGGCAAGGCCCCGCACCTCTCCCCCTTCCTCCATCACCCAGCGGCGGCTGAGACGCGTGGGGTCCCGGCGGGCCTCCTCGGCCTGAAAGGCTTCCAGGGAGACGGTGCGCCCCAGAACGAGATTCGACAGGGTCACCCAGGCGGGCGCGTCAGCAGCGGTGAAGGGGCGAAGGGCAGCGGTCACAGGCCAGCCTCCACCGCCTTCACCATCTGCCGAATCGCCCCCAGGTGGTAGGCGACGTGGGCGACGGCTCCGGTCAGCCCGCCGGTCACGTCACCATTCGGCGTCTGGTCCTCCTGCGCGCGGGCAAACTGCAGCAGCGCCTCGTAGGCGCGCCGAACGCGCAGCCGCACTGCCCGCCATTCCTCCTCGTTCACCTGCGCGGGCTGGAAGCTCCCCTTCCAGTCGAACGGCCCCCGGTCGCCGTCGCGTTCCCAGCGGACGATCACTTCCATATGGAAGGCGGCGTGCTGCGCGTGTCCGGCGATGGTGGAACCGTGAACGTCCCGGCTGGCCTGCGCCGCGCTCAGGCCCTCCAGCGTGGCCAGCAGCCCGTGATTCCCGCTTCCATCTGCCCTCGTCCCGTCCAGAAAGGCGGTACCCTGGCCGGGAACTCC
>NZ_JQNI01000002.1:1715000-1747500 GCF_000745175.1 Deinococcus sp. YIM 77859
TCGCGCAGTTGCGCGCGGGCGGCTTGGTCCTGTACTTCCGGCACTTCGAGACCCAGGGCGCCGACGCGCCGCAGGTGACCCTGCGCGACTGCACCACCCAGCGGACCCTCAGCGAGCAGGGGCGGGAGAACGCGCGTGAGGTGGGGCGGCTCCTGCGGGAGCTGCGCGTGCCCCTCGGCACCGTGCTCAGCGGTGAGTACTGCCGCAACCGTGACAGCGCGGCCCTGCTCGCGGGGCGGGTCAGCCCTACTCCCGCTCTGAATAACCCCTTTTTCCGCAGCGGCACCGAGGCGGACCGTCAGCGGGTGATGGCCCGCCTTCGCGCTCTCCTGAGCACGCCGCCCCGCGCCGGCACGAACACCGTCATCGTGACGCACGAGCAGAACCTGCGCCTGCTGACGGGCTGGATGCTGGCCGAGGGCGAAGCCGCTGTCCTCAAGCCCGCTGCCGACGGCCGCTTCAGCGTGCTGGCCCGCGTGACGCGGGAAGGGTTCAGGCTAGGCCGCTGACCCGGCTTTCCTGCGGAAGAGGCCCCATCCGCGTGCCCTCCGGCCCTCGGGTGGGAACGGTCGGGGCACGTTCTGCGGGATCCGGGCTACAGTAGGAGGATCATTCCTGCCTTTTCCGGAGGTGCCCTATGAAGACGCCCCTCACGCCCCTGGACCTTGTTCGGCGCGGCCTTAAGCTCTACCCCGAGCGAACGGCGGTGGTTCAGCCCGGTGGTCCCCGCTTCACCTACCGCGAGTGGGGCGAGCGGATCTACCGCCTTGCCCGCGCGGTGGGAGCCGCCGTGCCGTCCGGCTCGCGGGTGGCCGTTCTCTCCCCGAATACGCACCAGGGCCTGCTGACCTACGCGGGTGTTCCCTGGTCTGGGAACGTGCTCGTCCCGCTGAATACGCGCCTGGTGTCCGAGGAGTACGCCTTTCAGCTTCGGCACGCGCGGGTGAGCCTGGTGCTGGCGGACTGTACGCTCGCGCCCCGAGTGGAGCAGGTTTGCCGTGACCTTGGTGTTCCGCTGTGGGTGATGGAAGAGGGCGGCGAATTCGAGGCGCGTTTGCAGGCGCAGGACGCTTCGCCCCTTCCCTACGCGGTCCCTGACGAAGACGACGTCATCACCATCAACTACACCTCCGGCACCACCAGCAGTCCTAAGGGCGTGATGCTCACGCACCGCAACACGCTGCTGAACGCGGTCGAGACGCTGTACTACCTGCACTTTGCAGGAGACAGCGTGTACCTGCACACCCTCCCCGACTTTCATGCCAACGGTTGGGGTGGCGTATGGAGTCCCTTCGGCGTGGGCGCGACCCACGTGACCTTGCCCGCCGTCCGGGGAGAAACCATTCACGACGCGATTCACACCTACGGCGTGACGCATCTGGCCGCTGCGCCCACGGTGTTGAGCATGATCACCGACCCCGCCACCGCCCGGCGCACCCCCCGCCCCGTGCGGGTGGCGACGGCCGGCAGTCCGCCGCATGCCCGCACCATCGCGGATATGAGCGCGCTGGGCTTTGACGTGGTGCAGGTGTACGGCCTCACCGAGACCAGCCCGCTGATCACCGTAGCGGAGCTCTCGGACGCGGAACGGGCCCTGCCCATTCCCGAACGGGCCGCGCTTATCGCCAAGCAGGGCTTTGAGATGCTGCTCGCCGGGGAGGTGGAGGTGATGACCCCCGAGCTGACGCCCATTCCACACGACGGGCAGACGCTCGGGGAGATCATGGTGCGCGGCAACCTGGTGATGAAGGGCTACCTCGACAACCCGGAAGCGACCGAAAAGGCGTTTGAGGGCGGCTGGTTCCACACCGGGGATGTCGCGGTCGTCCATCCGAACGGCCGCATCGAGATTCGCGACCGCAACAAGGACGTCATCATCTCCGGCGGTGAGAACATCAGCTCGGTGGAGGTCGAAGGCGTGCTGTATGCGCACCCTGCCGTCCGCGAGGCCGTCGTGGTCGCGCACCCCGACGAGAAGTGGGGCGAAGTGCCCTGTGCCTTTATCGCCCTACACGCCGGGCAGCAGGCTAGCCCTGAAGAATTGACCGCCCACGTCCGTCAGCATCTTGCCGGCTACAAGGTGCCCAAGCACTACATCTTCCGTGACGACCTGCCCAAGACCGCCAGCGGCAAATTCCAGAAGTTCCTGCTGAGAAAGGAACTGTGGGAGGGCCGGGAACGGGCGGTGAACTAGCGCCCAGCTCGCCAGGACGCTGCCCCTGCGGGCGGCGTTCTGTGTCTTCACGGGGTTTATGCCCTTACCCGCTGCCTCGCCCATGCTGGGAGCTAGACTGTGGAAGAGTGTACGCACTCGCACCACAACACTTTTTTTGACTTGTTGCTGGACGTGCCGGGCGAGGGGATCGCCCTGTGACGTCCTACAGGAACCGAAAGGAAGGGCCACATGATCATCGTGTATGTCATTCTGGCGCTCCTGGCGGGGTTGGCGGGCGGGTTTCTCCGGGGGCAGTCGCGGGGGCGGCAGCAGCGGGCAGCCATCGACGACCAGCTTCAGCAGGCCGCGCAGGCCGAGGCGCAGCGCCTTCGCGCCGAGGCAGAACAGGACGTGCGGCTGCTGCGCGAGCAGGCCGAGCGCCAGGCCGCCCAGCAGCTACAGGCCGCAGCGCGCCGTCTCCAAGAGGCCGACGAGCGGGAGCGTCAAACCACCCTCCAACTGGAGGCCGAACGCGAACAGCTTCAGCTGCTGCGCAGGCAGATCGAGGCCGAGCGCACCCGAGCGCTTCAAGACGCCGCCCGGGAACGCGAGGCGCTGAACGCCGAACGTCAGGAAACCCGCCGCGAACGCGAGGAACTCAAGCGCGAGATCGAGCGCCTCAACCGCCGCGCCGAGCAGCTTGACGCGCGGGGCGACAAGCTGGACGCGCTGGAAGAACGCCTGGAAGGGCAACTGCGCGCTCTCCAGGCGCAGGAGGCAGAGCTGGCGGAGCGCGCCCGACAGACCGAACTCAAACGCTACGAGGTGGCGGGCCTCACCAAGGAGGCGGCCCGCGCCCAGATTCTGGAGCAACTCGACGCCGAGCTAGAGGAAGAAAAGGCCATTCGCGTTCGGGCGATGACCGAGCGCGCCACCGCCGACGCCAAGCGTGCCGCCCGTGAGCTGATCGCGCAGGCCATCCAGCGCAGCGCCTCCGAGACGAGCACCCAGCTCAGCGTATCGGTTGTGCCCATCCCCAACGACGCGATGAAGGGCCGCCTGATCGGGCGGGAGGGCCGCAACATCCGGGCGTTTGAGGCGCTGACCGGCGTGGACCTGATCATCGACGACACCCCTGAGGCGGTGATTCTGTCCTCCTTTAATCCCCTGCGGCGTGAGGTCGCGCGGCACGTGCTTGAAGCCCTGGTGGCCGACGGGCGCATTCATCCCACCCGCATCGAGGAGATGGTGCACAAGGCCCAGGACGAGATGAAGACCTTCATCCACACCCAGGGCGAGGAGGCGGCCATCGAGGCGGGCGTCGTGGGCCTCAAGCCGGGGCTGGTCCAACTGCTTGGAAGGATGTATTTTCGCTCGAGCTACGGCCAGAACGTGCTGAAGCACTCCGTACAGGTCGCGCACCTGACCGGCATCATGGCGGACGAACTGGGCCTGGATGCAGCGCTGGCCCGCCGCGCAGGCTTGATGCACGACATCGGCAAGAGCATTGACCGTGAGATCGAGGGCACGCACGTTGAGATCGGCATTCACCTTGCCCGGCGCTTTGGAGAGCCGCCGGAGGTGATCGACGCCATCGCCCACCACCACGACCCAGAAAACGGCGAGACACTGTATTCCGTGCTTGTGGCCGCGGCCGATGCGATCAGCGCCGCCCGGCCAGGGGCGCGGCGCGAGGAACTAGAAGCCTACGTGCGCCGCCTAGAGCAGCTGGAACAGATCGCCGTCTCCTTTCCCGGAGTGCAGCAGGCCTACGCCATTCAGGCGGGCCGGGAGGTGCGCGTGATTGTGCAGCCAGACAAGGTGACCGACGCGCAGGCCACCCTCCTCGCGCGCGAGATCGCCGGGCGCGTCGAGCAGGATATGGAGTACCCCGGCCAGGTGCAGGTGACGGTCGTGCGTGAGAGCCGAGCAACGGGGCTAGCCCGCTAGGCAGCAGCGATTCAAAAAGGGGCAGCCGGCAGATGGGCTGCCCCTTCGCCTTCCCCTCAAGGTGCCGTGCAAGACGGGCGGCACCCCAAGAAGCGCGCGATGTGGGATCAGTAGCGCGGCAGCCCCGCAATGCCCCCGAACTCCTGAACGAGCCGTTTGGCACAGTCGCCGTGCAGCCGCTTGACCTCCAGGCCGTACAGGTCGATCAGATCGGGCAGGACCTCTTCGAGCGTCACCCGCTCCATCAGACTGCCGTCTAGGGGGCTTTCGGTCACGTCTTTCTTGCCGGTGAAGTAGGGCACCTCGCGGTTGTGGCTGCGGTACAGGTGGAACTGTGAGCCGTCTTCCGGAATCACCAACTGGTAGATCCGGGACTGCTGGATCATCTCCAGCACGCGTTCCAGCTCCATCACGCCGTGTTCCTGGATGCGCTCTAGAAGCTGCTCCTCGGTCTTGCGGCGGTGTTCCTCAACGATGGGCCCGATCTTTTCGAGAATTTCCGCCGGGTTGGCCCAGCCTGCCCCACCAACCACGTTCGTCTCGCCGATCACCTCAAAGGACGCAGTCTTGGGGAGTTCGGCCTTGAACTCCGCGACGCGCTGCACCGGCCCAACCAGGATGAGCTGGCGGATCGCCAGGGCGCGCAAGACTCGCTCCAGGCTCTCGACCTGCGCGTTATAAAAACGCTGACGCATCGCGTCTTCACGCGCCTCAAAGAGGTCCGTGCCGCTGTCACTGCGGGGACCGCTGCCCGGCTGGCCTCGCCCCGCCCCCCCGGCGCCGGGTGCTCCGGGGACGTGCCGGGTGCCGGACACCATCGTGTCCCAGCGGTCCCCGTCGTCCAGTCGAACGTTCTCCTCGCTGCGCGCCTCCCGCAGCTCACCCTGGTGCAGGATGAAAAGCCGCGCCCACTCGTGGTCTACCGCCAAGACGGCCACAGTGGGCATCTGCTCCAGGATGCTGTCCAGCAGGGACTTGAGGGGACGGCCATAGTGAAAGCGCTCGGGCAGGTCCGCCTGGATCTCGAAGCGCTCGAAGAACGCCTCACCCACCACGTACAGCGAACTCTTGCCGTGGTGGGTGCGGGCGACCTGCAGGTCCTCAAGGACCTGGTTCATGGGCGTAGGCGGCACGCCCGCCTCCTGCATCTTCACCTTCACTCGGGTCTGGAGGCCCGTGCCGTGGTTCTCAGGCAGGTCAGGATTGTCGTTGACGACGGCCATCAGGACCATCGCGTTGTCGGGCAAACTCTGGATGCGCTGAAGGTCAGCTCGGGTAATCACGGTCGCTCCTTTCCCCCGCCATTGTTGGAAAGTGAGCCTCCGTCAGGGGACGGGTTTGCTGAAGTTCGGTTTACATTTCCCGGGCCTGCCCGTCTTTCCGGCCCCCGGTGGCCTCTCCCCGCGGTGTAGGCTGCGGGCATGACCCGGCCTGAATCTCCCCTCAAGGACGCCGTCTGGCTGCTCGCCCATCTGCAAGACCCACAGTTGCGGGTCCTGGACTGCCGGTACGCGCTGACAGACCCTTTGGTGGGCCGCATCGCCTACCTCGAGGGGCACGTGCCAGGTGCGGTCTACGCGGATCTAGAAACGGACCTCAGCGGTCCGGTTCGGCCAGACGGTGGGGGCGGACGGCATCCACTGCCTGACCCCCAGGTGCTGGCGAATTGGCTGGGCAGCGTGGGGATCGGGAATGACAGCGTGGTCATCGCGTATGACGACCCCAGTGGTGGGCAGGGCTTCTATGCCACCCGGGCCTGGTGGCTGCTGCGTTGGTTGGGGCACCGGCAGGTCTACGTGCTCGACGGGGGATGGCCCGCCTTCCTGAGGGCGGGGGGAGAGCCCAGCACCGCCGAGCCGACCTTCGCCCCCACGACCTTCACGCCGGAGGTGCAGCCCGACATGGTCGCTACTGCAGCCGACGTGGCCCAGCGGGGCGCGAACACGCTGCTGATCGATGCGCGCGCCCCGGCCCGCTACCGGGGCGACGTGGAGCCGCTCGACCGCAAGGCCGGGCATATCCCCGGTGCCCTGAACCGCGAGTGGACTGGGGCGCTTACGGAGGACGGACGCTGGCGGGACGCTGCCGCCCAGGCTGCGCGCCTGAACGTGGGAGACGCCGCCACCATCACCTACTGCGGGAGTGGCGTGAGCGCTACCCCGAACCTGCTCGCCCGGGAACTCGCCGGAGTTCCCCTGGGGCCGCACAACCGCCTCTACGCCGGGTCGTGGAGCGACTGGATCAGCGACGACACCAGGCCGGTGGCGACGGGTGAGGCGCCGTAACGCCCGCTTTCTTAGCGTGTGCCGCTGTACCCCCCGGAACAGGCCGCGCCGCGCTCGGGTGCGGTCGGTCCCTGCTCGTACTTGTCGAGGAAGGCTTTGAGGCGCTCGTCGGTCGGGCTCTCCACCGCGAGCTGCGCGTTCCAGGCGCTCGCCACAACCGGGGAGGGCAGCCCCTCGTAGGGGCTCAGGATGGTGTAGGGCCGCCCGTCCACAAGCGCCTTGAGGGCCGCGACCCCCTCCGGAGCGAGGTCGGGGCGGTAGGTGATCCACACGGCCCCGTGTTCCAGACTGTGCACCGCGTACTCGTTGTACAGGGGTTGGTCATAGACGCCGCAGTTCTGCCACAGGGTGTTGTGTGCTCCACCGGCGGGCGGGTTCTCGGCATACACCAGCGAGCCGGGCCGGTGGTCACCCCCCTGGTAGTCAAAGGTCTGAACGCCCTCAATGCCCTTCTGGGCACAGGCCGCGAGCGCGAGGGACAGCAGGGGAAGGAGGAGAAGACGCTTCATCAGTCCTCAGGCTAAAGGCTGCGCGTGAAAAACATGTCCTTTCCCACGCCCCAGCGTGGAAGGCTGAGGCATGAGCGCCCTTCCTCGCCTGGCCGCCCTCCACCAGCCCATCATCTTCGTAGACACCGAGACGGGCGGGCGTGACCCGGCGCGGCATCCACTCCTCACCGTCGGGCTGGTCACCCTCACGCCGCAGGGTGAGGTCACGCGGCCCCTGCACCTGCGGGTACGGCACGAGCAGTACGACGTGGAGGCGGACGCCATGGCCGTCAACGGGATCGACCTCACGGCGCACCACAGCGGGGCGCAGCCGCCCGAGCAGGTGGCGGAGGCCATCCGCACCTATGCCCGCGAGGTTGGGCGAGTGATGCTGGGCGGGCACAACCTGCATTTCGATCTGGGCTTTCTGCGCCCGTTGCTGCCGGACCTGAACAGCGTGTTTCGGCGGGGGCGGGTGGACACCAAACTCACGGCCCAGTTCCTGATTCACGCGGGGCTCCTTCCGCGCCAGGTGGGAACGCCGCTCGATCAGCTCGCGGCGCACTTCGGCCTGACGTACCGCGCCCACGACGCACTGGAGGACGCGGCGGTAACGGCCCGGGTCTACGCGGAACTCCTGCGGGTAACACTGCGCTGAAAAGAAGGCTACTCTCCCCCCGCCCGCTCCTGGGCGTCACCGTCCCTGTGGGGCAAACCGGGCGGGCGCCCACCAGGGAAAGCCGCACTCAGGAGATCCACCTCCTGACGGTCAGGCACGATGTTGCCGGTCAGACCGCGCGCGGCCAGGACGGGCAAAAAGGCCTCCATCACGTGCGGCTCGCCGTGGACAAGCCACACGCGGGGCGTGCCGGTGGTGGCGAGAAAGGCGAGCAGGTCATCTTGGTCGGCGTGTGCCGAGAAACCGCCGATGGTGTGCACCTGAGCACGCACCAGGACCTCCTCACCCAGGATGCGCACACGGTCGGCTCCGGCCACAATGCGGCCCCCTAGGCTGCCGGGAGACTGGTAACTCACGATGATCAGGCTGGTGCTCGGCTTCCAGAGGTGGTGCTTGAGGTGGTGCTGAATCCGGCCGCCGGTCATCATGCCGTTTCCGGCCAGGATGATGGCGGGGCCGTCGTAGCGGTTGAGGCGTTGCGACTCGGCACTGGTCGGCACCACGTGCAGCGTGGAGGGCCAGAAGGGATCCTCACCGCCCTGCAGGGCCTCGCGGATGGGCGGGATCAGCTCGTCGCCGAACTCGAAATACTCGGAGGTGGCGCGGGTGGCCATGGGAGAGTCGAGGAAGATGGGAATGCGCGGCACCTCGCCCGCGTCCATCAGGTTCTTGAGGGTGTACAGGATGAACTGCGCCCGCTCGATGGCAAAGGTGGGAATCAGGATCTTGCCACCCGCACGAACACTCGCGCAGAGGGCCTCGCGAAACTCCGCCAGGGTGGCGGCAAGAGAGCGGTGAGTGCGGTCGGCGTAGGTCGATTCGATCACCACGGCGTCCGCGGGGGGCGGGGGCGTGAAGTCGAGCTGCAGGCCGCTCTCGCGGTTGCCCAGGTCGCCCGAAAAGATCACCCGTTCCCCATCCGCCTCGATGAGGAGGTAGGCGCTGCCCAGGATATGTCCAGCCCGCTGCGGCGTGACGCGTAGGGGTCCGGCGCGCAGGGTTTCCCCAAAGTCCAGCCGGGGCCGCATCAGCGCGAGCGTACGGTGAACGTCCTCCTCCTCGTAGAGCGGCTCTTGCACCTCCGCTTCGCGGCCCACGCGGCGAGCCTTGCGCAGGTCCTGGCGAAAGCCCTCCACCTGAAGGCGAGCAGAGTCGAGCAGCACCGTCTCGGCTAGGGCTGCGGTGGGCGGCGTACAGAGAATCGGGCCGCGGTACCCCCGCCTCACCAGCAGCGGCAGCCGCCCGATGTGGTCGAGATGTGCGTGCGTGACGATCACTGCGGCGAGATCGGAAGGATCGAAGGGAAAGGCTTCGCGGTTGCGGGCCTCGAGCTCCTCACCGCCCTGAAAGAGGCCACAGTCGATCAGAACCGGACCGCCGCGGGAACTCAGCAGGTGGGCGCTTCCCGTCACGGTGAGGGCCGCCCCCAGACTCTGAAGGTGCATGGGGCAGTCTGACCCCTCGCCCGGCTTCGGCGCAACTTTACCCGCCCTTCAGACAGAGGCCGGACACCGGGGGATGAGGTGTACGTTCAGCACATGACAGACCCCCTGATCTTCCGGGCTGAAAGCGGCCCAAACGAGAACGGCGCGGCGACGTCTTTTGGACGCGTCGCCGTGGGCGTCGATTTCTCACCCGCGTCCCTGCACGCGCTCGAGGTGGCCCGGACTCGCTTTCCCGGGGCGCAGCTGTGTCTGATTCACGTCACTGACGCCCGCGTGACCGCCACACCCGACCTGGGGGGCGGCCTGGTGCCTGCTGCCCTTGACCCCAACCTGCTTCAGACCCTCGAGAACGCCGACGCCAGCCGCCTGAGCGAAGTGGCCCGCGAGGGGGAAGAGACCGAACTGCTCGTGGGCGACCCGGTGACCGGCATCCTGGACGCCGCAGAACGCTGGGGAGCCGAACTGATCGTGGTGGGCACACACTCGCAGGGCGCCCTCGAACACTTTTTCGTAGGAAGCAGCGCCGAGAAGCTGGTGGCGCGCAGCCCGGTCCCGGTTCTGACGGTGCGCCTGCCGGGGGAGCGGCGGTAAGGTGGGGGCTGGTCCGGGCGAGCGCCGGAGGGCTCTGCGAGACGGGAGGGCGGCAAGCCCAGCTTAGGGGCTCGAAGAGGTGGGGGCTGGGCTCGTCTCGCCGTCCTGAAACTCGCCGGTGATGGTGCTGCCCTCGCCGGCGCGGGCCACGACCTCGTTGCGGTCGAGGTCGTAGAGCAGCACCTGGGCGCGCAGGACGTCACCGCCCTGACGGCTCTCGGCAGGCTGCTCCGGAGTCCCGATCAGGCGCGCGGTGTTTGCCTGGTCGTCGTATTCAACGCGGGCTGCTCGGCTGACCCGTCCGCCCTGGCTGTTGAGCACCACGTTGCCGACAAGCACCGTCTGTTCCTCGTCCACGTTCACCTCGATGCGCTCGCTGGTGCCGGTGAGCGGGCCATCCTCGGACGGGCGGCGAAAGGAAATCGGCCCATCGATGCGGGCGATGCCGTCCGTCTCGTCGTAAACGAGTTTCTGGCCCCGAAGCTCCGTGCGGCCCTGGGTCACCAGCACCGTGTCCGGCGCGGGTTGGGGCGTGACCTCGACCGCACAGCGGCTCAGGCGATCGGTTTTGCCCTCGGGTACGGCGTCGAGAAAACGGGCGCTTCCGGCACTCGCCTCCACCCGGCCGTCACTCCCCTCGCCCTCCTCGGTGGGGCGCTGGGTGACCACGGCAAGGGGCACCCGAATCACGTTCTTGTCGATGGTGATGCGCACGCCACCCGGCCCCGACTCGCTGAAGACGGCCACGTTGGGCGCGTTCTCCGGTTCATCCTCCTGGGGTCCGCAGATGGTGAAGATGCCCGTCTCGTCGCTTGTCCCGGTGCGGACGATGCGAATCCGGCGCTCCTCGCCGTCCTCCCCCCGGCGAACAAGCTCGATGACCGCGTTCTCGGTCTCGTTGCCTTCGGCGGGCGTCTCCTGGGCGAGCACCCAGGCGGGCAGAGCCGCTCCCAGCGCGAGGGTCAGCGTCAAGGCTGCGAGTCGCCGCATCCTCTGAGTCTACCGAACGGGGGGGTGAGGCGGATGGAGAGCCATAAACCTGCCCAAAGATACCCTCACAGGGAAGCGCCCCTCACTTCTCACCGCGCAGCTTGAACTGCTCGGTAGGAATCTTGTAGGCCGTATTGAGGGCGCGCACGCGGGCCAGGTCGGTGCGCTGTTCCAGGGCACCGCTTGCGGGCGCCCGCACAGTCACCCGGGTCTTGCTGTCCACGCTCACGGCGTTCCCGACCACATAGGCCACATTCTTCTTGTCGTCGTAGTACACCGCGTCGCCGGTGGTGGTGAGGCTGCCCTGCACCAGTCGCACGCCGCCGCGCACGTACAGGAGCTTCTCGCCGGTGCGGGCGCGAACCTCCTGGCCGCTGATCGTGAGTTCCTTCTGGTTGCCCTTGGCGGCGCGGGTCAGGGTGGGACTGCCGGTGAGCTGGGCAAGCTCCTGGTCCTCGTCAAACACCAGCCGCTCGGCCCGGCCGCTCTGGTTGCCGTTCGTCAGGCGGACATTCCCAGTGCTGGTCGACAGGTTGTTGTCCACGTCCAGGCTCATCTGACCTGCGCTGATGGTCACCGTGTCCCCGTTCGAGCGGTCCTCGGGGACAAAGGTCGCGGTGGGGTTCACGCTGAGAACCCCCTGGCCGGACGCCTCGCTGTAGGTGAGCTTGCCGCCCTTCGCGGTGAGGCGACCCCGCGTGACCACCACACCGTCCGTGAAGTTGGCGGTGCGTTTGCCCTTGGCGTTCGTGAGGGGCATTCCGGCGGGTGCCGCCAGGGTCGCCTGTGCCGCCTGAATCTGGAGGGTACTGACGGTCGCCTTGACCGGACTGCCGGTGAAGGTGAGGGGGCCGTTGCGCAGGTCACCGCGCGGGGCGCCCTGGATGTTGATGATGCGGTTTTCCGCGGCGGTCTGCGCGAGGACAGTCGTGGCGGTGAGGGCGGTGATCAGGGCCAGTTGTTTGCTGTTCATGTCAGGTCTCCTTGGCAGGGCTGCCGAGCGGCACTCGTTTCCCGTTTTCACACGTCTCGGTGGCGTCGGGATTCCAGCCCAGGGTGGAATCCTCGCCGCTGTCCTCGACGTTGAAGTCAAAGGTCATGCGCATCCGAGTCACCCGGCCCGTCAGCGAGGGCGAATCGACCTCGGCCACGGGCGCGCTGAAGCCGTACCCCTGCTCGACCCGCACGGGCTGCTCCTCGGTGCCGCGCAGGTCGATGTCTGCACACTGCTGCACCAGGGTGATGCTCGCCTGACGGGTGAGCATGTTGTCCTGCGCGTCGATGGTCAGATCAGAGGTGCGCAGGGTGGCGTCCAGCACGGGGGGACTTCCGGGTTGCCTGATCCAGCGGCCCCCATTCGAAAGCCCAGTGAGGCGCGTCTCGCCCCGGAGGGGATCATTCGTGACGTGGGCGGCCCGGAAGCGCCACACGGCGTCCGCGTCCCGCGCCGGATAGAGCGAGAGAGAGACGCCCTCCAGGGTAGCGCCCGTTCGTGCCGCATTCGAAGGGGGAGCCGGCAACAGCGCGAACACCACCGTGAAGATTCCCAGCGCGAGTAGCGCGTACACCCCGGCTTTCAGCACGGGCGCACTCTAGCGCGAGGGCCTCATGAGAGTGATGGGCGGGGGCTGACAGCGGTGAGGGCAGAGCGCCGGCAGCCAGGGGTCCGCTCAAGCTTTTCTGTCTTTGCCTCCCTTCCACGCACCCCTTACCCTCTTTCCCATGATCGACACCCACTGCCACCTCGACTATCTCGACGACCCGGCCTCCGCCCGCGGAGAGCTGGGCCTGAGCGGGATGGTCTGTATCGGGGCGAGCCCTGAGCACGCGCGAAACGCGGTCGCGCTTGCCGAACGCTTTGAGGACGTGTGGGCGACGGTAGGCCTGCACCCGACCGATACGGGAGAAGACAGCGCGCAGGCACGAGCAGAGATCGAGGCTCTGGCGCGTCATCCACGCGTGGTCGGCATCGGGGAAAGCGGCCTGGACGACTACTGGGACGAGACAAAAAGGGCGGCCCAGGTCGCGGCTTTCGAGTGGCAGCTCGACCTCGCGCGGCGCAGCGGGAAGCCCCTGGTCCTCCATGTGCGCGACAAACCGGGGCAGGACTCGGCACACCGGGGCGTGATGGACGTGCTTTCGGCGTGGCCGGACGTGCCGGTGATTCTGCACTGCTTCAGCGGCCATCCCGGTCTCCTCGCCTGCGGCCTGGAGCGGGGGGCATTCTTTGGGTTTGCGGGCAACACGACGTACAAGAACGCCCAAGAGATTCAGGCGGCAGCGCGGCAGGTCCCGCAAGACCGCCTGCTGCTGGAGACGGACGCGCCCTTTCTCGCACCCGTACCGCGGCGCGGCCAGCCCAACCGCCCCGGCTACGTGCGCTATACGCTGGACTTCATCGCGGGGCTGCGCGGGATAGAGGCGGCAGCCTTGGAAAGGATCACGGACGAGAACGCCCGCCGGATCTACCGGCTACCGGGCGAGTCACGGCCGGGGCCTGAGGCAGAAGGCGATGACCCAAGGTGAGCCCAGACCACGGCACCAGCGAGCAACCCTGCTCACCCTAACGGAGGGCCGAGGGGTCGGCTATGTGCTTGACGGGGTGGCCTACGGGGTGGTGTGGCCGCCACCGCGCTGGCCCACGCTGGAGGAGGCGCGCCAGGTGGCCCTACGCCACGCAGCGCACCTGGAGCTGCTGGAGCTCACGGCGGGAGGCAGCGCCCAACGGGCACGCCAGGCAGCGCAGCTTGCCCTGGCCCTGTGCCGTCTGGCCGAGGGGCATGCCCTCACCGAAACGGAGCTTCAGACCGTGCGGCAGGAACACGGTGCTCCTACGGGCGAGGCCGTTCTCCACGCGGACGGGAGCGCCGACAAACAGGGCGGCCGCCTCAGCGTGGGCTACACCCTCAACGGCAGGCCTTACCAGACCTTTTTCCTGCACGAGCGGGGGCATGAACACCTTGCCGAACGCGAGGCGATCCGGCTTGCCCTCACACATGCGTGGCTGCTGGGCTACGCGCGGTTTCGCGTTCGCAGTGACCACCGCTTTCATGTTCGGCGCTACGCCGAGCACCTCGTGCACCGGGGACGGCGCAAGTCCACCTCGCTGGAACGGCTCGACGCTCTGGTCGAGGCGCTGGGAAGCGCCGTGCACTTTGAATACCTGGACACCCAAGCCACCGATGCCCCACATCGCCTGGCGGTGCATGCCCGCGCCCTGCACCGGCTGGCGCTGGGGGAGCCACTCACGCGCGCGCAGGAGGTCGCGCTGCGGCGGGTGCACTTCGCCCTGAAGGCGGGGGGAGCGGCGCCGTACTGAGCTGGGGCACAGCTCCTTCAACCAGGGCAAGGCCCCCCCAAGAATGACGGCCCACTGAAGCAAAGCCTCATTCATTCCCGGGCAAAGCCTCCTAGCTTCAGGGTGGATAGCTCCTCACACCTGCTATCCGAGAGGCGATGAATCCCGGTTCCTGATACGGGCACCTGGAACGGGAGGAGCCAGTGGTGCGACCGGCTCGGAACACGTGCGTAGCCACGTGTCGAATTCTCCTTCTGACGGAAGCCCCCAGGGGAGGCGCCGATAGGGCTGCCCTCTTCCGTCCCCCACAGGCGGGAGGTGAGACGCTGAGCATCAGAGAGTTCAGGAAACTCCAGAACTCCGCGCTGACCGGCACAACAGAGCAGCACTCAGCCACACGACGTTCCCTCAGCCCTGACGGCACCCGCCGCCAGAACGCGGTTTTGTTCCCTTTGCAAAGGAGAACCCCATGCCGTTGTTTCCCCTTTTGTCTGGTCTCTCTGGTCGCCTGGCTGCCACAACCCTCCTGACAGCCGCCCTGCTGGTGGGGTGCAGCACAGGACCCAGTCAGCCTGCTCCAGGACCGGGTCAGCCCCCCGGTGCCGGAGACACCATCCAACCTACCCTGACCCTCACTTCCCCTGCCGACAACAGCAGCGCCAGCGGCAGCCTCCTGCTTCAGGGTGAGGTCAGCGACCAGGGTGGCCTCGCCCGCCTCACCTACCGCTTTAACAACGGCAACGAGCAGGCGCTGACCCTTCCAGCGGACGGCAAGATCAACACCGTGCTGTGCCTGTGCGGCCTCCAGCCGGGGACGTACACGCTGACCGTCACGGCCTATGACACCGCCGGAAACTCGACCCAGGTGACCCGCACTGTCACCGTTTTGCCTTTGCCGGGGGGCGGCACCGCGGACACCACGGCCCCGACCTTCACCCTGACGGCCCCCACCAACGGCGCGAGCGTTCCCTCGCCCGTGCGTGTGACCGGCACGGCCAGCGACAACCAGACCATTGCCCGCATCACCTACCAGCTCGACGGCGCGGCCGAAATCGACCTTCCCGTGACGCCCGGTCCGACCGTCAACCTCGACGTCACCCTGCCGAACATCACGGCGGGAACGCACACGCTGACCGTGCGTGCCTACGACGCCGCCGGCAACCGCTCCGAGGCCGCCAGCGCGAGCTTCACGGTGACAGGGACCAGCGGGGACACCGTAGCCCCCACCGTCACCATCACCGCGCCGACGAACGGGGCTACGGTGCCTCTCCCCGTCCGTATCCTTGCGGCAGCGTCGGATAACCAGGCCGTGGCCCGCTTCACGTACCAGCTCGACAACGGCCCGGCGGTCCACTTCCCGGTGGCCCCCGGACAGAACGCTTCCCTCGATGTCTCCCTCAGCGACGTGCCCGCCGGGCCGCACACCCTCACGGTAGTCGCCTACGACACGGCGGGGAACCGTTCCAACAGTGCCAGCGTCACCTTTACCGTGGCCACAGGCGGTGGAAGCGGCGACGTCACCGCACCCACGGTCAACCTGACCTCGCCCGCGGCAGGAAGTACGGTCAATAACCCCGTTCAGCTCACCGGAACGGCCAGCGATAACCGGGCCGTCACGCGCCTCACCTACACCCTCGACGGTGGGGCAGAAACAAACCTCAACATCACACCAGGCACCAACGTCACCTTCAACACGGCCCTGCCGACCCTCTCCGCTGGAACACACACCCTCACCGTGACGGCCTACGACGCCGCTGGAAACCGCACGAGCAGCCCGAGCGTCACCTTTACCGTGGCCGCCACGCAACCCGCATCGCCACAACCCCTCGTCGGCACGGGGTACAGCGTGAACTCGGGCACCCGCGGTCTGTGCCTGCTGTGCACCGTTGAAAACGACGCGAACGTCGTCAACACCAACCTGACGGACGAGGCCAGCCTCAAGGTGAGCGTAGGCGTGGCCGGACACGCCTACCTGCGTGTTATTGGCACCGAGCAGCGGTCGGCAGGACAAGTCGTGGGCTTTGCCGTACGTCGCCCCGGTGGCCTCCTTGACCTAGGCGTCCTGACAAACCTCACACTGGTGACCTACCTGAATGGTCAGCCGCAGGAAACCCGAAGCGGAGCCTCTGTGCTCGACCTCGCCCTCCTCACTCCCGGCAGTGACATCCAGACCGTGGCCTTCCGAACGAGTCAGCCCTTTGACAGTGTGGAGCTGCGCCTGGGTGGGGTGGTCGAAGCCCTCACGGAACTGCGGGTGCTGTACGCCTTTGTGAAGTAACCCCGAGCGGCGCCGCCCGGCCCTCACCGCAGGCTGGGCGGCATTTCGCGTTTTGTCTACCACCACCGCCGCCGCTTGAAGGAATAGGCCAGCAGCCCGCCGATCAGCAGGAAACTCAGCCAGGCAAACGCGTAGCCGTACCGCCAGGGCAGCTCGGGCATGTGTTCGAAATTCATGCCCCACACCCCGGCCAAAAAGGTGAGGGGGAGAAAAATCACGCTGACGGCGGTGAGGGTGCGCATCACCTCGTTCATGCGCTGGCTTTGCAGGTTCAGGTGCAGGTCGAGGAGGCTTGTCAGGTGATCGCGCAGGGTCTCGAAGCGGCTGGCGGCACGCGTAAAGGAGTCCTGCACGTCCCGGTAGCGCACCGCGTCCGCCTCGGTCCCGTTCACGTGGCGGGCAAAGAGGGCCGTCGCCTCACGGGCGTCCGCACTCAGCCGCCGCGCCTGGCCCAGCCGGTGCTTGAGCGCGAAGACGTCCGCCACCGGGTTCTCGTGGCCACTCGTAAAGACCTGCTCTTCCAAGGCGTCTACCCGCAGTTCCAGGCTGTCGGCAAGAGCAAAAAACGTGTCCGCCGTGCGGTCGAGCAGCTCGTACACGATCTCGGATGGCGTGTTGACGCTCTCGCGGCCCGCCAGCTTCCAGACCTCACCCAGCGCGCGGGTTCCCGTGCTGCTCAGGGTCAAGACGCCCTGCGGAAAGAGAAAGAGGCTCAGGCGCTCGGTGAATTCGTCCCCCTCCTCGGGCCGCGCAAAGGAACGAAGGGTGATGAAGTCGTGCTCTGGGTACGCTTCGGCACGGCTCCAGTGGCCGCGTTCCAAAGCGTCTTCCAGCGCCAGCCGGTTCAGGGGAAAAGCCGCCTGCAAGCGAACGAGCTCTTCGGGCGTGATGGCCTGCGCGTCCACCCACACGCCCTGGGTCTGCCCAGTCCAGTCGAGGGGCGTGCCGGTGAGGGTCTGGGCGCGAATCATGGGGATGATGGTACTGGACCCCTATCCTGTCCTCCATGACAGCCTGGCTGTGGGTCATGGCAGGAGGGGCGGTGGGCGCAGCGGCTCGCTACGGGCTCACGCTGGCCCTCGTGCCGCTTGCTGCGCGCCTGCCGTTCCCCTTCTCCTTGTTTCCGTTGCCCGTACTCCTGATCAACGTGCTGGGTTCTTTTCTGCTGGGGTTGACCCTGAGCCTGGTCGGTCGGGGGCTGTGGCCGGAGAGCGTGCGGCTGGCCTTTGGAACGGGCGTGCTGGGAGCGTTTACCACCTTCAGCACCTTCAGTGCGGACGTGGACGGACTGCTGACCCGCAGCGCAGGCGGGCTGGCAGCGCTGTACGTGGGACTGAGCGTGGGACTGGGCGTGCTGGCGGCGGTCGCCGGGCGAACCCTGGGGGCCAGGCTATGAGCAGACGCAAGAAGAGCGAGAGCACCCGCCCCCCCGAACACTTCCTCGATCTGGCGGACGTGCTGGTCTACGTGGGACAGGTGATTGCGCGGGGAGTCCCCGGAGCGGTGTGGGTCCGGGCAGAGATCGCTGGTCTGACCGACCGCCGTCACCTCTACCTCGACCTCGTGCAGCTGGAAGACGGCACGGAGGTCGCCAAGTGCCGCGCGACGGTGTGGGCACGGGAACGCTACGCCCTGGAGGCCAAGTTTCGGCGCGCGACGGGCGGAGCGCTCACCGCAGGGCTCAAGGTGCTGCTCTTGTGCACAGCCGAGTTTCATCCGCAGTACGGCTTTTCGCTCAACGTGCTCGACGTCGCCCCCGAATTCACGCTGGGCGACGCGGCCCTCAAGCTCGCAGCCCTGCGGGAAACCCTGATGCGTGAAGGCGTGTACGGCCTGAACCGCGCGCTGCCCCCACCCACCGATTTCGCGCGGGTGGCCGTGATCAGCCCGGCAGAGGCCGCGGGTTTGGGCGACTTCCGGCGCGAGGTGGACGCCCTGGAGGCCGCCGGGGTCGTGGAGTTCGTGTACCTGGAGGCGACTTTCCAGGGCCGGGAGGCCGCCGGGAGCCTCGTGCAGGCGGTCGAGCAGGCGCGGCAGGCGCACGCGCGGGCGCCGCTGGACGCCCTCGTCGTGATTCGGGGCGGGGGGGCCGTGACGGACCTCGCCTGGCTGAACGACCTGGAGGTTGCCCGTCAGCTCGCGACCTTTCCCGCGCCCGTCATGACGGGGCTGGGGCACGCCCGTGATGACACGCTGCTGGACGAGGTCGCCTGTCTGCGCACAGACACGCCCAGCAAAGCCGCCGCACGGATCGTTCGCACGGTCGCCGCCGCCGCCGCGCGAGCACAGGAGGACACCCGCACCATCCGGCT
This sequence comes from Deinococcus sp. YIM 77859, assembly GCF_000745175.1. Lineage (NCBI taxonomy): Bacteria > Thermotogati > Deinococcota > Deinococci > Deinococcales > Deinococcaceae > Deinococcus > Deinococcus sp. YIM 77859. The sequence continues at coordinate 1,733,472 of NZ_JQNI01000002.1, forward strand.
GCACGCTCGGGAGGTGCTTGCCGAGGCGGACGCCGCCGCCCTGTGGGCGCTGGACCGTGTTCGCAACGCCGCCCGCCGACAGGCCGACGCCGCCCAGACAGCGACCGACGCGCTCATGCGCCAGGCTCTCGGCCTCACGCCGCAGCGCACCCTGGCGCGTGGCTACGCCCTGGTGCGCGATGAGACGGGCCGGCCGGTGACCCGCGCCGCCCAGGTGAGACCGGGGGAAGCCCTCACGCTGGAGTTTGCGGACGGAACAGCGAGGGTGCAGGGCCAGTAGTGCGGACTTCTGGCCTCAGTGTGCCCGCGCCACCGCCTGCACCACTCGGTCCTGCACCGCGCGTAGGGTGAGGACCGAGGTCTCCTGCGGCCCGTTCATCAGGATGGCAAAGGCGAGGGTATGGCCGCTTTTCCCGGTCACGTACCCGGCCAGGGCCGAGACGCCGGGAAGGGTGCCGGTCTTTGCGCGCACGTCCAGGCCCGCGCCCCGCAGGCGCAGGGCGAGCGTGCCGCCACGGCCACCGTGATTGGGAACGTTCTCGCCCGTCCCGGCCTGGGGCAGCGCCTCCACAAAGGCGTTGCGGCGCCCCAGGTAGATTCCTGCGGGGGACACGGCACGCCCCTCCCCCCGCGAATAGGGCAAGTCGTGCAGGGCTTTCAGGAGGCCCACCAGGGCGCGAGCGGTCTGCCGGTTCTGTCGGCTCAGGCCGCTGCCGTCCGCGAGGTGCACCCCCGTTAGGTCCACGTTCAGGCGGCGCAGCACCGCTCGTTCGCGGGCCAGCGCCCCGGCGAGGGTGCCGTTTCCGCTGGGGCGCAGGGCGAGGGTGGCCAGCAGCTCCTCGGCGCGGAGATTATCGCTGGGACGCAGGGTGGCGGCGAGCACCCCGAAGGGCGACGCGCTGCGCACCGACGCTACCCCCTGCTCCGGACGAAAGCGAACGGGGACAAAGGGGTCGGGAGGCAGGGGACGGCCCCGCTGGTCGGTGCGGGGGGGCGGCGCGGAGGGCCGGAAGGGGGGCGCGGTGCCCACCCGACTGGAGGACACGCGCACGCCCGCCCGCCGCAGTTCGGCGATCAGGGCCGCCCCCACTCGCGCCCGGGCCTCGGCGGCGGTCACGGGGGGACGGCCCTGCCACTCGGCGAGACGCACTGTGGTCATGGGCACACCCAGCACCGTGTTCTGCCAGGTGCGGGCGTCCAACCCGGTCTCGTCCACCCGGACCGCACCCACCTCGCGCAGGCCCCGCGCAAATGCCTGTTGGGCCAGCGCGCGCAGGCTGTTGGCCCCGCTCGCCACGCTGAGGGTGGGGTCCGCGCTGCCCCGCAGGGTCAGGTGCGAGACGCGGGCCCGGCCCACCTCGGTCGCCGGCACGCTGAGTTCGGTGCTCCACCAGCCCTCCGCGCCCCCCCGGTCCACAAGGACCGAAGCCGCCGTCACCAGCTTGGTGGTGCTTGCCGGAATCAGCGGCAGGTCTGCTCCCCGCGCCTCCAGCAGCGCTCCCGTCGTGAGATCACGCACCAGCAGCCCAACCTTGACCCCAGCCGGCAACCCCGCCAGAGCCGCGCGCACCCCGGCACTCAGGCCAGGGTCGTGCTGGAGGGTGACGACCGGGCTTCCTGCCGGAGCCTGCGCCTGCGGTCCTGGCCACAGCCACAGGCAGGCGAGCGCAAGGGGGAGAAAGCGGCGCACAGGGGGCAGGATACGGCAGAGGGGGGCGCCGGTCTGGCCTCAGGCTTCCCCAGCCTGCTGCATCCGCAGGTACATCCCGTACTGCGGCGCGCCCCCCAGCATGTTCTGACCGCCGTCCACCGGCAGGATCACACCCGTGACGTAGCTCGCCGCGTCGGATACCAGGAAGAGGGCCGCATTGGCGATGTCCTGCGGCACGCCGAAGCGGCCGAGCGGCACCGTCTCCGTGAATTGCCGCCGGGTCTCCTCGTCGGGGGCGAGGCGCGCCATCCCCTCGGTGCCGTCGATCGGACCGGGAAGAATCGCGTTGACCCGCACGCCGCGCAGCCCCCACTCGGCAGCCAGCGTTTGCGTCAGGGCGTCCACCCCCGCCTTGGCCGCCACCACGTGCGCCTGTAGGGGCACCGGCACCCCGTAGGCGCTGATGGAGAGAATGGTTGCGCCGGGCACCCGCAGATGCGGCGCACTCGCCTTGATGGTGTTGTAGGTGCCCAGCAGATCGATATCCACCACGGTCTTGAACCCATTGGGGCTGATGCCGTCGACCGGAGCCGGAAAGTTCCCCGCAGCTCCACAGATCACGATGTCCAGGGGACCAAACGCCTCTACCCCCGCCTGGGCCGCCGCCTGCAGGGCCGCAAAGTCCCGCACGTCGGCCGAGACGCCCAGCGCCCTTCCCCCCGCCGCCTCAATCCCACGCGCGGCGTTCTGCGCCTTTTCTAGGTTGCGGCCCAGGATGGTGACGGCACAGCCGTGGGCCGCAAAGCTCTGCGCGATGCCGAGGTTGATGCCGCTGCCACCCCCGGTGATGAGGGCGTGCTTGCCCGCGAGCAGGTCAGGGCGGAAGGTGGTCGAAGGGTCAGCGGGTTGAGTCATCAGCAGTCTCCTCAAGGAAGGGAAAAACGGGCGAGCGGTTCATGCAAGCCCCCCCTATGGGGGCCCGGCTCTGCCTATACTGCCTCTTTCGCGGGGCAAAGCGCCCGCCTGGCCCGAGCCGGGCAGGCAACCGCCCACATGTTGCGCGAAAGACGAGAAGGGAGAGCATGACCAAGAGTGTGGGAACGCCGCGGCGCAGCATCACGCCGCTGGCCCTGATGTTCACCTGCCTGGGTTCCATCATCGGCTCGGGCTGGCTGTTTGGAGCCTACAATACCGCCAAGATTGCGGGGCCTGCCGCCATCCTGGCCTGGGTGATCGGCCTGGTGATGATGCTGGCAATCGCCCTCACCTACACCGAACTGGGCGCCATGTACCCCGAGTCCGGCGGCATGGGCCGCTACACCGGCTACTCGCACGGGCCGTTCGCGGGCCTGCTGGCCAGCTGGGCCAACTGGCTGAGCATGCTGGTGATCCCGCCCATCGAGGCGGTGGCAAGCGTGCAGTACATGGCGACCTGGTCCTTTTCCTGGGCCCAGCGACTGGTTGAGGGCGGCACGCTGACTCCCTGGGGTCTGACCGTGGCCACGCTGCTCCTGCTGCTGTACCTGCTGCTGAACTACTGGACCGTGGCCCTTTTTGCCAAGAGCAACACGGCCATCACCCTGTTTAAGCTGGTGGTACCGCTCCTCACCGCTGTCTGCCTGCTGGGCTTGGACTTCCACCCCGAAAACTTCACGGCGGCAGGCGGCTTTGCGCCCTACGGCTGGGCGGCGATTCTGACGGGCGTGGCCACGAGCGGCATCGTCTTTAGCTTCAACGGCTTTCAGTCACCCATCAACCTGGCGGGCGAAGCGCAGCGCCCCGGCCGCAGCGTGCCGCTGGCGGTGGTCGGCGGCCTCCTGCTGTCGGGCGCGATCTATCTCCTGCTGCAGATCGGCTTTATCGGGGCGGTGGACCCGCAAAGCCTCCAGGCAGGCGGCTGGTCGGGCCTGCGGTTCGAGTCACCCTTCGCCGAACTGGCGGTGGCACTCGGCCTGAACTGGCTGGCCCTGACACTGTATGCCGACGCCGTCATCAGCCCCTCGGGAACGGGCATCACCTACGTGGCCACCTCTGCCCGTGCCCTGGAGGCGCTGGCGCGCAGCGGGTACCTGCCGGACTGGCTGGGTCGCCTGCACCCGGCGCTAGGTGTGCCGCGCAACGCCATGCTGTGCAACCTGGCCATCAGCCTTTTGGCGCTCTTCCTCTTTCCCAACTGGGAGGCGCTGGCGGCAGTGGTCAGCGTGACCTGCGTGATCGGTTTTCTCACGGGCCCGGTGAGCGTGGTGAGCCTGCGCCGCACCGCACCGCACGCCCGGCGGCCTCTCACCCTCCCGGCCCTGGGGCTCCTGGCCCCGGTGGCGTTCGTATTCGCTAGCCTCCTGGTGTACTGGAGCCGCTGGCCGCTGAACGGGCAGATCATGCTGCTGGTGCTGCTGGGCCTTCCCATCTACCTGACCGTGCAGGCACGCCGGGGCTGGCAAGACACCGCGTCACACCTGCGCAGCGGCGCCTGGCTGCCGGTGTACCTGCTTGCCCTGACCCTGCTCTCGTTGCTGGGCAGCCGTGAATTCGGCGGGCTGGGCCTGTTGCCGTACGGCGCCGACATGGCCGCTGTCGTGGGGCTGGCCCTCGCCTTTTATGCCTGGGGGATTCGCAGCGGTGACCCGGAGGCAGCTCGCCACGGCCTCACCGCAACGAGCACGGATCCGGCCGCCGTCCCAGAAGCTCTGCCGGGAACGTCCCGGTAGCCGCAGGAAAGGCCCGCCCTCAGCCCCGACGCAGCGCCCCGGCCAAGAAGGACAGGTCGAGGTGCTGCGCATTCCAATCCACAGCCTGACGCAGCCCCTCCTCGTGTGGGTGGCCAGCCTGGAGGATCCGCTTGGTGCCCTCCAGGGCGCGGGGCGGCAGGGTGGCCAGCTGGGCGGCCAGAGCGTCCGCACGGGCGTACAGCGCCTCCGCGTTCGGGCTGACCTCGGTCACCAGGCCCCAGCGTTCGGCGGTGAGGGCGTCGATGGGCTCGCCGGTCAGGGCGAGGTGCGCCGCGCGGCCCCGGCCAATCAGCCCCGGCAGGCGCTGGAGCCCCCCCAGGTCCGCCGTGATTCCAAGCTTCACTTCGGGAAGGCTGAAGCGCGCCGCAGCGCTGCAAAGCCGCAGGTCACAGGCCGCGGCCAGCTCCAGCCCCGCGCCGATACACCAACCGTCGATGGCGGCGATCACGGGGATGGGCAGCGCGGCGAGGCCCTCGATGGCGGCGTGCATCTCCGCCACCACCGCCCGAAACTTCGCCGGGTCGCCCAGAGCGGGGCCGATCACCGGAACGGTCGCCCCCAGGTCCAGCCCCACGCTAAAGGCCCGCTCGCCCCGCACGATCAGGACGCGGACTCCTTCTCCTTCGGCAAGGGCCAGCGGCACCTCACGCCACGTCGCCGGACCAAAGGCCCCCTTGGGATGGGTAAAGGTCAGGGTCGCCACCTCGCCGGAGCGGGTGAGGCGCAGGCTCTCATAGCTCATGGGGGGAGTGTACCGGGTTCAACGGGCGCGGTGAGCCGACGAACCCCCCGCCGCCTTAGGCCACCCGCTCCGCCTCAAACACGTGGCTAGGCCGCGCGTACTCGTCCTGCGCGGCGACAAGCTGAATCTCGCGCGTCCCCATTCGGTGCGTGAGGTCAAGCAGGGCAAACAGCGCACTCATGCTGCGGCTCAGGGCCTGCCCAGCGTCCCCGGTCTGGAGGTAGTGCCCCAGGAAGAGGGCGGCGATGGCGTCTCCCGTCCCGTTGCGCGGCGGGTCGAGCGGAAGGAGGGGCGTGCGGCACAGCCACGCGCCCTCCCCCGTCACCGCCAGCGTCTCGATCACCCCGGCGGGCGCGTCCACCCGAACGAGGCTGGTCACGACCACGATCCGGGGCCCGCCCGCCCGCAGCGTGCCGCGCAGCATCCGAGCGGCGTCCAGCGCCTCCTGAAGGGTCGTCACCCGGCGGCCCGTCAGGAGTTCGAGCTCGAATTGGTTGGGCGTCACGATGTCCGCCTGGGGCACCGCCTGGGCCCGGATCAGGTCAGGCAGTTCGGGGCGCACAAAGACGCCGCGCCCCACGTCGCCCATCACCGGGTCACAGCAGTACAGGGCAGCGGGGTTGGCCCCCCGCACGCGGCGCACCGCCTCGGCCACCGCGCTCACGGTCCCCTCAGAGCCCATGTAGCCGCTGAGGACAGCCGAACACTCGGAGAGCACCCCACGCGCCTCGATGCCGCCCAGCAGGTCCGCCACAAGCTCGGGCGGAAAGACCGCGCCCGTCCAGGACCCGTAGCCGGTGTGGTTAGAAAACTGGACGGTGTGAATCGCCCAGACCTCGAACCCCAGGCGTTGCAGGGGAAACACGGCGGCGGCGTTTCCGACGTGCCCGTAGCTCACCCACGACTGAATACTGAGGATGTTGCGGGGAAGGGGAAGTGTCATGGGCTGAAGCATACGGGGCCAGACGCCGGGTCGTCGCCCCCCCGTTCCTCCTGAGCCGGGCTTGCCCAAACTGGCCTTTCTGAGGGGCAAAACGCCTGGCAGGCGGCCTCAGTCGAGCCGCACCTGCCATTCGGTGAAGCTCGCCCAGGGGGTAAAGCCCAGGGCCACATTGATGCCCAGCATCGCGGCGTTTGTCTTCGCATTGTTCGTGCGCACAAAGCGCGCGCCCGGGCAGTGGGCACGGATGTGGCGCAGCATCGCGGCCTTGAGCCACTTGCCCAGGCCCTGGCCGCGCGCAGAGGGGCGAACGGCGGTGGCCCCCTGGTACACCAGCGCGGCCCGTTCGGGGCTCCAGAACACTTCGGTATACCCGGCGAGTTCTCCGCTGCGGGTGTCCTCGGCGGCCATCAGGAAGCGGACCTCGCCCGCCTCGGCGATCATGTCCTCCCAGGCGCGGATCATCTCAGGGGTCACCGTCCAGTCCTCGACGTCGAGGTCGCCGCGCGGGGCGGTGTTCATCACCATCATCATGTCGGCAGTGCGGGCCAGGAATTCTTCCGGGACGCGCTGCCAGACGTGCAGGCGGTAGGGATCATCCGCGGGGCGGGCCGTCCAGGCGTCCAGCAGTGTCTCGGGCACCTCCTGAAGGCGCAGTTCGCTCTGGCGCATGGGCAGGGCGGGCTGGGCGCCCAGGGTCCGGGCAAACGCCTCCCCAGCGGGAACCCTGCTCGTGGTGCCAAAGGTCACGACGCGGCGGCCTTCTGCCCGTGCGATGCGCTCCAGAGCCCGGCTCAGCTCGCGGCCCAGGCCACGGCGTCGGTGCTCGGGATGGACCAAGAGCCGGGCGTGCGCGGCGTGCAGGTTCTCCTGCAGGCCGTACGTCAGGCTGGCCCAGCCCAGCGCCTCTTCCCCCGCCCACACCACAACATGCTGAACCGCCTCGTTCGGCGTGACGTGGGTCAGGCTTATGGCCTCCCGCTCGGGCAGCACGGGCGGATCATCCGGGAAGGCAAAGGCGTGGCAGGCGGCGAGCAGGCGGCCAACCGCAAGCCGCGCGTCAGGCGACGCGGACACTGGGTCGAAGGGCGTAGCGGTCAGGGGTCGCGTCAACATGGCTTCAGTGTGCGCCCCACCCGTCAGGGACACATCGGCCAGGTGGCGGACGGAAAGGTAAGCTACACAGCAAGGAGGAACGATGAAGTTTGTGGTGGCCTGCGACGGCAGTGAACCCAGCCTGCGCGCCCTGCGGCACGCTGTGAAGCTTGCGCGGGCGGCTGGCGCGCAACTTGACCTGATCACGGTGATCGAGGAACCGCCCGTCAGTCCCTTTGTGCAGTGGGCGGGCCTGGACCCCGGGTACGTGCGCGGCCTGCTGGAACGGCAGGCGCGGGAGGCACGGGAGGCAGCACTCGCCGTCACGGAGGGGGCTGGCGTCACCGCCCACTTCCGCACCCTGCGGGGCCGACCGGTTGACGTGCTCCTGGCAGCCGCCCAAGAGGCCGATCTGCTGGTGTTGGGCACCCACGGGTACCGGGGCATGGACCGCGTCCTGCTTGGCAGCGTCGCGGAGAGCCTGCTGCGCCGCGCCCAGGTGCCGCTCCTCGTCGTGCCGTAAAGGCCGGGGAGGGCTCGCCGCGAGCCCTTCCAGCTTTCTCGACCTAGCCTTCTGCCAGCTGCGCGCTCAAGAACGCCATCAGCCCCCGGATGTGCTCGCGGTCAAAGCGGAACTCCACCCCGGCGGCGCGGTACAGCTCCGGCACGGGGACTGTGCTCCCCAGGCGCAGGCTGGCCTTGTAGTTCGAGAGGGCCTGCGCGGGATGCTCGCGGGCCTCCCGCCAGATGCCGACCGCCGCGAGATAACACATCGCGTACTCGATGTAGTAGAAGGGCGCGCGGAAGATGTGGTAGTAGTGCCAGCCCTTGGCACGAATGCCCTCATCCAGGCCGTCCCAATTCACGAAGGGGTGAAAGGTGCGGTCCAGTTCAAGCCACTTGGCGTCGAGGTCCGCCACCGTCACATTCTCCCCGGCTTCGGTGTACAGCCAGTGCTGGAAGGCGTCCATCTGCGCGGCCCAAGGCAGGAACGCCACGACCCCCTGAAGCTGCTTCTCGCGGTAGCGCGCGAGCTCCCCCTCACTGAAGACATGCCCCAGATGGTCCAGGGTCAGAAACTCCATCGCCATGGAGGGAATCTCCACGAACTCGATGGGGCTCCAGCGGTTCCACACCAGGGGCTGGGCGTCGCCGCTCAGAAAACCGTGAAAGGCGTGCCCGACCTCGTGGAATAGGACGCGCAGATCCTCGGCGGTGCCCACCACGTTCATCAGCACAAAGGGCTCGTTCTGTACCGGGAAGTACTGACAGTAGGCGTGCGTCATCTTGCCGGGGCGCGACTCCAGGTCGAGAAGGCCAGTCTCCCGCATGTGGCGAAAGCGCCCGGCAAGCTCGGCGTCTAGCCCTCCAAAAGCCACCTGCGCGATCTCCTCCAGCTCCGCACCCGTCTGAAAGGGCCGCAACGACTCGCGCCCCTGAGGGTCGAGGAGATTGTTGCGGTTGTAGTCCCAGGGCCGCACCGTGTCGAGCCCCAATGGCGCGGCAATCTCACCCATGATCTCGGCGGCCAGGGGCACCACCTCTTCCCGCACGGCCTCGTGAAAGGCGCGGCAGTCCTCGGGGGTGTAGTCCACCCGGTCCAGGCGCCGCCACATAAAGTCGCGGAAGGAGGGCAGATCGGCATTCCAAGCGAGCTGACGCCGGGTTTGCAGCAGCTCGAGCATCAGGGCGTCGAGTTCGGGTGCGATCAGCCCATTGCTGGCCGCAAGCGCGTGCCAAGCGTCCTCACGGGTCTGACGGTCGGGGTGGTCGAGGCGCTGCTTGGCCTGCGGCACCGTCAGCGTCTCGCCGTTTAGGGTGACCGTCTGGTTCCCGGTGAGAACGCCGTGACGGTTCATCTGCTCCTCGTGCGTCACGCCCAGCGCCACGTTCGCCTCGCGAAACAGCGCGGCAGCGTCCCGAAAGCGGCGGTAGGTCAGGGCGAAATCAGGCGCCGGGGTGTAGCCGGGAACCGCCAGAAGCTTTTCGATCAGCGCCTGCTCGGCGCGCTGCGCCTGCGGCGAGACGTCCTGAAGAAAACGGGCGTAGCGGGCCTGAATGACCTCGTCATCCGTGTGCAGGTCAGCGTGCGTCGCGAGCTTACTCCCCACCTGCGCGACCTCGGCATCCAGTCGGCTCCACTCGGCCAGCCAATCGGGCACCGCTTCTGCGGGAAGCGCGGCATTCAGGAGCGCCTCGTAGCGCGGGGCGTAGGTTTCCCAGCGCGTCTGATCGTCGGGCACGGTGAGCACCTGCTCGACCGCGTTCAGGGTTGTGGTCATGGGGCGAGTCTACTGCCCCTTCGGCACGCGCGGCCTAGGCCAGATGGCTCAGGAGGTGCCCGCTCTCTCCCTTGAACGCCCCCACGCTTCGCCTCGTAGACTTCGTTCGTGAATGACGTCCCCGCTCCCGCGCCCCTCGTCCTCGTCATCGTGGGTGGCAGCATGGCCGCTGTCAAGGCTCCCGCGGTCCTCCGGCGGCTGCGGGAGGGGGGCGCGCGGGTGCGGGTGATCGCCACCCAGGCCGCGCTCGCCTTCATCACAGAACTCAGCCTGGCGACGGCGGCCGAAGGCGAAGTCGCCACGGACAACACCTGGTTTATGGCCCGGCCCGACGCGCAACACCTCACCCTGGCCAAGGCAGACGCCACCGTCGTGGTGGGTGCGTCCGCCGATCTGCTCGCGCGAGCGGCCCTCGGGCACGCCTCTGACCTCGCCGCGGCCACCCTGCTGAGCGTGCGGGGGCCGGTCCTGTGGGTCCCCGCGATGAACGAGCGGATGTGGCGACACCCAGCGGTGCAGGCGAACGCCGAGCGGCTGCGCACCTGGGGCCACCGCTTCCTGGGGCCGGAGGTGGGTGCCTTTGGTACCCGTGGCGAGGGCTCCGGGCTGGGCCGCATGGCTGAACCGGAAGACATCGCCGCAGCCACCCTCGCCCTGCTGCGGCCGCCGGCTGCGCGCGACCTAGAGGGCCTCAAGGTCGTCGTTTCCGCCGGGCCGACCCGCGAGTACCTCGACCCGGTGCGCTTTATCAGTAACCCCTCGAGCGGCAAGATGGGCTTTGCGGTCGCCGAGGAGGCGCGGGACCGGGGGGCGCAGGTCACGCTGGTGACGGGGCCGGTGTCCCTCTCCGACCCGGTGGGGATGCAGGTGGTCCACATCGAGTCTGCCCTCGAACTGCGAGAGGCGGTGCTGGAGGCAGCGCGGGACGCGGATGTGGTGGTCATGACCGCTGCGGTGGCCGACTACCGCGCGGCGCAGCGCTCGGACGAGAAGCAGGCGAAGGTGGCGGGCGACGTCACCCTTCACCTCACGCCTAACCCCGACATCCTGGCCGAACTGGGAGAGCACAAGGGAGGGCGCGTCCTGGTCGGCTTCGCGATGGAAACCCACGCGGGCCTAGAGCGCGCGGCCCTTAAGGCACGGCGCAAGAACGCCGACTTCATCCTGCTGAACTACCCCACGCGGGAGGGCACGGCCTTTGGCGGCGACGACAACGAGGTGACCCTGGTGCGCCCCGACGGCACCCATGACGCTTGGCCCCGGCTGAGCAAGCGTGAGGTGGCTCGGCGGCTCCTGGACGAGGTGCGGAGGGTACGGGCCGCGGCCGCAGGTGCAGGCGGCTAGCCCCCCATTGGCAGTATTCACAGCATATTCATAGGATAGAAGGAATGCTCAGCAAGGAACACCGTCAGAAACGCATTCAGGACATCATCGCCCGCGAGAGTATCTCCACCCAATCCGAACTTGTTGAGCGCCTGCGCGCGGAGGGCTTTCAGGTGACCCAGGCCACCGTCAGCCGCGACATCAACGAGCTGCGCCTGGTCCGGCTCCCGATCGGCAAGGGCCGACACCGCTACGCCCTCGCGCAGGTAAGCGGGCCCAGCGACGTCGAGGAGGAACTCAGCCGCCTCTTTCAGAACTTCGTCAAGGACGTGGACCGCGGCGAAAATGTCCTGGTGATCCGCACCGCCGACGGCCACGCCACCGGCGTCGCCCTGCTGCTTGACCGCCTGCGCCGCGACGACATCGTGGGCACCATCGCGGGTGAAGACACCATCTTCGTGGTCGCCCGCACAACCGCCGAAGGTGAGGCGCTGATGGAGGAGCTGCACGCGCTGATGCTGGGGTAGGAAGGCACCCCTGCGGCTCCTCTCCAGCGGCAGACTTCAAGGCACGTCGTCATCGAGTGCCGGCACGTTCCCCACCGGGAGCTGCACATTCGCGGTGGTGCCCCGGCCCACCTCGCTTTCCAGCCAGATGCGGCCACCGTGCGCGTCCACAATGCCCTTGGCGATGCTCAGGCCCAGGCCCGCGCCGCCCTGGTCACGGCTGCGGCTGTCCTCGACTCGGTAGAAGCGGTCAAAGAGGCGAGCGAGGTGCTCAGGGGGAATGCCGGGGCCGTCGTCCTGCACGCTCAGACGAATCTCCCGGCCCTGTGCCTGCGGCGAGCTCGTCAGGATGACCCGCCGGGCCCCGGCCTTGAGGGCATTGCTGACGAGGTTGATCAGCACCTGCTTCAGCCGGTCGTGATCGCCCTCAAAGGTCACGTCCTCGCCCCCCGCCACGAGTTCGGTGCCCTGCGCCTGGGCAAGCGGCGCGAGTTCACGGGTGATCTCTTCCAGGAAGGGGCGCGACAGGATGGGCTGGCGGGTAAGGGTGAGGGCTCCGCTGTCCGAGCGCGCCAGTTCAAGGAGGCTGGCAATCAGGTTGGTGAGACGCTCGGCCTCGCGGCGGATGATGTTCAGGCTTTCGCGTTGCTGCTCGGTGGGGTTGCTGCGGCGCAGCAGGTAGCTCGCGTGGCCGCTGATGGCGGTCACGGGCGTGCGCAGCTCATGGCTGGCGTCACTCGTAAAGCGGCGCTGCGCCTCAAAGCTCGCCTCGAGGCGGCCCAGCATAGCGTTCAGCGCCTGAGCCAGGGCCTGCACCTCATCTCCGGTCTGCGGCTCCGGCACGCGCTCGCCGAGGTTTTGCCCCCCGATTCGCTCGGCGGCGCGCTGCACCTGCCGCAGGGGCCGCAGCGCTCGCCCGGCCAGCAGGTACGCCCCTACACCCGCGGTCAGGAGCCCCACCAGGAAAAGGCCCAGCAGCACCCGCTGAAGCTGCGTCAGGGTGTCGTTCAGCGGCCGGAGGTCCCGCCCCACATAGGTGAGGGCAAAACTTTCCCGCGTCAGACCCGGTACGCCGCCGTCGTCCTGCACGGGGCCCAGCACCACCAGAAAGCGCATGGGCACGGCGGTGCCTACAGGCTGAAAGGGTTCTTGAACCTGTCGCGTCACAAAGAGCCGCTGTTCCGGTGCGCGAATGAGGCGCGACCATTCTTCGTCACTCAGCGTGATGGGCGCACCCGGATCGAGGCCGATGGGCCGCCGGCGGGTGCTGTTGGCCAGTTGCCGCAGCGACGCGAAGAACTGACGGCGCTTCGCAGCCGTGTCGGCCGCCGCCAATCCCTGGACGAGCGTCTCTGCGTCGTAGAAGGGCAATTCCTCAAATTGAATCGCCACATTGGGAAAGAGGTACCGAGCGATCGAGAGCTGCGGCGGCACATCGGCTTCCGCCCCGTCCTCGCTCCCCGCCTCTCCCAGCGGAGGCAGGTCAAGCAGACGAAAAAAGCTGGTGAACTGCCGGTACTTGTCCACCAGGTCACGGTCAATCCCCAGCACCAGGTTGTTGCGCATCAGGGCGAGGGTCGCCACCGCCACCACTGTCAGCAGCGCAGCCAGCAGCGCCGTATAGAAGAGGGTCAGCCGACCGCGCAGCGTCACGAAAAGCCCTCCAGAAGAAAAGAGCCGGGCGCGGCACAACAGCCAGACACGCCCGGCAGTCTAGCGCCCAAAGGTGGGGCTACTCCTCGCGCAGCACGTACCCCACACCGCGGACCGTGTGGATCAGCCGGCGCTCCCCACCCTCCTCGAGCTTGCGGCGCAGGTAGCCGATGTACACGTCCACGACATTGCTGCCCCCGGTGTATTCCGGCCAGACCTTTTCTTCGATCTCGAAGCGCGAAAAGACCTTGCCGGGATTGCGCGCCAACAGCTCCAGCAGCTCGAACTCCTTGGCCGAGAGCTCCACCCGGCGGCCACCCCGAAAAATCTCGCGTCCATCAAGGTTCATCACCAGGTCTGCCACCCGCACCTCACCGGTGACGGCAGGGTTGACCCGGCGCAGGTGGGCGCGCACACGGGCGAGAAGCTCCTCGATGGAAAAGGGCTTGATGAGGTAGTCGTCCGCACCGGAATCCAGGCCTTCGACCTTGTCTTGAATGCCGTCCTTGGCCGTCAGGATGATGATGGGCGTGTTGCTGGTCTTGCGGATGCGCCGCGCAACCTCCAGACCGTCGAGCACCGGCAGCATCAGGTCAAGAATCACCAGATCGGGGTTGACCTCACGGAACTTGCTGAGACCGGTCACGCCGTCAAAGGCAACCTCCGTCGCGTATCCCTCCGCAGCCAGTTCCAGTTCTATAAAGCGAGCAATGTCTTTTTCATCCTCGATGACGAGGACCAGGGGCTTGCGTTCCATAGACCCAGTCTATGGACCGTTCTCATGAGAAGGCACCCCACGCGCTTAACCGGTTTTCATGGGGGAAAGCACCAGCGCAGGGGAGGACTGTACGGTGTACGCTCGGCACTCCGGCCCAAACCCACGCAGCGGTGGAAGGGAGCGCCCGATCATCCGCAGGTCCTCTGCCCGCTGCTGCGCCACCCTCTCGCACACCAGGGTTTCACCCGGCGCGGCGGCGTCACACAGGCGCCGGGCGTAGTTGACCGGCAAGCCGTAGGCGCTGGGCTGCCCACCCACTGGACCCGTGATCACCGGTCCGAGGGCGACCCCGGCCCGCACCTGAAGCCGCACGCCCAGCAGCCCCGCCAG
>NZ_JQNI01000002.1:1755000-1930000 GCF_000745175.1 Deinococcus sp. YIM 77859
AGCAGGGCCAGCCACACGAAGCCCAGGAGGGTCATGGGCAGATCCGTCAGCCGGTCGAGGTGACGAAGCAGCTCCATTCGTTCGCGCCGCAGCCGCTCGGGATCAGGGGGGAGCGTCATAGGGGCACCGTAGCAACTTCTGTGCCTCGCGGCCCCTTATCCTGCCTCCATGACGATTGCTTCCCCTCCTCCCCCCGAACGGCTGCGCGGCGCGCTTCGGGGCACTGCGGTGGACGGCTGGCTGCTCTATGACTTCCAGGGCCTCAACCCGCATGCCCGCACCCTGTTGGGTTTGCCCGCCGGCGTGCACCTCACGCGACGATTTTTCCTGTGGGTGCCCCGCGAGGGACCAGTCACGCTGCTTCACCACCACATCGAGGGAGGCACCTGGGCCGCGCTGACGCGGGGTTGGAACGTCGCCCGGCGCGCCTTTGGATCACACGCGGAGCTGGACGCGGCGCTGCGCGACATGGTGGCCGGCAAGACGGTGGCGATGGAGTATAGCCCGCAGGGCGCCGTGCCCTACGTGAGCCGGGTGGATGCGGGCACGCTGGAGCGCGTGCGCGCCGCCGGGGCGAAGGTGGTGAGCAGCGCCGACCTGCTTCAGGCTTTTCTGGTGTGGTCACCCGAAGACTTGGCTGCACACCGCCGCGCCGCCGCCGTGCTGATGCGGGCCAAGGACGACGCTTTTCGCCTGCTTCACGAGCGGCTCAAGGCTGGGGAGCCCGTGACGGAGCTGGAGGCCCAGGCCGTGATCGAGCGCGCCATCGCGCAGGCCGGACTGACGAGCGGTCACCCCGTCAACGTGAGCTTCGGCGCGAACGCCGCCGATCCCCACTATGAACCCGGGGGCGGGCAGAACGCGGCGCTGCATTGGGGCGAGTGCGTGCTCATCGACCTGTGGGCCCAGGAGGAGGGCCGCCCCTTCGCGGACGTGACCTGGGTGGGGTATGCGGGCGAGCCGAGCGCCGAGTACTGGGAAGCGTGGACGGCGGTGCGCGGCGCACGGGACGCGGCACTCACCCTGCTGCGCGAGCGGTATGGGCGAGAAGGCTGGGGCCGCCTTCAGGGCTGGGAACTCGACCGAGCCGCGCGCGAGGCGATGGGAGAACCGTGGGCGCGGCACTTCCTGCACCGCACCGGCCATGACCTGGGCGTGCAGCTGCACGGCTCGGGCGCCAACCTCGACGACTACGAGACGCACGACCTCCGCACCCTCACGCCTGACCTGGCGGTGACGGTAGAACCCGGCACCTACCCGCGCGAACAGGGCTTTGGGATTCGGAGCGAAGTCAATGTCTTTCTCTCACCCGAAGGGCCGCAGGTGACCACGGACCTTCAGCAGCAGCCTTTCGTGCTGGGCGCGGGCCCTTGGGAGGCGGTGCGGGCGGCCAGTTTCGGAGCAGCGGCGGGCGCCAAGGCCCCGGAAGGGTGGGCTCTTAAGGACGCCTGAAGGCGGCGGACCGTTAGTCTGAGCGTATGGCGAACCTCAGCTCCTCGACAATCATGCTCACGGGGGCAGGCGGCGCACTGGCGACGGCCGTGGCCCAGGAACTGGAGGACGCGGGCGCGCAGCTCGTCCTGGTTGGACGGGGTGAGGCGCTTTCGCGCGCTGCGGACCGCGTGCCCGCGACCGAGGTGCTGGACCTCGATCTGCGGGATCCCGCCAGCGTGGACGCCCTGCGCAAGGTGAAGGTGGACGCCCTGGTGCACACCGTGGGGGCCTATGCCGCCCAGGACGTGCACAAGGCGACCGACGAGGACCTGCGGGCGATGTTCGACACGAACATGCTCACCCTTTTCCACGCCGTTCAGGGCGTGCTGCCCCACATGCTGCGGCAAAAAGACGGGATGATCGTGGGGGTGAGCTCGGGCACGGCCGCCCGCATGAGCGGTCCCAAGGCAGCGCTGTATACCGCCAGCAAAGCTGCTCTCGCCGCCTACATCCTGAGCCTGCACGACGAACTGAAGAGCAGAGGAGTCCGTGGCTGCGTCCTGTACCCCATGGGAGCCATCGACACACCCCGAAACCGCGAGGCGGGGATCGACTGGGACCACCTGATCGACCCCCGCGGCCTCGCCAAGAGTGTCGCCCACGCCCTCACCCGACCCGACCGCGCCCATGTGACCGAGCTGAAGGTGTACCCGGACGCATAGGCGGACCAAGGGGGCACTCGTCATCCTGAGCCTGTCTGGAGCGGGCACGGAGGCTCAGCCTGCGCCAGCAGCCCGCAGCAGCGCCGTCAGCCCACCCGCAAAGCCGTCGTCAAGGCGCGGCCAAGTCGGCGGGAAGGGCTGGGTGCGCGTCACGTCGTTGGGCACCACGACCACCTGCAGCCCAGCGGCCAGGGCGGCGGTCGCCCCGTTCAGACTGTCCTCGACCGCCAGGCAGTCCGCCGCCCGCAGCCCCAGGCGTTCAGTCGCAAGCACGTACAGCTCGGGATCTGGTTTGACCCGGCGCACGTCGTCACGGGTCGCGAGCACCTCGAACAGGGGCAGGAGGTCATGCTGGGCCAGCCAGCGGGTGACCCAGGTACGGTCGCTGCTTGTCGCCAGGGCCAAGCGCAGGCCCGCAGCCCGCGCCTCTTCAAGCACCCCCCGCACGCCGGGCCGCAGGTCCTGCTCGGCGATATCAGCCAGGATGCGCTCGTGCAGTCCGGCGCGCACCCGCTCGCGGTTCGCCTGGATCTGCTCGGGCAAGCCCGCCCAGGGGTCAAAGGCGCCCCAGGTGCCGATGCCGCGCTGCCAGTCCGCCAGGGCGAGTTCGCGCCCGTGTTCGCGGTAGAGCTGCTGCCAGTGGTGAAATTCACGCGTCTCGGTATCGAGGATGGTGCCGTCGAAATCGAAGACCAGGGCGCGCCAGGGGATGGAGGAAGCCATGGGGTCAGTCTAGGACCACCTTCACCCCCACTTTCGGTGGACGTTCTGTCTCCCGGCCAATCGGTAGGCTGAGGCCATGGCCGACTGGGTGCAGAACCTGATGGACAGCATGGGATACCTCGGCATCCTGCTGCTGATGATTCTGGAAAATATCTTCCCGCCGATTCCCAGCGAGCTGATTATGCCCTCAGCCGGTTTCGCGGCGGCACGCGGTGACCTGAACCTCGTCATGGTGATCGCCGTGGGCACGCTGGGCAGCGTGCTGGGCACCCTTCCGCTGTACTACATCGGTCGGGTGTTCAGCGAGGAGCGGCTGGTTCAGTGGGCGGACCGCTACGGCAAGTGGCTCACGGTGAGGGGCGACGACATCCGCAAGGCCGACGACTGGTTTGACCGCCACGGCACGAAGGCCGTGCTGTTTGGGCGAATGGTTCCCGGCATCCGCAGCCTGCTGAGCCTCCCCGCCGGCATGAGCGAGATGCCCATGCCGAAGTTCCTGCTCTACAGCGCCATCGGCTCGGCCATGTGGTCAAGCCTGCTCGCCGGAGCCGGGTACCTTTTGGGCGAGAACTACCACCGCGTCGAACAGTACGTCGGCCCGGCCTCCAAGATCATCCTGGCCCTGGTGGTGGTCGCGGCGGTGGTGTGGTTCGTGAAACGCAAGCGCGAGCAGGCCGCCAAGGCGTAGGGTGTTGCCTGGGGAGTGCGTCTGGCTGCCGCCCTAAAACGCTCCCGCTCCGAACACCCGCTGGATCTCCGCCACGTCCCGGCCCAGGCTGAGCAGCACCAACAGGAGCAGCCGGGCCTTGTGGGCGTTCAGGAAGCTGGCAGGAATGGCCCCCGCCTCCACCAGGGTCGCGCCGCCACCCGTGTAGCCGTAGACGGGAATAACGGGGCCAGCATGGGTACGGGTGGCGATCACAACGGGTTTGCCCCGTTCGGCGCTGCGGGCGATCAGGGGGAGGAGTTCGGCGGGAAGGTTGCCGGTGCCCAGCGCCGCGATCACCAGGCCGTCCGAACGGGCCTCCGCCTCGGCGTAGCCCTCGCCCTGCCAGCCCGCGTAGGCGTAGAGGATTTCGACGTGCGCGCGGATGGCGGGAGGCGTGTAGACGGGGCGCGCTTCCGGAGTGGCGAAGTACCGCAGATGCGCGGCCTCGCCGGTTCGGTCGATGCGCCCGATTGGGCCGGGATACCCACCAAAAGCGTCGACAGCGGTTGTGTGAACCTTGGTGACCGTGCGAGCGTCGAAGATGTCACCGCCAAACACGGCAAGGGGGCCTCGTCCCCACGACTGCGGATGCAAAGCGACCTGCGCCGCATCGAGGAGATTGCCGGGACCGTCCCAGGACGCCTCGGCGGCGTGGCGCATGCTGCCGGTCAACACGACCGGCGTACGGGTAGCGAGGACGAGGTGCAGAAAAAACGCCGTCTCTTCCAGCGTATCCGTCCCGTGCGTGACGACGATCCCGTCATGCTCCGCCGCAAGGCGTTCGATCAAGTGGGCCAGGTCCAGCATGTGCGCCGGCGTGATGTGGGGGCCCGGCAAGCGAAAGGGGTGGTGATCGGTAACGGTGACACCAGGCAGACCCGGCACGCGGGGAGCGGCCTGCGGCGTGACACCCGGCCCGTGGGGATTGGGGCGGCTGGCGATGGTGCCGCCCGTATGAATCACCGCAAGACGTTGGTCCGGCATACGGTCAGCAGGTGCCCTCACCCCTGGCCGCCTCGATCAGGGCCTGTGCCCCCTGACCGAGCATGTCCGCAGCGAGCTCTGCCCCCAGGTCCGCGCACTCGGCTGGATCCCCCGAGGTGGTTGCCCGAATCAGCTGGCTGCCGTCGGGAGCACCCACCCAACCTTCCAGGGTGAGGATGCCGCCCTTGATGCTGGCGTGTGCCCCCACCGGAGCCAGGCACCCCGCCCCCAGCCCCGCGAGAAACTCCCGCTCGGCGGTCACGCGGTCGTCGGTCGCGTGGTCGTGGATGGCATAGGCCACCTCAATGCTGAGGTCATCGTCTGCTCGGGTTTCCAGGGCCAGCGCGCCCTGACCGGGAGCAGGCAGCAGGATATCGGGGTCGATGAATTCGTCGATGCGGTGACGCATCTCGGTGCGAATCAGGCCAGCCGCCGCCAGGATGATCGCGTCGTACTCGCCGGTGCCCAGCGCAGCCAGGCGGGTATCGATATTGCCGCGCAGGTCAATCACCTGAAGGTCCGGGCGGTAGGCGCGCAAAAAGGCCTTGCGGCGCAGGCTGCTCGTGCCCACCCGCGCTCCTGGGGGCAGCTGGACCAGGCTTTTCCTGCCCTCCTTGCCGATCAGCACGTCGCGGGCATCGACCCGTTTCGGAATGGCCGATACCTCCAGACCCTCGGGCTGCTCGGTGGGCAAATCCTTGAGGGAATGCACCGCAATGTCGATGCGCCCGGTGAGCAGGGCATCTTCGATCTCCTTGACCCAAAAGCCCTTGTCCCCCTTCTGGGCAAGCGATCCCAGGGAGGCGCGGTCGCGGTCCCCCTTGGTGCTGATCGTCTGAATGCGAAAATCCGTTTCGGGCCACTCCTCCTTTAGGCGGGCCACCACCCACCGGGTCTGCGCGAGCGCGAGCGTGCTGCCGCGCGTGCCAACGGTCACCGTACGCATAACCGGAGCAGTATAGAGGGTTGCTGGGGGGATGGGGCCAGCCCCCTTTGCCGCCCCGCGGTCATTCGGGTCAGCAGGATCCCAAGCCCCTACACTGCCGTACGTGGGCAATCCATGGTTGGAATTCGGCATCCTGATCCTGCTGCTGATCGTCAACGGTTTCTTTTCCGGTTCGGAGCTGGGCGTCGTATCGGCCAAGCGGTCGCGGCTGGAGGCGGCAGCGGCGCGTGGAGACCGGGGGGCCGCGGCGGCGGTGCGGCTCACCGAGCAACCCGGCGCGTTTCTGGCGACGGTGCAGATTGGCATCACCCTGATCGGCACCATCAGCGCCGTCTTTGCAGGAGGAAGCCTCACCGGCCACCTGGAACCGCTGCTGCGGCCCCTGTTCGGCAGCGCCGCCGGGACGGCCGCCAGCGTCACGGTGGTCCTGCTGGTGACCTTCCTCTCACTGGTGCTGGGCGAACTCGCACCCAAGGGAATTGCCTTGCGAAACCCGGAGGCCCTCGCGATGCGGGTCGCGCCCTTTTTCACGGTGCTGTCGCGGGTCGCGCGGCCGCTGGTGTGGCTGCTCGACATGACGGCGAGCGGGCTGCTGAGGCTGCTGGGGCTGCGGGAGGCCGCCCAGGAAGTCGTCACCGAAGAGGACGTGCGGGCGGTCGTCGCACAGGCCGCCGAGAGCGGCAGCCTCGAGGAGACGGAAACCGAGCGGATCGCGTCGGTGCTGCGTTTCAACGACCGGCGCGTACGCGACCTGATGACGCCCCGCACCGAGGCCGTAACGCTTGATCTCGGCGCACCGATCGAGACCCTGGTGGAGACGGTGCTGACCGACGAACACGACCGCTACCTCGTGCGTGACCCACGCAGCGGCGACGTGGTGGGGCAGGTGGCGGTGAGCGACGTGCTGCGCGCCCTGTACACCCGCTCGCCGCTGGCAAGCTTCGTGCGGCCCGCCGTTTTTATTCCGGAAGCGGCCTGGGCAGAAGACGCCCTCGCCCGCCTGGAACGGGAGGGGCGGCAGCGGTTGGCCGTGGTGGTCGACGAGTACGGCGACTTTAGCGGCGTTCTTTCCATCAGTGACCTGCTTGCCGAGCTGGCCGGGGTGGAACACCCGGAGGACGAAAACCAGCTTGTGCGCCGCGAGGACGGCTCGCTGCTCGCGGACGGCAGCCTCCCCATGCACGAGCTGCGCGAGGTGCTGCCCCTGCCCAGGCTTGGGCGTGAAGACTTCAGCACCCTGGCCGGCTACGTCCTCGACGTCCTGGGCGAATTTCCCCAGGTGGGCGCGGTGGCGCGGGTGGACGGCTGGGAGATCGAAGTCGTGGATGTGGACGGCCCACGGGTGGACCGGCTGCTGATTCGACCGCCAGCAGACTTCGTGCCGCCCCCCCGCTCGGAGCCCTGAACTCGGCTCAGCCTTGAAAAGCCCCAGCCTGAAGGCCGGAGAACGGTCACAGCTCTTCGTCGGCTTCGGGGTCGGCGTCTCCTCCCGCCACCACCGGCGCGGGCTGAGGGCGCACAAAGCGCAGGTAGTCGAGCCAGGGCGGCGTGTGCCCGAGCTGCCGAATCAGCAGCACAATCTGCGCGGTGTGCCGGACCTCATGGGTCATCACGTGCCACAGAAGCTGCTCGAGGGTCACCTGGGCACTCGCCGGGTCGTCCTGAACGAGCTTGACCGGCTGGGAAAGGTCGGGGCTCTGGCCGAGGAAGTCGCGGGTTCGGCGCCCAACCTCCTGCCCGTAGGCGATAATCCAGCTCAGCTCGTACTGTTCGGCATGGGGCGTGATCCAGTCATGCGGGTACGTACTCGCCACGCTGTCTCCCAGGGCGATGCCGTGTACCCAGTGATCCTCGACATCCACCACATGCAGCAGCAGGTCCTTGATGTTGTGGAAGCGGTCTCCCTCGATCAGAGGACGGTTGAGATCGGCATCCGGAAGCGCCCGCAGAAAGTTCCACAGCTGCTCACGCGCGCCGGAAAGATAAGCGTAGTAGTCGTGGACATTCATGGGCAGCTCCCAGCATACCCCGCTGGCTCACGAAACTCTGAGGACTATTTCGCATAGAACTCACGCGCTCTTCATGTGGGTTGTGCAGGGCGCGAGCCGAGCGGGGGCGGCCAGCAGGGGAGCCAACACCTGGGCCACATCCTCCACCGTGTTCACCCGAACGAGGGCGTCCCGCAGCTCAGGATGATCGGGCAGGTACTGCGGCAGCACCTTGCGCAGGGGCCGCACGCTGAAGACGCCAAACCGGTCGGGGCCATAGAACGAGACGTGCAGCTCCGCGTGTCGCAGGGCTGTCTGGGCCCGCTCCTGGGCACTGGGAAGCGTTCCTTCCCCCTGGGACAACATGCGGAAAATCCAGGGGTTTCCCACGGCACCGCGCCCGATCATCACCGCCGCCACACCCGTCTTGAGGCGGGCCCGGGCCTGCGCAGCGGTCTTTACGTCGCCGCTTCCCACCACCGGCACGTTCACGGCGGCGGCAACGCGGCCAATTGCGTCCCAGTCGGCTTCACCCGTATAGCGCTGAACACTGGTCCGCCCATGAACCGTGATGAGCGCTGCCCCGGCGGCTGCCAGCCCCTGGGCGATCTCCACGCTGCGGTCCGTGTCCCAACCCAGGCGAATCTTGGCACTCACGTCAAGCCGGGTCGCCTCCCGCATCGCCCGCACAAGCGTGTAGGCCACCTCTGGCGTCTGAAGAAGGCAGGCACCGCCACGGCCTCTCACCTTGGGCACCGGACAGCCCAAGTTGAGGTCAAGGGCGGCGGGCGCAAACCAAGCCTCCGCACGCGCCGCAGCCTGCGCGAGAATCTCGGGTTCAGCTCCGAACAGCTGCACCACCCGCCGGGTCTCGCCGGGGTAGGGACGGCCCAGCGTGAGGTTCTCTGTCTCGCCGCCCAGCACCAGGCCACGGGCGCTGATCATCTCGCTGACGGTCCACAGGGCCCCCTGTTCGGCGGCGAGCTGCCGCATAGGCGCGTCGCTGTACCCTGCCATCGGCGCGAGCACCGCACCCGGACGGGAAAGGTGACGGGCATAGAAACCAGGAGCGCTCGTCATCCCGCCAGGGTAGCGCGGCTCTTCCCCCTCCACGTGAAGTCCGCCTCAAGTCTCCTGGGCGGGCGGCTTCACGCCCGAAACGGCGAAGGGGCAGTATGCTGCTCGTAGTCCGGCCTATCTTCCTCTGCTCATCCCCGCCCGCCGGACGGGAGGCTCAGACCTTGAACGTCACGCCCCTGGCGCTCCACCACGCTCCCCTGCTGCACACGCTCTACGCCGCCGCACCCGGATACTTCGCGCTGCTCGGCACCCGTGTTCCCAGCCTGAGCGAGGTGGAGCGCGACGTAGAAATTGCCCTGCTTGACCCGCGCCGCCGCCTCGAACTGCTGCACGACGACGCGGGCGAACTTGTCGGCAGCCTCGACTGCAAGTCCGACTATCCGGAAGCGGGCGACCTGACCATCAACCTGCTGCTTATCCGCGAGGACCGGCAGTCGCAGGGCTTAGGCCGTCAGGCTGTCCGCGACCTCGAAGCCCGGGTGCCCCCCGGCACCAGCCGGATCCTCGCGAGCGTGCTGGGCGATAACCCGCGCGGCGCCCGCTTCTGGGAGCGCCTGGGCTATACCTTCGCGCTTGACGCCCGGCCCGTGATGACCTGGTACGCCAAGCCCCTCGCCCCGCTGACACCGCGGGCCAGCAAGACCGCCGGCAGCGCCAACGACGAGGTGCGGAGGCTCACGCTATAGACTCCTTCTCGTGATCGTGAAATACGGCGGAAACGCCATGAAGAGTGTGGAGTTGCGCCGAGCCGTCGCGGGAGAGATCGCGGCGCTGCGCTCGGGGATGCCGGTTGTGGTGGTGCACGGCGGCGGACCGGTGATCGAACGCGAACTCGCGCGGCGGGGCATCACCAGCGAATTCAGAAACGGCCTGCGGGTGACCAGCCCCGAGGCGATGGACGCGATTGAGATGGCCCTCGCGCAGCTCAATAAGCAGCTCAGCCAGGACGTAGGCGGTGCCGTGGGCCTGCTGGGGCGCGACAGCGAGCTGCTGGTGGCTGAGGTGCAAGACCCCGCGCTGGGCCGAGTGGGGCGGGTCACCCGCGTGAATACCGGTCTGCTCAGGGCGCTGCTGGGTGCCGGCATCACACCGGTGGTGGGCTGCGTGGCCCTTGGCCCGGACGGCGAGGCGCTGAACGTGAACGCGGACACCGCCGCCGGAGCCGTGGCCGGAGCCCTGGGAGAAGGCATCGTCTTTCTCACCGATGTTGACGGCGTCTACCGCGCCTACCCTGACCCCGATAGCCTCGCGCCCCACCTCACCCGCGCCGAGGCCGAGGCCGGGATGGCGGCAGGCTGGATCGCGGGAGGCATGATTCCCAAGGTTCGCGCCGCACTGGACGCTCTCGATGCGGGCGCTCCCTTTGCCGTGATCGCGAGCGGCACGAACCCCGGGGTGCTGGCGGCCGCCGTGCGGGGAGAGGCGGGAACACGGGTCACGCCCTAAGACACGGGCTTTCACCGGGGCCCTCAGGGCACCAGCCCCTCCAGCCGTTCCAGCCGCGCCCGCAGTGTCTCCACCTCCGGCGCGACGAGGTTCACGTGCCCCAGCTTGCGACCGGGGCGAGGAGCCTTGTGGTAGAGGTGCAGCCTGGTGCCGGGGAGGGCGTCCACAGCGGCCCAGTCGGGCTCCTGGCCGCCTGCGGTGCCCACGACATTCACCATCGCGGTGGGGTGCAGGGGGGTCCAGTTGGTCAGCGGCAGACCGAGGACGGCGCGCACCTGCGCCTCAAACTGGCTGAGGCCGCCGCCGTCCTGCGTGAGGTGACCGCTGTTGTGGACACGCGGCGCGACCTCGTTCACGAGGAGCTCCCCGCTCGGCAACTGGAAGAATTCGAGCGTGAGGAGCCCCTCGAGCGCCCAGGCCTGCGCGACGGCGTGGGCCAGCTCACGGGCGCGCGCCTCGGTGCCCTCCGGTGCGGCCGCAGGAAAAACGCTGGTGCGGAGGATTCCCTGGCGGTGGGTGTTTTCCACCAACGGTCCAAAGGCCACCTCGCCCCCAGCGCTGCGCGCCACCGCCAGGCTCACCTCGCGCTCAAAGGCAACGAGCCCTTCGAGCACGCAGGGCACGCGGCCCAGGGCGTCCCAGGCAGCGCGCAGCTCCTCTCTGCTGTTCACCCGTGCCTGACCCTTGCCGTCGTAGCCCAGTTCGCTCGTCTTGAGGAGGCCGCGCCCACCCACCGCCTCCAGCGCCCCCACGAGGTCGGCTTCGTGTTCGATGGGGACGAAGGGAGCCGTCTGCGCGCCCGCTGCCCGCAGGGCTTCCTTCTCACGGGCTCGGTGCCGGCTGCGGGCCAGCAGCCCCCCTCCGGGCCGCACGGGAACTCGGCCTTCCAGCGCGGCCAGAGCCTCGACCGGCACATTCTCGAACTCCAGCGTCACCGCATCGCACTGGGCAAGACGCGCGAGGCCAGCGGGATCGGTGTAGGGTGCCTGAAGGTGTTCGGCGCACAGCCGCGCCGGGGCCTGGGGATCGGGTTCGAGCACCACCACCCGCACACCCAGCGGCAAAGCGGCGAGGGCCAGCATCTGGGCCAGCTGGCCGCCGCCGAGGATGCCAAGCGTCAAGCGGGACGTCATTCTGCCCCCGCCGCCGGATGGCCCTCGAAAAAGGGGGCGTCGAGCACCGCTTGGGTCTGTTGCTGCCGAAAGGCGTTCAGCCGTTCCCGCACGGCCTCATCCGTGGTGGCGAGCAGGGCGGCGGCAAAGAGGGCGGCATTTTTCGCTCCAGCCTGGCCGATGGCAAAGGTGGCCACTGGAATTCCGGCGGGCATCTGCACGATGCTCAGGAGGCTATCCTGACCCGAAAGCGCGCGGGACTGAACGGGCACGCCCAAGACCGGGACGCGCGTAAAGGCGGCGAGCATCCCCGGCAGATGGGCCGCGCCCCCCGCTCCCGCGATGACGCACGCAAAGTTCAGGCGCTCAGCCCTCGCGGCATAGCGGGAGAGCAGCTGCGGCGTGCGGTGGGCCGACAACACCCGCACCTCGTAGGGCACCGCCAGGTCACGCAGCACCTCCAGCGCGCCCTGCATGGTGTCGAAATCGCTGCGGCTGCCCATCACTACGCCCACGCGGGGTTCCCCTTGTCCGTCCGTCACGGCCCGTATGCTAGCGGGTCGAGGCGGCCTGGGGTACGTTGAGCCAGGCTTCGGGACGTGAACTGGTCACAGGTGGAACGCGCCGCGCACTCGGGCCGCCGGTTCCCTCGCCGGCCACGCGGGCTGGAGGGCGGCCTACATCTTCACCCCGAGAAAGACATGCTGGAGACCAGGGTACGGCTGGAGCGGGGCCAGGCCCATGCGCTACCTTCACCCCATGATCCCCGAGTACGACTGGCTGTATGCGCGTACCCGCGCGGGCCGCCAACGGGGACCGCAGGGGGCACGGGCGCTGCTGGATAGGCTCGGCGCCCCCGATGCGCGTTTTTCCTCCATTCGCGTGGTGGGCACGAACGGCAAGGGCAGCAGTTGCGCGATGCTGGAAGCCGGGCTCCTCGCCTGCGGAGCGCGGGTGGGCCGCTTTACCAGCCCTCACCTCCAGCGCTACGAGGAACGCATCCGGGTGGACGGCCAGGAGCTGGATCCGGCACGCACCGCCGCCTTTATCGCCTGGGCGCAGGCGCAGGCGCCGAACGCCGCCTTTTTCGACCTCACGCTGGCCCTCGCCGCACAGGTCTTTGCCGAGGACGGCGTGCAGGTCGCTGTGATGGAGGCCGGAGTTGGAGGCGTTTCAGACGCGACGCAGGCCCTGCACAACGTTACGGCTGTTGCCCTGACGAATGTCGCCCTCGACCACGTGGCGACCCTGGGGCCAACCCTGCGTGACATCGCTCTTGACAAGGCCCGCGCCGCCCGTCCCGGCGTCCCCCTGCTGACGACTGCAACAGGGGAAGCGCTCGAGGTGGTGCGCGACGTGGCCGCCGAGGTGGGTGCACTCCTGTACACGCCGGACACACACCCCGCCCTCTTTGCCCTCCCCCACCCACCGCGTCTGGCCGGTGCCCACCAGCAGGCCAATGCCGCCCTCGCTGCCGCCACCCTCCGCACGCTGGGCTATCCACAGGGGGTGGAAGCTGCCCTGCAAGCAACGTACCCCGCCCGCTTGGAAAGCTTCGAAGTCGGTGGGAAAACCGTCTTGCTCGACGGTGCTCACAACCCGCATGCCACCCGTGCCCTCGCTGCCAGCGTGCCGCACGCCGACGTGCTGCTGTTTGGGAATCTCGCTCGCAAGGACACGGCAGCCACCCTTGTTCCGCTGCTCGCTGCAGCGCCCGTGCGGGTCTTCACCGCCCCGGGCAACCTGGCCACGCCCCCCGCTGACCTCGCCGCCCAGTACGGCGGTGAGGCGGTCAGCGACCCCGCCCAGGCGCTGGCCCGCGCTCTGGCGCTCACGCCGCCTGGCGGAACACTGCTCGTCGCGGGCAGCCTGTACCTGGCGGGAACAGTGCGCGACAGCCTCACCGCCCGGTAGGTGGGTCGGGAGGGTCAGGGCCTTGACAGCTTCAGGGCATCTTCCTATACTCCCTTCTGCTCTGGGTCGTTAGCTCAATTGGCAGAGCAGCTGACTCTTAATCAGCGGGTTGTAGGTTCGATTCCTACACGACCCACCAGAAAAAGCCCCGCTACACGCGGGGGTTTTTGTTTTGCCTCACCCGCTGACATGGGCCAGGGGGCCGGACGTGGGCCAAACGTGGCCCATTCATGTTTGGGCGCTGTACAGATATGGGCCAGGTCTTCCGGCGAAGGGGAAGACCCGGCCCCCTCTTTCGCACAAAAACACGCGCGAAAAAAACCCAGCCGTGTATACCCCCTAAAAATCTGGGGACTTTGGGGACCCAAGCCCGTTTATGCCGTCTGGCACGGTAAAAACATGCGCCCCCACGAAAAAAGCAGTTGGGGACTCAAGTCTAAAAAGCCGCGCCCAGACGGGGAAAATCAGAGTCCCCAATTTTGCCCCCCGTGGGGACTGAGTGGGGACTCTGGCCGCCTTCGACTGGGGACGCGGCCCCTACGCCCGGCGCGGGCCGCCCTTCCTGGTCCTGCCGTAGGGCTTCCGGCCTGCCGATGCTTCCGCCTTCGCCTGGCCCTCTTTCTTCGCCGTGTCCCCCCGAAGGGCGGCCAGGTCCAGCGTCATGCCGCGCATCTTGTCCGGCAGGGCATGGGCGTAGATGTTCAGGGTTGTACTTGTCTGCGCGTGCCCCAGGTGGGCGGCCACGGTCACCACGTCCCGCCCGTGGGCCAGGTGGAAGGTCGCCACGCTGTGCCGCAGCGCGTGGGGGCTCAGCAGCGGCACCCCAGCCGCCTCGCACACCCGGCGCATGGTGTGCCGAGCTGTGTCCTGCCGCATGGGCCGCCCGTCCACACTGGGAAAGATGGGCGCATGTGGGGCGAGCCCCTCCCCCCGGTAGCCCTGCTCTGCCCGCGCTTCGAGGGCCACCCGCCGCCGCATGTCTTCGATGATGGCCGCCGCTTCTGCGGGCACGTACACCCGCCGCGCCCCCGCCGCCGTCTTGGGCTGGCCGGTGTACGCCTTCCCTTCGAACTCGCTCCGGGTCTTCGAGACGGTCACGAAGCCGCCCCCTTCCCCGTCCGGCTGGAAGTCTTCCCAGGTCAGGGCCAGGGCCTCGCCGATACGCAGCCCGGTATAGGCCAGAAAGGCCAGGGGCAGCGCCCAGCGGTCCCGTAGAGCTGCCTCGATAAAGCGCCCCAGCTCCTCTGGGGTAAAGGCTTTTACCTTCGCCGCTCCTTCGCGCTTCGCTCGCACAGGCCGGGCATGCTGTGCGGGGTTGTCTCTCAGCAGGCCGTCCGCTATGGCCCGCTTGTACGCGCCGGACAGCAGTACGTGAATCTGTCGCTGGCCGCTGTACTCGAGGGGCTGCCGCTTCTTCCCGGTCAGGGGGTCTTCCCGCGCTTCCCCCAGGGCGGCGAAGTAAGACCGCAGGGCTGGGGGCGTGAGGCCTGCCGCCCGCTTCGCGCCCAGGTAGGGCAGGATGTGCCGCTCATAGAGCTTCCGGTTATTCCACAGCGTTCGTGGGGCCCAGCTTCCAGCTTTTGCCGCCATGTACTCAGTCAGCATCTCCGAGACGGTCAGCCGGTCAGACACGGGCCGCTTGCCTTCCTGCGCTTCCTTCTGCGCGGCGATAATGGCCCGCTGCGCTTCCGTCCGGGTTCTCACGGTCCCCCCCAGTCTGGCCCGCGTGCCGTCCGGGTATTCGACCCGCACGCGCCAGCGAAAGCGGCCCGAAGGTAACTCTTCGACCGTCCCCGCGTGCCAGCCGTTCCGGCCCTTTGCCCTGCTTTCCCCCTTCGCCGTCATGGCCCACAGCCTAAGGCGAAGCCGGAAGAAAGACGCTGTGACCGGACAATGTAGGGCAGCGGGTCACAGCGGGCCGGAGTTGTGCCGTGCTGAGAGGACAGCCCTCAGAGGGCAGGAAGGGGGGGCTTCACGACCCCGGCCCGCTTTCCTCTTCGCCGTCACCTACCACGGCCAGCAGGTCACGCACGCTTGCCAGCACGCGCCCCGTCACCAGGGCCTCGAAGGGGGCCAGGTTGCCGCCGTTGGCTTCCTCTAGCGCCGCGTAATACTCTGCCCGCCCCGTCACGGGAATAAGGGCCGGGGGATAGCCCGCCCGAATCAGGAGAAGGTTCATCAGCAGCCGCGCCGTGCGCCCGTTCCCATCAATGAAGGGGTGAACGGCGACCAGGCCGTAATGCGCGCGGGCGGCCAGGATGACCGGGTGAACCTCGCTCGCCTGGGTGTTCAGGTCCGCGATCAGCTCGCCCATCAGGTCCGGCACCTTGAGGGGGTTGGGGAAGATGCGCGAGGAACCCACCACCCGCACGCGGTCCCGCCGGTACACCCCGGCGTCATCGGATTGAATGCCGGTCAGGATGGTCCGGTGAAGGGCCAGCACGTCATCTTCACTCAGCGGGGCGGGCTGGGCCGCCATGCGGCGCATGAGCCGCCACGCCTCCCGGTGGTTCACTGCTTCCAGGTGTTCTCTCAGGGGGTGCCCGCTGACCGTCACGCCGTCCAGCAGCACTGCTTTCGTTTCCGCCAGGCTCAGCGTGTTGCCCTCTATCGCGTTGCTGTTGTACGTCTGCGAAACTTCCCAATCCGCTTCGATGCTGGCCCGGAGAGACGCGGGCAGCGGGTACGCCTTCAGCCGGGCATTCAGGGTGTCTACCTCATGCAGGAGGTCAGCCGTCACGTTGCTCCCTACCCTTCCCTTCGCCGCCCCGCATCGCCCCCGGTTCCACCGTCAGCCGCAGGTCTAGGGCTTCGAGGATGGCTTGCCAGACTGGGGGCACGTTCCCGCCCCTGCCGCCCGTGTTGTTCAGGGCGCGGGTTATGTGGTTCGCATGGATACCTGTAGCGCGGGCCAGTTCTGCCCGCGTCATGCCCTTTTCTCTTAACCGGGCGTCGACCTTCGCCCGTATCTCATCATTCATGGGCACAGCCTACCACTTCCGGGTTACTACCCGTAAAGGGTTGACTCTCCTACCCGAAAGGGGTAGTATAAGACCAGCAGAAAGAGGGCGACACCCGGCCAAGAGTTCCGCCCCCTAACTGACTCCCCCCCGAGTACACGAAAGGAAGCAACGTGAACACTACCACTCCCGCCCCCGGTACCTACAGCGTCTTCAACCCCCACAGCTACACCACGCAGGTGCTGCGCGTGACCGCCCAGGGCGCGGAAGTCTACGCCGCCGCGTCCGGCGTGTACCCCGCCGCCTTCCTTCGCCGGGCCAGCCTCGAAGAAGTGGCCGCCGTCCTCGCCCACCCCCGCACGGTCCTCTACAGCTTCACCCCCGCGCCCGTCCCCACCATCGGGAAGGCCCGCGCCGCGAAGCTTCACCGGCTGATGGGCCGCGCCGGTATCCCCAGCGGGGAGCATTACAGCTTCGCCGGGGCCGCGCTGAATCTACCGGTCTACAGCCTGGCCGCCCTCACGGAAGATCAGGCCCGGCAGGTGTGGCGCTTCCTATGCGCCCTCTTTCCCCAGGCCCGCGCCGCCTAAGCGCACGGGGGGCCACCCGCGCCCCCCTTCCCCGGCTGGAAGCCGCGCCGCATGACCTGAGACGGCGAAGACGAAGACCTTCACCCCTTCGCCGCCCCCTTCCGCTTCCAGCCCGGCCCCCTCTCGAAAGGAAGCCCCTGCCCATGCGCCCCCTTGCCCTGTGGCTGGCCTACTTCACCGCCCTTCACCTGGCTTCGCAGCCTGGCCCCCACGCCTACACCTTCGCCGTACTCGGTCCCGCCGTAGGCTTCCTGGCCCTGGTCGTGACCCTCGCCCGCTTGACCTCGAAAGGACGCGTCCCCCATGCCTGCCAATGACAGCACCGCCGCTCCCCTCCGCCTGCCCAGGGTGCAAGCCGTGGAAGTCCTGCCCGGACGTGCGGCCCGCCTGACCCTCGAAGGGGGCGAGGTCTTCCACCTGTCCCCGGCCTTGACGCCCCGCGCTTCCTTCCTGCCCCTGACCGCGCAGGGCGTGGCCGTCCTGCTCGAAGACTGGAAAGACCCCAGCGCCCGCACCTTCGCCGTCCCCGCACCCCATGACGCGGCCCTGTCCCGCGTCTTCGACAGCGTGCAAAAGCCTCTCACCCTTCGCCATCCCCTGCCCACCCTCGCCCACGTGGAAGCCCTGCCGGAAGGCGGCGCACGGCTCACGCTGGAAGGCGGCGAAGTGCTGGACGTTCCCGCAGAACAGAACGCCGCTTTGACCCCGGAGTACACGCCTGCCGTGCTGGCCTTCTGCGGGGCACCCCTGGAGGGCCGGACCGTGATCGTGCCGGACCTGCTTCTCCCCGCCGTGTGGGCGGCCCTGGGGTTCGCCAGGGAGGAAGGCGGCGAAGAATGAGCGGCAGAGCACCCCGGCCCCTCTTCCCCCAGGCCGTCACCCTGCGCGGGGCTGCCCTGATCTTCGAGGGGGACGGGCGGCCCGCCCTGTACCTGTGCGCGGAAGATCACGCCGGGCAGGTGCGCCCCTACCGCGTACCGGAAGACGCGACCGTCACCGCCGTGCTTCCCCACCCGCTGCCCACGCTCGACAAGAAAAAGCGGGTCTTCCTGCCCGCTGGCAGCCGCGTCACCTTCGAGACGCCCGCCGCCCAAACGGTGCTGAGCCTTCACGCCGTCCGGGTGGCCCGCGAAGTGCTGGCAGCTCTCGAAGCCTACGGGGAAGCGCGGGAGAGCTGGCAGGCAGCCCGCGCACCATGAAGGCCAGGGCCAGCGCGAAGGCCCGCGCGTAACTTCCCCCAACCCGCCCCACGTCTTCCCTTCGCCGGGGGGCGTGGGGCTTTACTGACGTGGGGGGATGCCGCTTTCCCGCATCACGCCTTCTAGAAAGCCATCATCCGGGCGGCTCTGGTATTCCGCATGGGTGTACATCATCAGCAGGTGAACCGCCCGACTGGCTTCGTCAATCGCGTACATGACCCGGCCTTTCCGGGCTGCCCCCTTCGCATAGGGGAAGTGAAGGTACGCCTTCCAGAACTCCCACCCTTTTAGGCTGTACCTTCCCCGCTTGTCCCCGGCCAAAGTGGGGCCGGGCCAGGGTTCCGGCTCGATCTTTTCCAGCCACGCCAAAGATTGCCCGCGCATCTGGCGCGGGTTCTCCGAAAGTGCTACGGTCAGCGTCTCAAAGATTTCACGCGCTGCCGCGTCTTCCCGCTTGCTCAGGGTTTTCAGGTACGCCTTGACGGTGCGACCGAACTGCGCGGCGGGCAAGACTTCATAAGTTTTGGAAGAAGTCACGTATGTCTTCCCGTGTGCGGAGAACGGCTATGGGTTGCGCTTCCCGCGCTTCCTGAATGGCGTCCAGAGCGTCACGCTGAAATGCGGGGCTGTCATTCTCTGAGAGGGAAAGAATGTCATCCCACAACAGGGAAAGCGTGCGGGCGTAGTCCAGGAAGTCCCCTACCCGGCCCGCCCGATAAAGGCGAAGGGCGCGGGGAGCCGCGCGGACCAGATGCAAAACGGAAGGCTGGAATGTGGCCGCCTCAAGGGCCACCCGGTACAGCGCCGCCCGTTCTGCTTCCGGCAGGGCTTCCCACCGGCGTGGCAGTTCAGCACGAAGGCGCAGCACTTCCCCAGTCAGGGCGCGGTAATTCACGCCTTCGGCGGGCTTGCTTGCCTTCGGCAGTTGCCCAATGTCGCCCAGCATGACCGCGCTCATAGCCCTATCCTGCCCCTTCCTTCTCGCCCCATCCTTACGGGCGTCAGGCTATCAGTTTAGAGCAGCTTAGGACATGGCAGGAAGCTATAGGACACCATAGGACACAACGGGAAAGCAGGCGTGCCGGTCCCCACGCCTCACGGCAGCCCGCGCACCATGAAGGCCAGGGCCAGCGCGAAGGCGTCCGGGGACAGCAGGGCTTCTAGCCGGTCTAGGGCCGCGTCCCCGGCCCGCTCGAAGTCTGCCGCCCCCACGCCGGGCCGGTAGCCCGCCCGCATGGCCGCGAAGACCTGCCGCACCGCTTCCGCCTGGCCTTCCCCTTCGCCGGTCTGCTGCACCGCTGCCAGGGCGCACGCTTCCCCCGTGGCCGCCTCACGCTGCCAGGTTGCCCGGCCTATCCCCGCCCGGTCTTCGAGCCTCGCCACTCTTCGCCGCGTCATGCTCCCAGGCTGCCCGGCCACGTGACACCCGGCGAAGAGAAGACGGTCCCCGCCCGGTCTTCCCCTGACCTGTGGGCCTTCCAAAAACACCGCGCAAGTTGTCCGATATGTCCGGCGCGTAGGCCGGGGAAATGCACGGAACACAACGCCCCCACCGCGCCCGCGTGGGGCCTCCTGCTTCCTTCACGGCTCTGCGCGGGCGGGTCTAGTCCCGTCTTCCTTCGCCGTCACCCCCAGCACGCGGCACAGCGCCCCCTCGAAGCGCCACAGCGCCGCGCCCCACCGGGCCAGCCGGTGAACATCGGGGGAGAGGGGCACGCGCCGGGCTTGGGCGTCACACCACGAAGCGCACGCCTCGAAATAGGCCGCGAAGTCTTCCACCCGCCCGGCAGGGGGGCAGCCCAGGGGCACGCCGTCCGGGACATCGAGCGCCCCGTCTGCCCAGCCCAAAGCCTCTTCCTTCGCCGGGTGACTCACCGGCAGGTCTTCCGGCAACCACGCACACGCCCGCGCCATCCGGGCCACGGTGCCCGGGTCTTCGCCGTGTTCCAACACGCGGGCCGCGTCCTGCCAGGCTGCCCGATCAGCAGCGGACAGCCGGGCTTCTGCCGCTTTGATCTTCGCCCAATTCGCCTCCCGCACGGCTTCGCGCCGGGCCTCTTCGCGGGCTTCCAGGGCTTCGAGCCGGGCCAGCTTTCCGCGTGTCCTCATGCCTCACCCCCGCACAGGTAGGCCCACAGGCTCAGCGCCCGCACGTCCCCCCGTAGAGCTTCGGGCGCGTGCCGTGCCGCTGCCGCCAGGTCTTCCGGCATCACGTCTTTGCGCAGATGTTCCGGCAGGGCTTCCCACAGGCTCACTGCCCGCCCCTGCCGCACTTCCAGGCGCGAGAGCCTGCCGCGTAACGTCATACCGTCCCCCCTTCGCCGTACACCACGAAGACCCGGAGGGCCGGGACCGGGCCGGACAGGGCTTCCACGTCCGCCCGGCACAGCCGCACCCCGGCCCGCTGGAAGATGCCCGGCCTGTCTTCGTCTTCCTGCCAGACGTCCACGCCCTGCCCGCGTGGCCCGGCTTCCAGGGCTTCGAGCCGGCGAAGAAGGGAAGGTCTGCCCCGCCTCACGCCTGCCCCTCGAAGGCCAGGGCGTAAGCCTGCCGGGCCGCCGCCGCCAGGTCTTCGCCGTTACCGGAAAAGCCCAGCCTCCAGTACGCTTCCAGCAGTTCCGCATACCCCCGCGCCCCCTGTACCGTCACGCAGGCCTGGAGGTCTTCCGGCAGGGCCAGGCAGACGCGCCGGGCCAGTTCGCACAGGGTGTCCGCACCGGGCAGCGTCCGGGTGTGCCCGCTGTGCCTGGCCGCCCTGGCCGCGTGCGCCGCTTCCAGCACCAGGAGACGCTTTCTCTTCGCGGTCACGCTGCCCCCCTGCCCAGCCGGGGGCCGCTGTCTTCCTCTTCGCCGCTGGCCCCCTCAAGGGCCGCGATCCGGGCTTCAAGTTCCCCCACTTCCACAATGCGGGCGTAGGCCGCCGCGCCCTGTGAAATGGCGTGAATGGCCTTCAGGCTCAGGGCCGGGTCTTCCTCTTCGAGCAGCTCGCCCGCCCGCGTCAGTGCACGCCACAGCAACAAACGGGCGTCCTCGAGGGTGCCGGGCTTGCCGCGCCTCTTCCTTCGCCGGGCTTGCCGGGCTTCTACGGGGTCAGGGTTCATGGTGTACCTCCTGGCCCACCGTGGGGCCGTCTATAGACCGGGGGGGGATGCCCACCCCCCGCAAGACTTCGAGGGCGTCCCGCTCGCCTTTCGCGGTCAGCCTGCCGCCGCTTCCTGGGCCTGTAACGTGGGCTTTCAGGGCCACTTCACGCACCTGGCCGGGGTGGGGTTCAACCCGGCGAAGGAAGGCCGCCCGGACGGGGAGGGGCGTGTCTGTTTCAGACGGGAGGGCCAGGGCGTAGCCGTGGGGGTTCATCTCTTCGCCGGTCATGCTCTGGCCCCCGGCAGGTCCGGCAGGTCCGCGCCGTTATGGACCGCCCGGCCCACCCGGAAGGCCAGCAGGCGGCCCCAGATGGGCAGGAAGCCCCCGCGCATCAGCAGCCCGGCCCCTTCCAGGGTGTTTCTAGCCGCCCGCGCTTCCCGTGGCTGTGAGAGGGGCAGCCGGGCCAGGGCGCGGCCCACGAAGGCCACGCCGGACACGTCCCCCTGTGCGCCATACCAGTCCCGCAACGCTTCGAGCAGGACGCGGGCCTGTGCCGCCGTCATCTCTTCGCCGCTCACAGCCCCAGCCCTTCGCGGCGAAGGAAGGCACGTGCCACCGCCTCGCCCTGGGGCGTCAGCTTGCCCCGGTAGAGGTAGCCCAGCCCTGCCGCCGTGCTCAAAGCCACCCCCTGCCGCGTGGGGCGGCCCCGCAGGGCCAGCGCCCGCACCCGTGACCGCACCGGGCCGGGGGGCAGCGTCCGGGCGTAGGCGGCAAGACACGCCCATTCCACCCCCGTCACGGGGCCACCTGCCGGGGCTGTGGGGCAGGGCGAGGGGACGGGGCAAGGCGCTTCGCCCGGTAGCCCTGCCCGACGTCCTGCCCCTCTTCGCGGTAGGCCGCGCAACGGTGCCCGGCGTGGATTGCCAGCGGGGCCAGGTTGCCCGGCCAGGCTTCGGGGGGACAGCCGCACGTCCCCATGAGTGCGCCCCATTCCGGGGCCAGCTCGAAGCGGGCGCAGCTTCCGCAGTGGCCGGGCTGTGCCGCGACCCTCGCCCAGTCCGGGCGGGGCGGGCCTGCCTTCGTGGGGACGGGCGGCAGGTCTTCCCACGGGGCCACGGTAGGCGGCGAAGAGGAAGCCGGGGCCGCCTCTTCCTTCGCCGGGCTTCGCAGGGCTTCGAGAAGGGCAGGCTTCGCGGCCCGCACGGCCTCCAGCAGCTCAGCCGGGGGGCGGCCCCTGCCGGACAGGGCAAGGCCGTCCCCTGCCGGGGAAAGGGCCACGGTCACGCCCGCGTCTTCGAGGGCCGTCAGCAGCGCCCGCACAGCCTGGCCGCTCACAGCTCCACCGCCCAGGCTTCCAGGTCTTCGGGGCTGTCAGCGTCCGGCAGGGCCGGCGCGGCAGGGGCAGACGGCGAAGAAGAAGACGGGTCACTCTCCCTTAGAGTCCCCAGAGTCCCCAATTCATCAGAGAAATAATTTAAGTTGGGGACGCACCCAAACGCCGTGCTAGACGTGCTTTCTTCGCCGTGAGTCCCCAGAGTCCCCAAAGTCCCCAGAAATTCACCCCCCGTCCCCCGTGTAAGTTGCAACGTTACGAAATGCCGCCGCACGCCGTCCGGGGCTTTCCTCTTCGCCGTGTAGCGCACGCGCCCGCCCGCCTCCGTCTCGCACTTCATCAGCCCAGCCGGGGCCAGCCGGTCCCGCATGTTGCCGTAGAGCTTCGCCGCGTCCGGCAGCAGCCCAGCGGCCTGGCCCTGTACCGCCCGCTGTAAGGCTTCGTGCAAGCCGTCCGGCAGGAAGAGGCCCCAGTCCTGCCCGCCCTCGAAGACGTGATAGCCCACCATCACCGCGCCGGGGCGGGTCCGGTAGCTTTCTTCTTCGCCGTGTTCGCCCCGGTGCGTCACGCGCTGCCAGCCGCACAGCCCCGCCGCGTCCGCGTCCGGCTGGCCGCCCGTCTTCAGGTCTTCCAGGTACACCCGCCCCTGTGCCAGCAGCCCGGACAGCAGCGCGAGCGCGCGGGCCACCGGGTCCGCTTCCGTCAGGTGTTCACTCTGCCCCCTGGCCGTCTCCGAGAGGGCCGCCGTCACCCGTCCCCACAGGGCCAGGGCTTCGCCTTCCTTCACCGCCCCCACCTTCACGGCGAAGGACAGAAAGACTTCCCAGCCGTAGGCCAGCTCTGCCGCCGCGTCCCCGGTGCGCCCATGCTGGCCCCGGAAGTAGGGGGACAGTTCCCGCACGCGCCGCACGTGGGCCGGGCTGCCCACCCGCACCCCCTCGAAGCGGGCGGCCACGCCCTGAACGAAGGCGGCCAGGGCCAGCGCGTACACGCCCGCGCCCCCCTTCTCTTCTGCCTCGAAGAACGCCTTCGACTTCGCCGGGGAGTCAATCAGGGGCCGCCTGACTTCCACCATGACCAAACGGGCGCGGTTGCTGTGGCCGCGAGGCAGGTCTTCCGCAGATGTGGCGATCAGCCCGCGCGGGTACAGCGCCGCCCGCGTCTTCCGGTCAGCCGTGAGCGTTCCGCGCCCCGCGCCGTCTGCCGCGCCCTGAATCACCCGTGAGGCTGTGCCTTCCAGCCGCGCCCTATCCCCAGCACTCCCGGACGGCTTGAAATCGTCAATCACGAAGAGGGCGTCTTTCACCCGGAAGGCGTTGGATTCCAGCGCGTTCGCCGAACTGTTCCACCCGTCCGGCAGGAACTTCCGGCCCCACCGCGCCCCGTAGTGGCTCATGACCGGCCCCATGAACGCGGTCTTATGCCGCCCCGTCTCACCCACCGTCCACACCACGAAGTCAGCCGGTCCGAGGGCCGCCCGGTACGCCGCGCCCAGCAGCGGCACCGCCACCGCGTCCGGGGCCAGGCTCAGCAGGTCCAGGGAAGCCCGCACCGCTTCGCGCACGTCTTCCAGGGGCCGCGCCGTGCCGTCTTCCTTCTGCGCCGGGTCCGGCAGAGCGTAGGCGGCCAGCCTGCCGCCCAGGTCCACCGTCACGCCGTCCACGCCGCCCGCCTGGCCGATCACCGCGCCCGCCGTGAGGTACAGGGGGCCGTGTTCGGGGTGCTGAATCCATCCCGTGTGCTGGTACACCGTCCGGCGCGGGTAGCCCCGCGCGTTGGAAAGGACCTGTATGGCGTCCCGCGCCTTGTCCTTCTTGCCCTGCCCGGCAGGTAGGCGGGCAACGCCACCCCACTTCGCCACCGGCCAGGCCATGCCGGAAAACTCCGAGGTGGGGACCGTCACCACTGGGGGGAAGAGGGGCGCACCGTCCGGGCGCGTGCCCTCGATCTGGAAGACGCGCCGGGCTTCCCCGCTGCCGTCTTCCTCGATCACTTCCGCCGTGATGAAGGCGGCGAAGTCGGCCAGCGTTTCCACGCTCACCCACTCTTCCCCGTCTTCTTTCTTGAGCGTGAGGGCGCACAGCTTCCCGCCGCGTAAGCCGTAGGCCGTGCGCTTCGAGGTGGGCACGTCCCCCGCTTTGCACCACTGGGGCAGGTCTTCCCCGGCCAGCGTGGGGCCGTCCCGGTCTGCCTGTTCCTTCGCCGGGGGCTGCCAAAAGTGGGCGCGTTCCAGGGCTTCGAGCAGGCTCCGGCCCTTTTCCGCCGCGTACTGTTTTGGCGTGAGGACGCCGGGCCTCTTCGCCGGGTCCAGAACATCGCAGGCGTCATGCGGGGTGAACATCTCCCCCTGCTCAAGGTCCAGGGCGGACGGCGAAGAGAAAACGCCTATGCCCCCCCGCCGGGCCTTCACCTGCCGGACCTGTGCCCCGGTAGACGCGCACACCTTCGCCCAGGCTTCGCGGGCCGCGTCTCCTTCCGGGTCCGGGTCCGCATAGATGTATACAGAGCGCCCCGCTTCCAGGCCGTGAAGGTGGGGCCACGCGCCCGCACTTGCCACGCCCTGCACGCGGTAGGCGTGGCCCTGGCCTGCCGCTTCCAGCATCACGCACACCGCCGCCGCGTTCAGCTCCCCTTCGACGATCAGCGCCGGGCGCGTGGGGTCTGCCATGTACCCCGGCGCACACCACGCGGGGGAGTGGCCCCCTTGCGTGAGGTAGACATACCGCGCGGCCTTGGCCGCCTCGAGGTCCGCCTTACTGCCGGGGTTCCGCACCTTCACGGCCCACGGCTGCCCATCCGGGCCGCGCACCTCGAAGGCCACCGCGCCGGGCAGGATGTGGCGCGGCAGGGTGTACGTCTTCCAGGGGACGCCTTTCGGGCCGATCTTCCCGGCGAAGCGGTAGGCCCTGAGCAGCCCGGAGGCCAGGGCAGGGGCCAGGCCGCGCCGGGCCAGCTCGCCATGTTCCGGGCTGTCTTCGCCCGCTGTGACAGGCACCCACCCGCGCAGGGCGTGGGCCAGGGCGTCCGGGGTGAGCGGCCCCTGTGCAGCCAGCTTCTCCCGCACCGCGTCCGGGTCTACGCGCCGCGTCTTCCCGCCTTCCTTCTTCGCCGGTCTGGCCTTCCTGCCGCCCTTCGTTCCTTCGCCGGTCGGGGGCGTGTCCACAAGCCCCGCCCGTTCAATCAGCAGGCGAGCCGCCTCGCCTTCGCTGATCCCCAGGGCAGACGCCGCGAACGCCACCGCGCCCCCCTCGAAGCCGTCCCCGCCGAACCGCTTAAAGACCGTGCCCTGTGCGCCCACGCTCACCGAGAGGGAAGGGTTTTTCTCTTCCAGGCCGGGCCGGAAGTCACACAACACGCCCCCGCCGTCTGCCAGGCCGCGCAGGTCAGCGCCGGGGTTCACCTGTGCGGCCAGCCACTCCACCAGGGGCCGGGGCTGGTTGGCCGGGTGCCGCAGGGCGTCCCCTAGGGCGCTCACAGCCCACCCCCGGCGAAGGGGGCAGACAGGCCAGGCGTCTTCCCCTTATGCTGTGGGCGAAGCCTCCCCGCTTCCCGCCCGGCTGCCGCGCCGGGCTTCATTTTTGGCTCCCGGCGACTACGCGCCGCGTCTCTAGCCAAGCCTCGAAGTCGTCCGGGCTGACCATAAAGCGGGGCTTTTTGGGGCTGCCCATGTCATAGGCTTTCAGGCTGCCCGCGTGAATAGAGCTGTAGATCAGGTCACGCGGCACCCCGTAGCGCCGCCAAAGTGCGCCGGGCGTCAGCAGGCGCGGGCCTTCCGGGGTGGGCGTGTGAGCGTTCAGGCTCAAAGTCATGTTGTCCCCTGTGACCTAAGCCGGGCCTTCTTCGCCGGTTCAGGTCTCCCGGCCTATGCCGGGCCGCGCTGTCTCCAGGGACAGCAGCGGGCAGAGCGGAAGGTGTGGGCCTTCGCTCAGATCACAGGGGGGGCAAGTGGGGCCGTGGGGGGCCGTGACCGCGCGTAGAGGGGCCGGGGGGGGCGGGTCCGGCGGGAGACAGGCTTAACGCGCCGGGCCAGGTGGGCACGGAAAGCTTCGCGCTCAAGGTGCCACACGGTGAGGGCAAAGGCAAGACGTAGGCTACGCTTTCGCCCGTTCAGCCATTCAAAGAAGAGGAATAGAGCCTCTTTAAGTGTCCGGGCATATGTATGGCTTAAAATAAGCTCTCCCTCAATCTCTCTATAAAAAGCGCCCGCCTCGTTAAGCTCTCGATTTGTTATGACTTCCCCGGTTTCATAGTCCAAGCCAAGATAAACACGAAACCTGTGTATATTTACTTTCCCACTCCTGAAAAGAACGGCATACTTCTGTGGACCATCCCCCGGGCGAGGTTTATGAGGTTTAAAGACCCGTTCGCCAGTGCTAGCGACCCTGTCTATCAGCTCACGCGGACCTTCCGCCTGCTGCTGTAGCAGGCGGGCCCCATACCGCACGCGGTCCAAGGCTTTCAGCACACGCCGCCGCCGCCGCCGTGCGCCCGTCTTCCACCGGACACTATGCCGGACCTTTCCACGAGCGGCCCGCACGAAGGCCAGGAAGTGCGGGCGCATGTTCAGCCGGGCCGCTGCCACTTCAAGCGGCGAAGGCGCAGGCTGCCCCAGGTGCGGCCCGGCTTTTCCTTCGCCGGGCTTCGTGGCCCACACGATCAGCGGGCCGCGCACGTATTCCGCGTGGGGCGTATCGAAGGGGCGTAGGGTATGCGCCTTCCACGCCTGCCCAGACACCACAGCTGCCCAGGTATGGGCGCGGGTTTCGTTCAGGGTAGGGGCGACCCTCATGCCGGACAGTCTAACCCATTACGCGCACAGCCGAACACGCCCGGACACCGTGGGCCAAACGTGGCCCATTTGGGCCAGAAAAAACACCCCCAGACCCGGAAGCGCCCGGCTTCCTCTTCACCGCTTTATGCGTGTTGTACGGCGTTTTCCCCTTTATGCCCGGAGGGAGGGGGATGCTCCCGAAAGCCCTTGATGCCCTCTCTTAATCAGCGGGTTGTAGGTTCGATTCCTACACGACCCACCAGAAAAAGCCCCGCCCAGCGCGGGGGTTTTTGCTGTGGCGCGGCTTAGTGGTTTTGAGGACGCAGGTGCAGCGCCGCCACGATCACCGCCCCGACAAGCACACCAAACAGGCCGGAACCGGCGGTTTCTACCAGCCATTCGACCAGGCCTTCCAAGGCCGGCAGCGCGTGACCAGCGCGTAGGGCTAGGTCGTGCAGCTCGTGGGCGGGGGCACCCAGCCCAAAGGTGTCCAGACCAGCCAGGATGATGTGTCCCCCCACCCAGAGCATGGCGGCTGTGCCGATCACGGACAGCGCCGACAGGAGGGCGGGCATCCCCCGGACCAGCCCGCGCCCCAGGGCCCGCGCCGGACCGGAACCCCGCTCGGCGAGCCGTAGGCCGAGGTCATCCATCTTCACGATCAGGCCGACCACCCCGTACACCAGCAGGGTAATCACCAGGGCGACCACCACCAGGATCAGGGCACGCGCGAAGAAGGGCTGATCGGCCACCTCGGCGAGCGCGATGGCCATGATCTCCGCCGAGAGGATGAAGTCGGTGCGGATGGCACCCGCGACCATCTGCTCCTCGTGGGCCTGGCTCGACAGTTTGGCGGCCTCCTCGTGCAGCGTCTCCTGATGCGCGCCGCCTACCGCCTCGTAGAGTTTCTCTGCTCCCTCATAGCAGAGGTAAGCGCCGCCCAGCATCAAGAGGGGGGTGATGACCCCGGGCAGGAACTGGCTGAGGAGAAGCGCCGCGGGCAGGATAAACACAAGCTTGTTGCGCAGTGATCCCTGCGCAATTCGCCCGATGATC
This sequence comes from Deinococcus sp. YIM 77859, assembly GCF_000745175.1. Classification (NCBI taxonomy): domain Bacteria; kingdom Thermotogati; phylum Deinococcota; class Deinococci; order Deinococcales; family Deinococcaceae; genus Deinococcus; species Deinococcus sp. YIM 77859. The sequence goes on from NZ_JQNI01000002.1 coordinate 1,783,052, forward strand.
GGAAGTTCACGGTCCGGAGAGAACCCGGTGACGTACCGCGGAGTCACCGCCGTGTCGTCCACTACCACGCCTATTGCCTTGGCCCCCGCTCGCCCGGCCGCCGCACCGATATCGTCGATGGAGGCCGCAGCGAGCCGGGCGATGGACGCCACGTCGTCCAGCAGGGCGACGAGGCCACCACTCACCGGAGACCTCCGGTGCAGGAAGGCAGGGCTTGCGGGGGGGAGAAAGGTTGCCAGGAGGCCATCAGGGCACAGCGTAGCAACCCAGGCGCCGAACTGCCCTTCGCCTGACCTTGGGGAAGGCCGCCGGGCCGGTGCGGTAGCCTGACGCCATGGCAGGCGAGGCGCAAGAACATCCCAATTGGGCAGGGCTCGTGCCGGGCGGCGTGCAGCCGTGGAAGACGCTGTCGTCGCGGGTTCTGGTGGACGGCTTCCGCGTGGTGCTGGAAGACCGGGTGCAGACCTCTAGCGGCGCGGAGGTGGTGTATCAGTACCGCCCCCGTGGCCCCCGCGCGATGTTCGTGCTGCCGGTGACGGCGGAAGGGGAGGCTGTCTTGATTCGCCAGTACCGCTACCCCCTTCAAGCGACCATCTGGGAGGTGGTGGCCGGTGGCGTGGAGCCCGGCGAGAATCTGCTTGCCGCCGCTGCTCGCGAACTCGCCGAGGAGGTCGGAGGCACGGCGGCGGAATGGGTGCCGCTGCCCGGCTTCTATCCGCAGCCCAGCATCAGCGGCGTGGTGTTCTATCCCCTGCTCGCCCTGGGGGTCACCCTGGGCACCGCCGCCCCCGAGGACGGCGAGGTGATTGAGCGCGCCGTGCTGCCCCTCGCGGAGGTCTACCGGATGCTGGAGGCCGGGGAGATTCAAGATGGCCCCAGCAGCCTGACCCTGTGGCACGCGCGGCGGCCCCTACAGGAGCGCGGCCTGCTGTGAGCGAGCGCCCCGGTCTGGAGGTCCGGTCGCGGCAGACCCTCTCTGTCTTGTCCCGTTCGAGCCTCTGAGTGCGCTGTATCGCCTGCTACGGACCTTTGAGACCGGGTGGGGTGGGGAGAGCAAGAAGCCACACCGCCTAGCCTCAAGGCCTCTGCCCTATCCTCCCCCCATGACCCCTTCCCCCCTTCCCTTCCGCATCGGCTACGGAGAAGACGCGCACCGGCTGGCGCCCGGGCGGCCTCTCGTGCTGGGCGGTGTGTCCATTCCGCAGGCCGAGCGCGGTGCCGTTGCCCACAGTGACGGGGACGCCGTGCTGCACGCCCTGGCCGACGCGCTGCTCTCGGGCCTGAGCCTGGGTGACATCGGGCAGTATTACCCCGATACCGATCCCGCTCATGCGGGGCTGGACTCGCGCGAGATTCTGATGCACGCGCTGCGGCTGGTGCAGGAGCGGAACTATGTTCCGGCCAATGCAGCACTCGTGGTCACCCTCGACCGGCCCAAGCTGGGGCCACTGCGCCGCGCCATCGCCCGCAACCTGGCCACGCTGCTGGACCTAAAGGACACGGAAGTGGGCGTGAGCTTCAAGACCTCCGAGGGCCTCGCCCCCGATCACGTGCAGGTACGGGCAACCGTTCTCCTCGTCAGGGTGGCAGGGTGAGCGAGCCGCTGCTGCGTGTCGTCCTGTTTGAGCCGGAAAAGGCCGGGAACGTGGGCAACGTCGCCCGCACCTGCGCCGTGCTGGGCGCCGAGCTGCACCTTATTCGGCCCTTTGGATTTCACCTCCACGACCGCGAATTCCGCCGGGCCGTGATGGACTACCTGCAAGGGGTCGCGCTCCACGAACACGCGAGTTGGACGGCCTTTCAGAGCACCCTTTTGCCGGGCGCGCGGGTGTGGGCCTTTTCTGCGCACGCAGCCACCCTGTACACCCGAGCGGGCTTCCGGCGCGGCGACTACCTCCTTTTCGGACCGGAATCGCGCGGGCTCCCCGTCTGGCTTCGTGGGAGTCTGCCCGCCCTCAAGCTGCCGCAACCCGGCGGGGGCCGCAGCCTGAATCTGGCGGTGGCCGTGGGAGCGGCGGCCTTTGAGGCGGGGCGGCAGATCGAAGGGTGGTAGATGAGCGGGCAGGACCGGGTTCGCCGTAGAGTGACCCCCATGACGTCCCCGTCCGACTTTGCCGAAAAGCTTGCCCGCTACGCCGAACTGCTTGTGCGAACAGGGGTGAACCTGCCCGAAGGTGGTAAGGTGCTCCTGCGCGCGCCCCTTGACGCCGCCCCCCTCGTGCGCCAGGTGGCCCGCGCCGCGTACCGAGTGGGCGCGGCCGACGTGCGCGTCCACTATAGTGACCCTCACCTTGCACTCGCCCTCTTCGAGGAGGGCACAGAGGCCGCGGTCGAGTACGTCCCCGCGTGGCTCGCGCAGGAACAGCGGGCCATGGTGGCAGACGGCTACGCCTTTATCTCCATCGTGGGAGAAGATCCGTCGCTGCTGGCGGGGGTGGACCAGGGCCGGGTTGCACGGCGCAGCAAGGCTATCGCTGCCGCCACGCGAGACGTGAACCGCGCGATCAGCGGCATGGCGGTGAACTGGACTGTTGCGGCGATGAGCACCCCCGCCTGGGCACGCCGGGTCTATCCGGAGCTGCCTGAGGCGGAAGCCGTCTCCCGACTGTGGAACGATATCTTCAGGGTGACCCGCGCCGACCTGCCCGATCCGGTAGCGGCCTGGAACGCCCACCTCGCGCGCCTCGAACGCCTGAGCGCCTTCCTGAACGAGCGGCAGTACGCCGCCCTCCACCTGCGCTCCGAGCTGGGCACTGACCTCACCGTGGGGCTTGCCCAAGGGCACCTGTGGCAGGGTGGAGCAGAAACCGCCCAAAACGGTATTCGGGGCGTGCCTAATCTTCCTACCGACGAAGTCTTTACCGCCCCGCACCGCGAGCAGGTGGACGGCATAGCGGTGGCCAGTAAGCCCCTCAGCGCCCGGGGACAACTCATCGAGGGGATCCGGGTGCGCTTTGCCGGGGGCCGGGCGGTGGAGATCCACGCGGAACAGGGCGAAGACACGCTGCGGCAACTCCTCGAAACCGACGAGGGCGCCTCGTTCCTGGGTGAGATCGCCCTGGTGCCCGCCTCCGCTCCCGTTGCACAAACCGGAACACTCTTTCTCAACACCCTCTTTGATGAGAATGCGGCCTCTCATATCGCCTTTGGGCGCTGCTATCCCACCAACGTGCAGCACGGCGAGAACCCCGAAGCCCTGCGCGCAGCGGGGGGCAACGACTCGCTGATTCACGTGGACTGGATGATCGGCACGCCGAGAACGGACGTGGACGGCATCACGGCCGCTGGAGAGCGCGAGGCGCTGATGCGCGCAGGGGAGTGGGTGGTGTCCTAAGCGGCAGCGGGCGTGGCGGCTGGCCGCTACAATGCAGCCCATGACCAGCAACCAGACCTACCAGGCCGAGGGCTTTTCCCCCACCCCGGAGCTGTCCAGCGAGCGGCAGACGCGTTTCTCACGGGCTCCTGAGCTGGGCGAGGGCATCGAGCCGGGCAAGGCCTACCGAGCGGTGCTCGAAACGAGCAAGGGCCGTATCGTCCTCGACCTGTTTGCCGAGGACGCGCCCGTGACGGTCAACTCCTTTGCGTACCTGCTGCGTCACCACTACTATGATGGCATTCGGTTTCACCGTGTGATCGAGGGTTTCATGGCCCAGGGCGGCGACCCGACCGGCACCGGCACGGGCGGCCCCGGCTACGACTTCGAGGACGAGTTCAACGAGCGGCGCCACGACCGCAAGGGCGTCCTGAGCATGGCCAACCGTGGCCCCAACACCAACGGCTCACAGTTTTTCATCACCTTTGTGCCCACGCCCCACCTCGACGGGCGGCACACCGTCTTTGGACAGGTGGTGGAGGGGCTAGACGTGCTTGACCGCCTCACCCGCATTCAGCCGGGGATGCCCGGCACACCGGACATCATCGAGCGGGCGTATCTGGTGGAAAAGAACGCCGGCCGCTAGGGCCAGGAGGCCAACGCCGCCGGTGCTCTGTGGGAGGGCCGTGAGAGCCGTCCGCGCTACACTGCACCCATGGACAACCGCACGAACCTCGACGACTACCTGGCGGGGCTGGGGATCAGTGACGCGGATGACCTGGCGCCCCTACCGCCTGCCCCGGAGGTGGGTGCACCCGCTGCGCCGCCCCTAGACGCGGGGCACGAGGATCCCCGCGCGGTCTTGGAGCGCTTCCTGCGGGGGCTGACCGCCCGCATTGACCCGGCCCTCACCGTCAGCATCCGCGAGGGTGAAGACGCCCTGGAAGCGGAGATCGGCGGGGAGAACGCCCCGCGGCTGGCTGGCCGTGACGGGCGCACGCTGGGTGCCATCGAGGTGCTCGCGTATACCGTGCTCGCCAAGCAGGCGGGCCGCAGCGACCTGCGGGTGCGGGTGGACGTGGGCGGCTTTCGCAGGCGGCAGGCGGAGGGGCTCACCCGGCTCGCCGAGCGCCTCGCCGTGCAGGTCGCCAAAAGCGGTGAACCCCATGAACTCCAGCCCATGCCGGCCGCCGAGCGCCGGGTCATCCACATCGCCCTCAAGGAACACCCCGACGTGACGACGGAGTCTGTGGGCGAGGGAGCAGCGCGGCGGCTCGTCATCAAGCCCAGGCACGGCTAGACGGCTCTGCGCCACAAGAGACCAGCAAACGCCCTGTTCTGTGATCCCCCAGCCCTCACCCCTCACCCTTCGCGCGTGGCTCGCGTGGGCCACGCAGCGGCTGCACGAGGCGGGTGTGCCCTCACCCGCCGCCGACGCAAGGGCTCTGGTGCAGCACGCGCTGAACCTCAGCGGCGCGGCCCTCCTCACACGCGGCGAAGAGACCGTAGCGCAGGCGGACGCCGAGCGGCTCCTCGCCCTGCTGAGGCGGCGGGCAGCGCGCGAACCCCTTCAGCATCTGCTGGGCGAGGTGGAGTGGGGCGGCGTTCGGCTGCGAACAGACCGGCGGGCCCTCGTTCCCCGGCCAGAGACCGAGTGGCTGCTGCATCTCGCGCTGGACGCCCTGCACGGCGTACCCGCACCCCAGGTGCTGGACGTGGGCACCGGCACGGGTGCGCTCGCGCTGGGCATCAAGGCTGCCCGCCCAGACGCAGCGGTCACCGCGACCGACCTCAGCCCCGACGCCCTTGACCTGGCACGGGAAAACGCCCGCCTGAACGGACTCGACATTCTGCTGGTCAAAGGCAGTCTGCTGGCGGGGCAACCGGGGCCCTTTGACCTGGTGGTGAGCAATCCGCCCTACCTGCCCGATGCCGACCGCCTCACCGCCGAGCCGGAAGTTCGCTGGGACCCCGCTCTCGCCCTGTATGGCGGGCCAGACGGTCTGGATGTGGCCCGGTCACTGGCGGCGCAGGCGCAAGCGGCGCTGGCCCCCGGCGGCCGGCTGCTGCTGGAACTCGACCCCCGCAATGCAGCCCGCTTCGCTGGGGAACTGCGGGCGCGGGGCTGGCGAGCCGAGGTTCTCCCCGACCTCACCGGGCGGGAACGCTTTGTGCGGGCCTCTCCCTACCGCTGACCTCACCGCGTCTTGGGCACAAGCACCAGCGCCTGCACCTCCTTCACTACGGCCAGGTCGCGCAACCGCTCGCCGTCGAGGTCACCCGCTTTTGCCAGCGCCTCGGCCTTTTTGCGGTCGATCACCGCCACCTCCAGCGCGGCGGCGTCTCCAAAGGCGTCACGGAACCGGTCGAGGGGGTATTCGACACGGCGCGACACTTTGAGCTCGGCTCGGTAGAGGTCCGTTTCGGCCCGGGCCCCCGCCGCGAGGGCGGCTTTGATCTGGGCGGCCAAGGCGTCGCGTTCGAGTTCCAGCCCTTGCAGGGTATCGCGCAGGGTGGCGTAGCGTTCCAGCAGTTCCTCCAGGGTGGGCTCAGCGTCCGGCATGCTCCGACGATACGCGACCCGTGTCCTGTGGCTCCAGGTAGGATGCCCAGCATGAGCCAACCTCCCTTTGATCCCGACGACCGCGAGCGGCGCATTCAGACGGCCATTCGCCGCGGCGCGAGCATGAAGGACATCGCCGAGCTGCGCCCTGGCCGCATGACGTCGCCCGAAGACGCCATAGAGGCGCTGCAGGACGGCAATGCCCGCTTCTTCTCGGGCAAGGCCACCCGGCCCGAGGCGGACGCGAACCAGCGGCGCGCGCAGATTATGGGTCAAACACCCTTTGCGGCGGTCCTCGCGTGCAGTGACAGCCGGGTGCCGGTGGAGATCGTCTTTGACCAGGGCCTCGGTGACCTGTTTGTGGTGCGCGTGGCGGGGAATGTGGTGGGCGAATCGGTCCTGGGAACCCTGGAATACGCGACCGAGCACCTCGCCGTGCGCCTGATTGTGGTCATGGGCCACGAGGGCTGCGGAGCCGTCGCGGCCGCGCTGCTTCCCGAAGAACAGCTCGCGCGCGAGCCCGAGCACCTGCAACGCCTGATCGCCCGCATTCAGCCCTGCGTTCGCACCCTTCCCCCCATCCGCGACAAAAAGGCCCGAATGCGCGAGGCGGTTTTGAATAATGTTCGTCACCAGGTGCAGGAGCTGCGGCGGCAGCCCGTGATCCAAGCCGCCGAGGCACGGGGGCAGATCCGGGTAATCGGGGCTTTTTACGAGATCGGCTCGGGCGCGGTGGACTTTTTGATCGACGAGGAAGACCTGCGCCCCTGACCTCGCCCCGCTAGAGTAAACGGGTGACTCCTCCTGTTCCCGTCCTCCAGGGCGAGCGGGTGATCCTGGCCCGGCTGCGCCGCGACGACCTCCCCGAACTCACCCGCCTCTTTCAGAATCTCGAACTCACGACCTATCTGCAGGGCTTCGGCGTCTCCTACAGCCTGGAGGACGAGCAGGCGTACTTCGAGTCGGTCAGCCGCAACAGCCCCACGCAGGTCACCTTCGGTATCTACGAGCGCAGCTCCGGGCGGCTGATCGGCGGCGTAGACCTGCGTGACCTCAACCACCGCCACGGCACGGCCGAACTGGGCATCAGCATTCACGACCCTGGCTTCTGGGGCGGCGGCTTCGGCTCGGAGGCGACGCAGCTGATGGTGGCCTACGGCGTCTTCCACCTCGGGCTGCACAACATTCTGCTGAAGGTCTTTTCGTTCAACACCCGCGCGATTCGCGCCTACGAGAAGGTGGGGTTTAGGGTCTGCGGCCGGCGGACCGGCACGGTGCGGCTGGGAGACAAGCGGTACGACACGGTCTTTATGGAGATCACCGCAGACCGGGTCGACACCTCCGCCCTGCGCGCGCAGATCGGGCTGCTGAACTAAGCTCGGGCACGGGGCGAGCTTTGGGGTCCTGGCTCGGAGCAGTTTAAGGACGGTGATGAGGAACGGGCCGCGCTAGAATGCGCCTTGGTCACGCGCCCCCAAGCTTAGGGTGGGCGCGTCTTTCAAGGAGACTCTGAACATGGCCGGGCACAGCAAATGGGCGCAGATCAAGCGCAAAAAGGGCGCCAACGACAAGAAGCGGAGCGCGATCTACTCCAAGCATATCCGTGCGATTCAGGCAGCGGTCAGAAGCGGCGGGAGCGGTGACCCGGCGGCGAACCTCAGCCTGAAAAACGCCATCGCGGCGGCCAAGGCCGACACGGTTCCCGCCGACAACATCGAGAATGCCATCAAGCGCGCGGTGGGCGCAGCGGAAGGGGCGGCAGACTACAAGGAGGTCACCTACGAGGGGTACGGCCCCGGGGGTACCGCGATCTTTATCGAGGCGCTCACCGACAACGTTAACCGTACGGTGGCGGATATTCGCGCTGTCTTTAACAAGCGCGGCGGCTCGCTGGGCAACAGCGGCTCGGTGGCCTGGCAGTTTGAGAAAAAGGGCGTGATCCTGCTGCCCGACGCCTCAGAAGCTGCCCAAGAAGCCGCCATTGAGCACGGCGCCGAGGATCTCCAGGAGTCGGAGGACGGCCTCGAGATCAGCACCGCGCCCCATGACCTCTACACGGTGCAGGATGGCCTCACCGCTGCGGGGTTCAAACCCGAGAGTGCGCAGATCACCATGGTTCCTACCAACACCGTCGCAGTCAGCGGTGAAGACGCCCGCAAACTGCTGGTGCTCGTCGAGGCGCTTGAAGAGCTCGACGACGTGCAGAACGTGTATACAAACGCAGACTTGCCGGAAGAAGTCGAGGCGTAGAAGGGCGCCCTCAAGCGCAGTGAGCAACCCGTGACCTCCGGACACAAGGTTCGTCCGGGGGGTGACGGGTTGCTCTCCCCCTCGCCACGCGCCCGAAGCGGCGGGAAAAGTTGACTTAACTGGTTGGATTAGTTAGTTTTCTGGCAGTCTTCGAGACAGCAAGTCAGCGGCCTTTAGAGCTGATGAAAGAGGAGGAGGGATGAAACGAGTCGGTCTGACGGTTCTTCTGAGCCTTACGGTGGCTGCCGCACAGCCGGTCACCGTCACGGATGCAACGGGACAGAAGGTCACGGTGCGGGACACCACCCGAGTGGTGACGCTGGGTGGCCCGGTCACCGAGATCGTGTATGCGTTGGGGGCGGGAAGCCGAATCATCGCGACCGATACATCCTCGACCTTTCCTGCGGCCACGCGAGGGCTGCCGAAGGTGGGCTACCAGCGTAACCTCAGCGCCGAGGGCATCCTCAGCCTGAAACCCACGCTGGTGATCGCGACCACAGAGGCTGGACCGCCAAGTACCCTCGCGCAACTGCGGGCGGCGGGGTTAAATGTGCTTATTCTCCCCGCCGAATACACACCGGAAGGCACGCGTGCCAAGATCAGCACCCTGGGAAAGGTCTTCGGTCAGGAAGCCAAGGCCGCGGAGCTGAACGCCGGCATCAGCCGCGACCTGGCCAAGGCCGCCCTGCTGACTGCCCGCTTCCAGTCACGGCCCAGAGTCATGTTCATCTATGCTCGTGGCCCCCAGACGGTTCAAATCAGTGGCGCGGGAACCGCAGCCGACGCGATGATCACGCTGGGTGGCGGCGTCAACGCAGTGCAGGGGGTACAGGGGTACAAGCCGCTCACCCCAGAAGCCGCCGTCACTGCGGCCCCGGACGTGATTCTGATGCTTTCGGGGGGCCTCGAGAGCCTGGGTGGAGTAGACGGCGTGCTGCGACTGCCCGGCCTGGCCCAAACGCCAGCAGGCCGCAACCGCCGCGTTGTGGCCCTGGACGACCTCTACCTGCTGGGCTTTGGTCCCCGGCTGGGGCGCGCCGTACAGGACCTGACGCTGGCCCTGCATCCCGAGCTGAAACGCTAACCTGACCCCGCTGCACCCCGCGAAGGAGGCTCACCATGATCACCGTGATGAACCGCATTGCCGTTCGCCCCGAGTACGCTGAACAGTTCGAGGAACGCTTCCGCCACCGCGCCCGCCTGGTGGACGGCATGCCGGGCTTTCTTCGCAACGAGGTGCTGCGCCCCACCCAGGAGGGCAAGCCCTACATCGTGCTGACGTACTGGGAAAGCCGCGAGGCCTTTGAGGCGTGGACGCAGTCGGAAGCCTTTCGCCAGGGCCACGCCCGCAGCGGCAGTCTGCCCCGCGAGGCCTTCAGCGGCCCCAACGAGATAGAAATCCACGAGGTCTTTCTGAGTACGAACGCCGGAACCGCCGAAAGCGAACAGGACGCCCAGTAGAAGCAGGACGGCCACCGCCGGAACGCCGAACGCGAGTTTTCCTGCCTTCCTACAGCACCAGGGCTCGCGCGTTGCCGCCGATACGGTCCCACAGGGTAAACGCTGCTCGCGCTCCCGGACGAATGATGCCCTCGTCCTCCCAACCTGCGGCCAGGGCAGGGCCACGGGTATGGGCCCAGAGGATCTCCTCCTCTGTGAGGGCCTCCGCGGGCGCGATGGGCTGTCCCTCGTCGTCGCGGCGGGTAAGGGCAGCAGCGAAGTTGGCGCGGTACTCCGGCGGCGCAACCGGGGCGTCAGACCCGAAGGCGAGGACGGCCCCCGCCGCCTTCAGGGACCGAAAGGCGTAGCTCGTGTCCACCCGGTGGGGCAACAGCTCGCGGATCATCGGCCCGTCTGCCTGGAGGTGAATGGGCTGCACGCTCGCGGTGAGGCCGCGGAAACGGGGAATGTCCTCCGGGCGCAGATGCTGGGCGTGCTCGATTCTCAGACGAATGCCCTTCTCGTCGGCAAGGGGACGCAGGGCCTCATAGACCTCCAACACCTCGGTATTCGCGCGGTCACCGATGGCGTGGGTGACCGGCGTCAGGCCCAGCCGCAGCGCTTCGGCCCCGCGCTCGCGAATCAGGTCGGGGGAATCAAGAGGCATACCGGTCCCGGAGCCACCCGCAAAGCCTGGGCCGTGCAGCCAGGCTGTGCGGCTCCCCAACGCGCCGTCGGCGAAGAACTTCACCCCGCCCCACTGGAATAGGCTCCCCGGGCTGCAGGCCAAACCGAGCTCGCGGGCCTGTTCCAGGCGCTCGTGCGGCAGGCAGGCCCAGATCCTCAGCGGCAAGTCGCCGCGAGCGGCAAGCGTTTGCAGGGCCCGGGGCGCTTCTGGCTCCTCAAAAGCCATCGTGTGCGCACTGACGTAGCCTCGCCCCGCCAGGTCCTCCACGCCGGCTTTTGCGGCGGCCAAGAAGTCCGCCTCGCTGGGCACAGGCATCACCCGGGTCACGAGTTCGCTCGCGCTCTCCAACAGGGTGCCCAGGGGCCGCACAATCCTCCCCCCCACAGGATCAGGCGTGTCCGGGCGGATGCCCGCGAGGCGCAATGCCAGCGAGTTGGCCCAGCCTAGGTGCAGGTCGCGGGAAAACAGCAGGACCGGGTGATGCGGGCTGACCTCGTCCAGCACCGCCGCTGCCGGATACTCATCCAAGCCCAGTTCGCTCAGCAAGAACCCACCGCCGCGAAGCCAGGTACCGGGCGGCGTGTTCATCGTCCGCTGCGCTACCCGTGCCTGCACCTCCGAGACGCTGCGCGCGCCGTGCAGGTTCAGCTCCGCGAGAGAAAAGCCGTAGGCGACGAGATGAATGTGTGCCTCCGCCAGCCCCGGCGTGAGGATCAGGTCACGGTGATCCAGCACGTGGGCCCGGGGCGCGAGGGCGGCCATCTCCTCCCGCGAGCCCACCGCCAGCACCCGGCCCCCACCCACCAAGACAGCTGTGGCTTGGGGGTGCTGGTCATCGAGGGTACGGATGGTCGCGTAGATGACTGTGAGCTCCGGAGAGAAGGCCGCCATGGTCGTCAGCGTAACCCAGCTCACCCAGTCCGTGAAGTTTCCGAAAGAGTCATTCTCACCCGGTTGCTAAGCTGCCCTCATGCCGCGCATCCTCGTCGTTGATGACGACGCCGCCATCCTCAAGCTCATCAGCGTGATTCTCACCCGAGCGGGACACGAGGTGCGAACGAGCAGCCATCCCGTCGAGGCGCTCGACCTGCTCAAGGTTTTCACGCCCGACCTGGTCATCAGCGACGTGGTGATGCCCTACATGACCGGCTTGGAATTTCTAGAGCAGGTGCGTCAGCACGAGAAGCTCTCGGCGCTGCCCTTTATCCTGCTCTCCAGCCATGCCGAGCGCAGCGACGTGCGCCGCGGCATGAATCTGGGTGCCGACGACTACCTGCCCAAGCCCTTCACGCCGCAGGACCTGCGCGAGGCGGTGGACGCCCGGTTGCGCCGCGCGGGCCTGACCCTCCAGGGCGAGAGCGGCATGTCTGCCCGGGCGCTGGGCACGGCCCAGGTCGTGTGGCAGGGCGTGCCGGTCTCGTGGGTGTCGCGCAAGGCGCTGGAACTGTTCTTCTACCTGCTCGAACACCGAGAGGTCACCTCCTGGGAGGCCGCCGAGGCGCTCTGGCCGGAAAAGGACGAGGCGCGGGCCAGCAGCCTCTTTCACACCACGCTGCACCGCCTGCGCCGCAGCCTCAGCAACGACGCCGTCGTCAGCAGCAACCGGCGCTACGCCCTCGCCGAGCATCTGCGTCCCGACTACGACGTGCAGCGCTTTGAGCTGCTGGCCGCCCAAGCCGAGCAGGGCGCCCTTGGCCTGGAGGAGCTGCGCGAACTCGCCGGGCTATACGGCACCTTTCTGCCCGGCGCGGACAGCCCTTGGGTGGACGACGTGCGCGCCCGCCTGGAGCAAAAACAACTGAGCGTGCTGGGCTTGGCCGCCCAGGCCGCCAGCCGAGCGGGCCGCGCCAAGGACGCCGCGCAGTTTCATCAGCGCGCCCTGGCGATCGATCCCCTCAGCGAGGCAGACTGGCAGGGGCTGGCCCGGGCACTGGGCACCCTCGGTGATCCCCGCGCCCGTCTCGCCGCACAGCGGGAAGCGTGGTGGGCCGCCGACCTGCACTGATCCTCACCCAGGTGGTGTTGGCCCGCCAGACGCCCCCGGATCCCCAATTCCCGTTGGCAGCCCTCTCATCTGGGGGGCCAGGGTTCCCCAGACACTGGAGCCATGAAACACCTGATTTTTCCCAGCAAGGCTCAGGCCGATGCCTTTATCGAAGATCTCCGCGCGCAGGGCTTGATTCAGCCTGAGGTGGGTCATACCACCCTGAACCGCCGGGTCACCGAAAGCACGCAGACCCAAACCCGTGTGGTCGAGGGTGGCGGCACGGCCGAGGACGCGGGCGAGGGCGCCATCGAGGGAACCGGCGTGGGGGCGGCTGTCGGGGCGGTGGCTGGTGTCGTGGCCACCGCTGCGACAGGAGGCCTGGCCCTGCCCGTGATTCTGGGCATGACGGCACTGGGCTCGGGTGTGGGTGCGGCGGTGGGGGCCGTGGGCGGCGCGGCCGGTGTCGACGAGACCGGCGGATACCTGGAAGAGGACCGCTACAACCGCCTGAACGAGGGCGTGTCGGGAGGCCGCGCCGTCGCCGTGGAAGATTCTGTACCAGCGGACGCGGTGGAGGCAGCGGCGGCGCGGCACGGCGGGCAGTTCGTCTGAAGCAAACGACTCCAGGAGGGCAGAGCCGCGCCGCTCTGCCCCTCTCTTTGCTTTCCGCACCGTGCCGTTCGGCGGATTCGGCCCCACCCGCCCGCTGCTAGACTCTGCCCCATGACCGGGCCGCTCACCACCTCTGAAATCCGCGAGAAGTACCTGTCGTTCTTCGAGAGCAAAGGGCACCTGCGCCTGCCCTCGCATTCGACCATCGCGCCCGACCCGACCACACTCTTTACGGTGGCCGGCATGCAGCCGTTCAAGCCGCAATTTATGGGCGCTCCCGCCGTGTTTCCCGGCTACGGCGAAAGTCGGCGCGTGACCACCGCACAAAAGTGCGTCCGCGTGGGCGACATCGAGAACGTGGGCCGCACCCGGCGGCACCTCAGCCTCTTTGAGATGATGGGCAACTTCTCCTTTGGAGACTACTTCAAGCGCGAGGCCATCGCCTGGGCCTGGGAGTTTCTGACGGGCTCCGAGTGGCTGGGGCTCGATCCCGCGCGGATGTACGTCACCATCTATGAGGACGACGACGAGGCCTTTCGGTACTGGACCCAGGAGATCGGCCTCCCGGAAAGCCACATTCACCGCTTCGGCGCCGACGAGAACTTCTGGCCCGCCGACGCCCCGCTGAAAGGGCCGAATGGTCCTTGTGGGCCGTGCTCCGAGATCTACTACGACCGCGGCCCCGCGTACGGTGACGACACCTGGGCCGACTACGCCCGAACGCGCGAGAGTGCCCGCTTCCTGGAGGTCTGGAACCTGGTCTTCCCGCAGTACGACCGGCAAGACCCCCGGCCCGATGGAACCCCGGTGCTGGCCGATCTGCCCTTCAAGAACATCGACACCGGGATGGGTCTGGAGCGGGTGGCGAGCGTCGTTCAGGACGTGCCCGACTTCTACTCGAACGACGTCTTTAAGCCCATCATCGACCGAGTAGCGGAACTCAGCGGTCAGCCCTATGAGGGCGAGGTCAGCGTGTCCCACCGCGTGGTGGCCGAACACCTCCGCAGCGTCAGCATGATCCTGGCGGACGGGGTGGCCTTTTCCAACACCGGGCGCGGCTACACCACCCGCAAGATCATGCGCCGCGCGATCCGGCACGGGTACCTGCTGGGCTTTCGCGAGCCGACGCTCTACCAGCTTGTCTCCCTCGTCGTGCAGACGATGGGCGAAGCATATCCCGAGCTCGGGGCTGAGCAGAGCCGTGTAGAAGCGGCCATCCGCGGCGAGGAGGAACGCTTCCTCAAGACGCTGGAGGGCGGAATGCAGCGCCTGAGCGGGCTGCTTGCGGAGCTGGAGAAGGGGGCTACCCTCCCCGGTGAGGCGGCTTTTCTGCTGTACGACACCTACGGCTTCCCCCTGGACCTCACCAAGGAGATTGCCGAAGAGTACGGCATCAGCGTCGACGAAGCCGGGTACGCCGAGAGTCTGGAACGGGCGCAGGAGACGGCCCGAGCAGCCAGCAAGTACGGCAAGGCCGAGCTGTTTGGCGCCGGGCAGGAGGCGCTGGAGGGGCTGCCCCCCACACAGTTCGTCGGCTACGACACGCTGACGGCCGAGGGCGAGGTGCTGGCCCTGGTGGGCGCGGGCGAGCGTCTTCCGCACCTGAGGGCGGGGAGTGAAGCCACCGTCGTCCTGTCGCGCACGCCGTTCTATGCGGAGGGCGGCGGTGAGGTTGGAGATACCGGCGTGCTGGAGTGGCCGGGCGGGCGCGGCGTGGTGCGCGACACCCGCAAGACTCCGGCGGGCATTTGGCTGCATGACGTGTTCGTGGAGGAAGGCGAGCTCAAGCCCGGCCAGACGGTGCGCGGCGTGGTGTCGAGCGGGCGCCGCGCGATCGAGCGGCATCACACGGCCACGCACCTGCTCCACGCGGCGCTGCGAGCGGTGCTGGGGTCTGGGGTCCGGCAGGCCGGATCCCTGGTGGCCGCCGACCGGCTCCGCTTCGACTTCACCCATGGCGCGCCCCTCAGCGATGAGGAGACGGCGCAGGTGGAAACCCTCGTCAGCCGCTGGGTGAGCGCCAACTTTCCGGTGACCTGGCAGGAGATGCCGCTGGCGGAGGCAAAAGCGGCGGGCGCGACGGCCCTTTTTGGAGAGAAGTACGGCGAGACCGTGCGGGTGGTGCGAGTGGAAGGCGGTGTGCCCTTCGGCAACGGCACGGTGACGAGCATGGAGCTGTGCGGCGGCGCGCATGTCACGCGGACGGGCGACATCGGCGCTTTTGTCATCGTCTCCGATGAAAACGTAGCCGCAGGCGTTCGCCGCATCGAGGCGCTGGCGGGCGAGGCAGCGACAACCTGGGTGCGCGAGCGCCTGAACAACGTGGCGCGCGTCGCTGGACTGCTCAACACCAGTGTGGACGGTCTAGAAGGTCGGGTCAGCGGTCTTCAGGCCCAGCTCAAGGCTGCCCAACAGGAAACGGCGCAGGTCCGGCGGCAACTGGCGGAAGCGCAGATGGGCGGAGGCCGTGCACCACAGCTCCGCGAGCTGGGCGGCTTCCGGGTCGCGGCGCTGCGGCTCTCCGGCATCGAGGGGAACGAACTGCGCGGGGCCGCCGACAAGCTCCTCGACCAGAGCGGCGCGGACCTCGCCGTGATCGCGAGCGACCGGGGCCTGGTGGTCAAGGCGACCAAGAACGCCGTCGCGCGCGGGGCACACGCCGGGCAACTCGTCGGCAAACTCGCCGCGGCGGGCGGCGGCAAGGGCGGCGGGCGGCCCGACCTGGCGCAGGCGGGGATTGGGAACCCGCAAGCGGCGCTGGAGGCGCTGGACACGGCGTTCTAACGCTTCAACAGCCCACAAAAAAGCCGCCTCTTGGGCGGTGATGGGTAAAGAATAGCGCGAGATACGAACGGGGTCAAGAGTATGCATTTGAGGGTAGTGGCTTTGAGCGGATGACGGTGGTTTCACGGGGAATGAACGGCCCAGTTTGCCCCAGGTGCAACCCGCCGCCTCGCTCCTAGCCCCGTGCCCGCCGGCAGGAGCAGCCCCGCTGGTACTGGAATGCGATGAGTGATGCCCGTTCGTTGGTCATCAGGACCGTCGGCTCTGGATCTGGCTGGCGATGGACCGAGCTTGGGGGAACCCAACACATCGAACGTTTCCATGCCACTCTTCGCGCCACCTTGCCCTTCCTGGTCCGCAACAGTCTCTCGTTCTGCCGTCAGCAGGCCAACCTCGAACCCGTCGCCTGGCTCTTCATCCACCGCGACAATGCGTCCTTACCTTGAGGCCACTACCTTTTTTCACGGTCTTCCCGAGCGCCTCTATTCATCCTGGCCCGTCTCGCGCAAGAGGTCACCCACCTGTGCCCCGCCCAGCCGCCGCCGCACGTAGGCGAGGTCGCGTTCCAGGTCACGGCGCAGGGCACGGGCGTCGCGCAGCTCGCGTTCAGCAGCCGCGATGCGCCGCGTCAACACCTCCAGTTGCCCGCTCAGGTCGCTCTCTAGGGCCCGCAGACCCTCGGGGGTAAGGACCTGCCGTCCTTCTGGGTCGCGCTCCTGGGGCTGAGAGAAGGTGGCGCGGATGGTCTCTAGGCTAAGGCCCAGCGCCCGCATCCGGCGCACGCGCTCCAGCCGGGCTACGTCCGCTTCGGAATACAGGCGGTAACGGCCGCCGCTGCGCCCCGGCGTGACCAGGCCCAGTTCCTCGTAGTACTTCAGCGTCCGCAGCGTCAGGCCCAGCCGCGCGGCGACCTCGCCCACCCGGTAGCGGGGGGTGTCGTCGGGGGCGGCTGGGCCAGTCATACCCAGAGTCTAGTGGACGTGCGGATCACTGGTCCGCGCGGCGTCGATGGCGTGAGCAGCAAAGGCCATGATCAGCACGGCCAGGGCCACCGCCGCAGCGCCAAACGCGTAGGGCACGGGGGCGCCCAGGTGTTCGGCCACCCAGCCGCTGCCGACCGGCGCAACCGTGGCCCCCAGCCAACGCAGGAAGTTGTAGGCGCTGGTGGCGGTGGCGCGCGGCAGGTGGGCAACCTCCACGCTAAGGGTGGTCAGCAGGGCGTTCATCAGGCCAAAGAGGGTGCCGCTCAGGACGACGAGGGCGATCTTGACCCCGCTCGCCAGCGGTGCAAAGCCCAACAGCACAAAGAGCAGGGTCAGCCCTGCCAGCGCCAGGGTAACGATCCGGCTGGCCCGCAGGCGGCGCAGCAGCCGTTCTACCAGCAGGGTGCTGCCCAGCCCCAACAGCACGCCCCAGCCGAAAAAGGTCAGGCCCAGCCCCAGGGTACCCAGGTGCAGGAAGAGCGGCGTGTAGCCCAGCAGCAGGAAGAAGCCGAAGTAATACAGCAGCCCGGTGAGGCCCACCGCCAGGAAGGCCGGACGGCGGTACGCGCGAAAGACGTCACCGACGGGACGGACAGGTTCGCGGCTCTCCGGCACGCGCACGAAGGCGGCGACGGCCACCAGCGCCAGCAGCATCAGCGTGGCCGCGCCCAGGAAGGGAAAGCGCCAGCCGTGGCTGCCCAGCACGCCGCCCAACAGCGGCCCCATACTCATGCCCAGACCGATGGCGGCCTCGTAGCGCATGATGGCTTTCTCGGCGTGTCCGATCAGCGCGAGCAGCAGCACGAGCGCGGTCGGCGTGAAGAGGGCGCTGCCCAGCCCCCAGCCGCCCCGGAACACCGCCAGCGCGGGAATGCTGCCGCTGAGCCCGCAGGCCAGTGCGAAGAACGCGATCAGGGCCAGGCCGATCAGAGCCACCCGGCGGCGGCCCAGGCGCGTGCCGATGTTCCCCGCAAACAGCGTCATCACGGCCATCACGCCCAGGTAGGTCGTAAAGAGCAGTTCGACCTGGGTCGGTGTCGCGCCCAGCTGGTGTCCGATCTCCGGCAGGATCGGGTCCACCACACCGATCCCCATAAAGGCGATTAGGCAAGCCGCCGTGATCGCCCAGGCAGCAACGCTCTGCCGAGTGGACTGAACCGCTTGTGCTGCTGGACCTGCAGAAGTGAGAGGGGAAGAGGCAGACATGAACCTAAACGTACACGTATAGGTTAAGGAAAACCGTGAAGCGGCTCTCCTCCTGTTCCGCAGGAAGGAACAGCGGCGCTTTGAAACGCCCTGGGCTCAGCCCGCAGGGTTCCAGCCCCCGGTTGAGTTCCTCGCGGGTGATCGCCAGCGCTTTCGGCGTTCTGCCTTCTGCCCCTTTAGCTCTTCTCCCCGAAACTCCAGATTTCGAGGTCATCCACGGCGTCGCCCATCTTTCTGAGTTGCGCGAGGTCTTCGGCCTTCGCCTGGCCCCGTGGCGCTTCGGCCTCCTTGCCCAAAGCGGCGGCCATCACGTCCTTTGGCACGGCGGCAAACAGGCTAGCGAGCTGCTTGGGCGTAGCGTCCAGCAGGGCGTCCGAGAGCACCTCGTCGGGAACAGCGGGCGAAACGCGTGCTCGGGCGGCCGCCAAGGCTGCGGGATCTATCTCGGGCCGAACCGCCGTCTCCTCGTCCAGCCCCACAGTTCCGGGAGGCGCGCCGCCGGAGCGGTTGCTCCGCAGCTTCAGAAACAGGAAGGCGCCCGCCAGAACAGCGATGATGAGGATCAGGAGCGTCACCCCTCTACCTTAAGGGCAAACGGCGGTGAGGCGCTTCCCCTGACCGGAGGGGAAGACGTGAAGAAAGCCACCAAAAAAGCAGAGGGGCCTGCCCCCCCTGCTTCCCCTCCAAGCTCAGGCTTCCTGGTACGTCTTCTCGATGGGCATCCCCACTGCGTTGCCCCATTCGGTCCACGAGCCGTCATAGTTGCGGACCCTGGGATAGCCCAGCAGCTCACGCAGCACGAACCAGGAGTGGCTGGAGCGTTCCGCGATGCGGCAGTAGGCGATCACGTCCTTGTCCGGGGTCACGCCCTCGCCCTCGTACAGCGCCCGGAGTTCCTCGGCGCTCTTAAAGGTGCCGTCCTCATTGGTAGCGCGCGCCCAGGGGATGTTGCGCGCGCCGGGAATGTGGCCACCGCGCAGCACGCCTTCTTGTGGGTAGTTGGGCATGTGCGTGACCTTGCCGGAGAACTCGTCGGGGCTGCGGACATCCACCATCGCGCCCTGGCCCGCCCGCACCGCCTCGATATGGGCCTTGACCTCGTCACGGTAGGCGCGCAGGCTCTCGTCCCGGCGAAGAGGCGGATACTGGGTGGGTTCAAAGGTCGGCACCTCGGTGGTGAGTTCACGGCCTTCCGCAACCCACTTCTGACGGCCACCATTCATCAGCTTGAGGTTGCCTACCCCGTTGTAGCTGAGGAACCAGTACGCATAGGCGGCCCACCAGTTGCTCTTGTCGCCGTAGAGAATGATGGTGTCCTCCGGCTTAAGCCCCAGGCGGCCCAGCAACGCCTGAAGCTGCTCGGGCTGGATAAACTCGCGCATGACCGGGTCCCAGAAATCCTGCTGCCAATCGATCTTCACGGCGCCGGGAATATGGCCGGTGTCGTACAGCAGGATATCCTCATCCACCTCGATGAGGCGGATGCCCTCCTGGTTGAGGTTCTGGGCCACCCACTCGGTGCTGACCAGCACGTCCTTTGCGTATTCCATGTGTGCCTCCTATGACGCTTTCCGCTCCCGATTGTACCCAAGTGGTCCTTTGGTTGACCCAAAAGGTCAACTGGACAGGGCTTACCATAACCTGCCCGGCGCCGGGGGTACAGTGACCGTATGTCGGACGCTCCCCCCCTTCCCGAGAAGCTCCAGAACATCGTGAACATGTTTCGCAGCGCCCCCAAGCCGCTGCGGCTGCAAGCGCTCCTGGAATACAGCAGGAAGCTGCCCCCGCTGCCCGCGAAGTACGTGGAGCACCCTGAATTCATGAAGCCGGTGCCCGAATGCGCCAGCCCCTTTTTCCTCGTGACTGAGCGGGACGAGCAGGGCGGCGTGCGAATGCACTTCAAGGTGCCCGAGGAAGCCCCCACGGTGCGGGGGTACGCCGGCATCCTCAGCGAAGCGCTGCAGGGCGAAAAGCCCGAGACCATCCTGAATGTGCCCGACCAGTTTTATATGGAGATGGGGCTCACCGAGCTGATCACGCCGATGCGGCTGCGCGGGATGGGCGCCATTCTGATGCGGCTCAAGAACGACGTGCGGGAACACGCGCTATAGGCCGGGTGATCTGGGTTATTCCGCCCGGATCACTTCCCGTGCGGGCGGCCCGCTCCGGTGGGCTTGCAGCAGCGCAGCCAGCGCCCGTCCTCGGTGGCTGATCACCCGTTTTTCGGCCAAGCTCATCTCAGCGAAGGTCCGGGTGTCGCCGTCGGGCACAAAGAGGGGATCGTAGCCAAAGCCGTTCTCGCCGCGCGGACCTTCCAGCAGCGTCCCGAGCACCTCACCGCGGTATGTTTCCAGGTGCCCGTCGGGATAGGCGAGAATCACCACCGAGACGAACTTCGCCCGGCGGTCCTGTACGCCGCGCAGCCGCTCCAGCAGGTAGAGGTTGCGCTCCAGGTCGCTGCTGCGGTGGCCAAAGCGGGCGCTGTACACGCCGGGTTGCCCGCCCAGCGCGCTCACTTCCAACCCGGAGTCGTCCGCCAGGGCCGGCAGGCCGGTCGCGACGGCTGCCGCACAGGCTTTCAGGGCGGCATTCTCCTCGTAGGTGGTGCCTGTCTCCTCGGGGAGGGGCACACCGTTCAGGCCCTCCAGCTGCCAGCCCAACCCCTCCAGAGCCTCTGCGATCTCGCGCACCTTGCCCGGGTTGCCGGTCGCCACCACCACCCGCATTCCGCTTTCGCTCGTTCCTGCGTTCTTTGTCACCCGCCGAGTGTAGGGGAGGAACGGGAACGCCGCGTGAGGGTCACGCCGTTTGGGGGGAATGCAGGGGAACATCAGCCCGCACTCGCCAGCGCGTTTCTCCCTCACGCTTCTCGAAAAGGGCGACGGCGCGGTACGTCTGGGCGTGATGGGGGGCTGTCAGGGCTTCCAGCCGCGTGCGCAGGCCCGCAGGATCGCTTCCCCGGTAGGGCTGGACCAGCGTGAAGTGAGGTCGCCAGGAGTCTAAGCCGCGCGGCGTATGCAGCAGACGCATCCGCGCCCGCTCAAAGGGCTGCGCGTACTTGCCCTGCGCGACCTGCGCGTCAAAGGGCGAAGCCGTCACGAACCGGGCGAGGCGCGCGAGGAGCAGGGTGTGCAGCACCAGCAGGGCGGCATTGGCGTCGAAGCGGTGCACCCAAGTTTCGCCGTCGTCCCAGGCTTCCACCCGTCCCCCGGTCAGGGTGAGCACTGCGCCAGGAGACAGGCAGGCCACGCCAGCGCGCACCTCCGCCTCGATCTGCGGCCACCACGCCGGGTCAGTCAAGAAACCCTCCACAACCGTCAGGTGCAGACCGTACGGCCCAGCCTCCGTCTGGTCCTGCGGTCGCAGGAACTCGGGCAGAGGCCGCACCTGCCCCGCCCGCACGTCGAACCCGAGAAGATCGCTTCCCAGCCGGTAATACGGGTTACCCGCCGGGGGACAGAGGTAGACGGCGAACCGAGTGCCCGAACGGGGGTCCGGCATCAGAACACCCGCCAGCGGTAGAACAGGAAGGCCAGGCTTGCCGACAACGTGAGGGCGATTCCCAGGATGATCCACAGCGCTTCGGGACTCTCCTGAAAGGGCAGCGGCACATTCATCCCGAAGATGCTGGTCACCAGCGTGGGGATGGCCACCAGAATGGTCGTCACGGTGAGCACCTTCACAACCTGGTTGACGTTGTTGTTGATGACGGAAGCAAAGGCACCCGCCATGCTGGTGAGGATGTTGCTGGCGATAGAAGCCATCTCGATCGCCTGGAGATTCTCGATCAGCACATCGTCCAGCAGGTCGGAATCCTCCTCGTACATCTCAAAGATGCGGTCACGCTTGACGCGCTCCATCATCGCCTCGTTCGCCTTGAGGCCAGTGATAAAGTACACCAGGCTCTTTTCCAGCTTGAGAAGATCCATCAGCTCCCGGTTGCGGGTGGCTGTCTCCATGCGGTCCTCGATGCGGTCTACCTGCTTGTTGATCTGCCGCACGTCGATCAAAAAGCGCTGGGCATTGCGCAGGAAGAGCTGCAGGGTCAGGCGGTTTTTCTTCGCTGTTGAAACGCGGCGGACCAGGCCGCTCACCACGTCATTCACCACCGGGTTCTCGGTGGCACAGACGGTGACCAGGCAGTGGTCGGTGTGCAGAATGCCCAGCGGCACCGTGTCATAGGGGATATCGCTGTCTTCTCCCAGACGGTAGCTGGTCTGCATGATGATGAGCAGTTGACCGTCCTCGCGCTCGAAACGGCTGCGCTCGTCCGGGTCAAGGGGGTAGCTGAGGTAGTCGAGATCAAGGCCCGTCTCGCGGCTCACGCGGGCAAGTTCCTCGGCGGTAGGGGCCGTCGCATTGATCCAGCAGCCGTCGACGTAGCCGCCCACAACCTGCAACTTCCCGCCGATGCTGCGGTAGTACGTCAGCATGGCCGCCCGCCCTTACTGTCCGTGTTCTGCATGGTGCGTCCTCCGGGGGTGGGATGGCGTGAGGAAAAAACTGGGAGGATCGTGGTCGGCTTCCAGGGTAAGATTCACGTCATCACCTCCTTTCCGGGTGCGCACCGGCACCAGGGGCCATCCTAACGGCACGCGGAAGACAGGGCAAGGGCGCCAAGAAAACGCCCCGGCCAGCAGCCGGGACCAACAGGCAAAAGGACGGTTAGAGCCCGAAAAAGGCGCGGTTCTTGACGATGAATTCTTCCTCGCCCGCGGGCACGTCCTCCTCGGGAAAAATCGCGCTCACCGGGCAGGCGGGCACGCAGGCGCCGCAGTCGATGCACTCGTCAGGGTGAATCACGAACTGGTCGCCGCCGTCGTAGATGCACTCGACTGGGCAGACTTCGGTGCAGGCCTGATCCTTGACACCGATACAGGGGCTGGTGATGACGTGAGGCATGGCGGACAGTATGCACACCCCCCCCCGCCGTGACAAGGGCGGGAGGTTCACGAATGAGCCAGGATTCCGCCGGTGTAGACGCAAAAACCAAGCGCAAGGCTCAGGATTGAAGGGGGGGCCGTGCCCCTAGGTGCGCTTCGGCCAGGCGCAGGTCGGCGTCCTTGTCCACATCGGTACCGATAGCGGCGTGCGGGGTGACCAGGGCGCGGGCGGGCACGCCCAGGATACGGCTGACCCGTTCTTCCAGCTCGCGCACGGTCAGGCGGCGCGTGAGCAGCCGCAGCAGGATGCCCGGCCCGATCAGTCCAGCGAGCTTTAGAGGAGCCTTGCGCGCGGCCAGCACCTCGCGCAGCCGGGGCAGAAACTGGCCGATCAGGCGGGGATCCAGCAGGAAGATGTTCCCACCGGTAAAGGTGTCCTCGCGCAGCCGGGCATAGGTGCGCTGCACCCCGGGGTAGGCCTTTTCGCAGTCGCCCCGGCGAACCACTGGATAGACCAGGGCAGCGTGTGCAGGCGCCGCGTCCAGCACCTGCGCAAGCTGTTCCCCGGTCACCAGCGGGATATCGGCCGTCACCACCAGCACGCGCTCTCCCGGTGCCAGACCAGCAGCGGCCAGCGCCTCCACACCGGCTTCCAGATTGCTCAGCAGCGTGCCGTGGTCAGTTACGCGCTCGTCGATCAGCTCGGCCATCTCGGGAACGGTCGGACCAACGTAGGCAACGCGCCCCACCCGTCCGCTCTCGCGCAGGGCGCGCAGCACATGCAGGGCCATCGGTTCCCCCGCCACCGGAATCAGGGCCTTGACGGGCACGCCGTGTGCGGCCGCAAAGGCGTCGCCGGGATCACCGCCGCCCAGCACCACGGCACTCCACGGCGCGGCTGGAAGTTGGGTCATGCGGGAGAGCGTAGCACTTCTCCCGGCGCGGGCCGGGCGGGAAGGTGCAGCGTGGCCGTAAAGCCCGCTCCGGGGGCGCTCGCCAGCCGCAACGCGCCGCCATGAAGGTCGGCCGCGCGGCGCACCAACGCGAGGCCTAGGCCGTGCCCCCCGGTTCCAGAGGCCCGGCTGGCGTCCGGGCGGTAAAAGGCCTCACCCAGGCGGCTTAGGATGGCTGCATCCACACCGGGGCCGTCGTCCCGCACCTCTACCAGACCGCCGCCCGCCCCGTCACTCGTCACGGTCACGGTCACGGCCGCACCGGGTGCGTGGAGTAGCGCATTTGCCGTCAGGTTCCAGATCGCCTGCCCCAACAGCACACGGTCACCCGCCACCGTCACAGCGTGCGGGGCAATCAGGTCCACATCTGCTTCGGGCTGGAGTTCGCGCGCTCGGTCGACCGCGTCTGCCGCCAGGTCGCGCAGCGGCACCGGTTCCCGGGTCAGGGCCGCCGGATCACGCGCCAGAAGGAGCAGGTGGTGGGCGAGCGCCGAGAGTCGGGCGATATCTGTGCCGATCTCGCGCAGTTCCAGGCGGTACCGTGCGGCGTCGCGGTCGCGGGCGAGCGTGGCGTCCACCCGTGCCGTAAGGGCCGCCAGGGGGCTGCGCAGGTCGTGCGCCGCCGCCCGCAGGAAGTCCCGCTCACGGTCGCGGGCATCGGCCAGCCGCGCAAACGTCTCCTGCAGGGTCAGCGCCAGCCGCGCGAGCTCGTCCCCCTCGCCCGCACCGGGGACCGGCCGCCGCAGCTCTCCCCCGGCGCCGATCTCCCGCGCCGCCTCCTCCAGCAGGCGTACCGGCCGCAGCAGTCGCCCCGCGACCGTCCAGCCCAGTCCCAGGGACAGAGCCAGCGCGAGGGGCAGCAGCACAAGCAGCGCCCGCCCAAAAGCCGCCCGCGCCTCGCCCAGCGCCCGCGCGTCCGTCGCCACCGTGAGGGCTGCTCGCCCGCCCGCCAGCACCCGCACCGCGACCAGCCGGTCACCTGCTCGGTACGTCCCGGGAGGAAGATCGGGCGGGATCCCCTCCGGAAAGCGCCGAGTACTCACCGCACGCACCTCTCCCCCCCGCACCGTCAACAGCCGCACATCCAGATTCCGGGTCTGTGGGTCCGCCTCCAGAATGGCTTCCAGATCCGCCGGAGCCAGTGTTCCCTGGACGCCCAACAGTGCCCCCAGCAGGTCCTCTCCCCGGCCTAGGGCCGCCTCCACCCGCGCCTGCACCGCCCCCACCGCCCCAGCCAGCCGGTCCCGCTGCGCGGCAAACAGAAAGCCATTGACCGCGAAAAACAGGCCAGCCGCCACCAAGGCCACCGCTAGTGCCGTCGCCAAGGCTGCCCACAGAGCCAGCCGGGCACGCAGCGTCAGGCGCACGGAAGGGAGGCAAAGGGCCAAGGGCTGACGGCGAAACACGGCCTCACCGTTCCACCCGGTACCCCCGCCCCCGCTCGCTGCTCACGGCCTCGGGGGCGAGCTTGCGGCGCAGGTAGCGTACGTACACGTCCACGATACGGGCCTCGCCACCGAAGTCGGGCCCCCACACCCGGTCGAGGAGCTCCTCGCGGGTAAACCAGCGGTCGGGCGCGAGTGCCAGCACCTCCAGCAGGGCGTACTCCCGCCCGGTCACGGCCACCTCCGCCCCGTCCCAGGTCACCACGCGGGCCACGGTGTCCAGCACCCCGCGTCCCCCCGCGAAGGTGACGCGCGGACTCGGCGCCCCCCGCTCGCGCCGCGTGAGGGCCCGCAGCGTGGCGAGAAGCTCCGGCACGGCAAAGGGCTTGACCAGGTAGGCGTCTCCCCCCAGGTCAAGGCCCTGCACCCGGTCCTCGAGCTCGCCCCGTGCCGTCAGAAAGAGGATGGCCGCCTCTGACCCCGCCGAGCGCAGTTCCCGCGCGATCTCGAAGCCGTCCATACCCGGCAGCATCACGTCCAGCACGATCAGGGGATATTCGCCCAGCAGAGCTTCCTCCAATCCCTCTGGACCCGTCTGCCGCCACGTCGCTGCGTACCCTGCTTCCCGCAGAGCCTCCAGCGTGGGCCCGGCGATGCGGGGATCATCCTCGACCAGCAGCAGCCGCATGAGGCCAGTGTAGAGGGACGGGTGAAAGGGGGGTTAACCGGACAGGGACCGCAGCCAGGCCCACCACCCCGGCCAGAAACAGCAGTTCCCATGAGGGCAGCAGCCAAGGCAACCGCCTTTGCAAGTCCGCACTCCGCGCCCGCGCGTCGGCGAGCACCGTGGGCACCACCGTGAAGTCGCCGCCGCCCCCCAGCAGCGTCAGGGTGTCCCGCCAGATACGGCGCAGTCGGAGGATCACGGGGATCGATACGGGGGAAACAGGCGAGGGGTTGCTCTGGAGTCGGTTCACCCAACTTCGCCGGCCGCGTCACACCCGAACAAGTACCATCGCCCCATGCAGCCCCTCCCCCCCATCGTGCTTGACGATCCGCCGGGAAAGGTTCTGCACCTGGACCTCGCGGGACAGGTCGTTCTGACGCGTACCCGGGGGCTGCCCTACCTCTGGGACGTGCTGGAACGCAGCCCCTTGGGCCTCCTCGTTCAGGAGGCCCTTGATCCCCGCCACGTTCACGCCATCCTTGAGCGTCTGGACTTGCAGCAAGGCAAGTTCTTCTACCTGGGGCCAGCACTGGCGTACTTACCGCTGACCCCCTGCGAACGCCGCGCCCTGCGGATGATCGCCTTCGGCCTCAGCAACGCCGAGATCGCCAGCAGGATCGGCACCAAAACCAGCACGGTCCACACCCAGGTCAGTGCAGTGCTCGCCAAACTGGGCGTGAACAGCCGTCACGCGGCCAGGGATCTCTACTGGGGCTACCCGTCTTCCCCCTTATCTAGACAACTAACGACGAGTCCTCCCCAGGGCTGAGGATGCGGCCCAAGTCGGTCTCTCCCTAAGCTGCGGTCATGCAGAAACTTGTGCTTCTGGGCGCATGGCTCGTCAGTAGCTCGGCTCTCGCCCTCAGCGGCACGCCCCGCCTGGACTGGTTAAACAAATCGGTCAAGGCTACTTCCCTCCCCCACAATGGAAGACCCACGGTCTCTGTGTTCGCCCAGCCCGACTGCGCCGCGTGCAGCTTACAACTGGGCGCACTCTCGGCCCTCCAGAAGAGCAACCCGAAGCTCCAGATCACGCTGGTCACCGAGCAGAACAGCGCCGCCCTGCGTGAGTACCTGAGTGGCTTTGCCCTCAAGCCCACCGTCTACGCGGATACAGCGGGCAAGAGCATTCAGGCCCTTGGACTAAAAACTCTTCCGGCGGTGATGTATGTCAACGCTGCTGGGACTGTTGAGGGCTTTTACGAGGGCACGCTGACCAACGCCGAGACACGGGAACTGGGCACGGCACTGCTGGCCGGAAAGCCCGTGCCGAGGTTAACGGTGCCCGGCGGCGTGGGCAGCCCGGCCCCGGCCCTGCCCGGTGTGAACTGGGCGAGCAGCCGGAATCATCTGCTGATCTTCCACTCGGCCAGTTGCCGCTTTTGCACGGATCAACTGCCGCACCTGCTGAAGTACGCGCGGGAGAATCCGAAGGTGGCGGTGTGGATTGTGGCGCCGGGCGAACTGGACGCGGTGAGGAAGCAGTTTGCGGGGGCTTCAAAAAATGTTCGCATTGTAGAGGACAAGACCGACGTGAGCATAGGGGTAAAGCTCGCTAGCGCCTACCGCGCCCAGGGCACGCCCACCCAGATCTTGGTCAACAGCGCCGGGATAATCGAACGGAGAGGCTCAGGATTCGATATCGAGCAGGTCAATCCGTTTCAAGCAGGCACATTACCGTTGGAGTAAATGGCCGGGTGGACAAACTCAAAGGAGGAGTTATGTACTTAGGTAGATGGTTACTAATGACGGCCTCCCTCATCTTCTCTCTATCGCCAGCACTGAATAACGCAAAGGCCTCTTCATGGAATAACACAAAGCAGGAGAATGGCGTCTGGGGCGGGTTGTCCGAACAACAGGAGGGCAGTCCAGATACAGAGAGTTCAGAAGGCACCATCCCTTGTTATAGCGATGGCTCGGGGGGAGGGTCGTGTGGGTGTACATGGGTACGTGTTTGTTATGATCCAGAGCCGTTTTGCGAGCTTGAATCCGTGTGCAGAACAGTCGGTACTGTCTGCGTCCTCACAGGCTCTGCGGCCACTCCATCTTGCTTGGCATGGGAGACCGTTTGCCTTGTGAGAGAGTGGGTTCAAAAATGTACCGGGACTAAGGAAAAATGTGTTGAATACTGCCACTAACATAACATTTGGGCTTATCCAGGGCACATTTATTATGCGCCCTACCGCAGTTTTTCATCAAGTAGGGGTAGTGATTATGAGAGGGAAATTCCATAATGAAGTATATGCGTATATCTTGGGAGTAGCGCTATTCCTCAGTGCATTTTTTAATGATTGGTTATCAAGTAGATCAACTTGGTGGCTTATTTTATGGTTAGGATTGGTTTTATATTGTTTTATTAAAATTACCATTCTAATCCGCAAAAAGTGAGTTTCTGGATCATTGCCCTCAAAGACCAAGCGCTCTAAAAATCAGGAGGGTATGCTCTATGACAAAAAGCGCCTGTAGAATTTCTCAATTGCAGTCGAGCGCTTGAAGATGTCAGTTCACCTTCTATGTGGACTGCTGACGCTTATTGCTAGCCCATCCGCGTCCACCACTCAGGTCAGCCCGATAGCTCAGGCCGCCGCCCCAGCCAGCTACTCACCTCTGGAATGGCGCATTCACCCAATAGCACGTCAACTGGCGACGTATGAACGGTTTTACGCCACGGCCTGGCCTGCTGGGGACCGGGCGGCAGTCGAGAATGTCATCACGGACGGGGTTACGGCGTACCTGGTCAAGTCGGGGCAGGTCTCCAGCTACCCGGTGGCCGAGCTGCCCCCCTCACTGACCCATGGCACAGGCTGGGGCTTTTCTCACGATGTCGCGCGGCGGCGAGGCTACTACCGCCTGGACGCCATTCAGCCGGACGCGCCTATTGCAGAGGCAGACACCGCATTTGTCCAGTTCGTGGCGCACGAGAACTTCCACGCCTTCGTGCAGGGAAACAACTGGCCGGAGGTCACGCGCCTCCTCGCCGAGGGCAGCCGCCGGGTGCAGGCTTACCCAGTTGTGGCTGAACCCCGTGCCTACCGGGAAGAAATAGGCAAGCGGCTGCTGGACGCCCTCACCACCCCGGACACGCCCCGACGCGGTCGCCTGCTGGCCGAGGCCGCCGGGCTGTATCAGGGCTGGAAGACCAGGTTCCCGGAAGAAGTGCGCCTCAGCCAGTGGACCGACATCATAGAGGGCAGTGCGACCTACTTCGAGGTACGGGTGGGATTGATGACCCAGGGGGCGGACGGGAATGCCTCGGTACTCGCGTGGTACCTCTCCGAGTGGCTCCCCTCGGCCCGACTGGACCTCACCACCGAGGCGTACCGCCTGGGCGCACTGGCAGGACTACTTCTCGACCAGGAAGAAGACCCGCTGGGTTGGAAGGGGCGGCTGATGGCAGGCGTCACCCCCCTCGAACTGCTGCTCGGGGGCCGCACCCCGAGGGAGACGGTTCCGTCGGGGGCGGCGTTGGGACAGGCTCAGGAAGCCGCTGACCGTCTCAACGCGTCCCTCGCGCCGTGGCTGGAACCGGTGCTGAAGCATCTGCGGGCAGGCGCCCCCCTGCTCGTGATCGAAGGTAGGCCCCAGGGGTCCTTCGGGCTGAAGGGGTTTTACCGACACGCCGCGTTCCCCGAATACATCCTGATCCCCATCACGAGGGCGACCGTAGCAACACAACAGGGCGCGGTGACGATTGGAGACGCGGTATGGCTGGAGCGGCAGGACGCCGGACCCTCTATGGCTTTCGTGATCGAGCCAGACTGGGTTGTGGCGCAGTCCGGCAAGTTGGTCGTCACGCACCCTGGGCTGAGCAGGCCCCTGGAAGTGACGCGGGAAACGGACGCGCAGGGCCGGACCATCTACCGGGCGCGGTCGCCCCGCCTGTAGGGAGGAGCGCGGCCTCTGCTATCTTGATCCGCAGGCGCAGGCGGCCCCGCGCCGCCCACCCCGGAGGTTCCCCCAGGCAGAAGGCTCGGCCCCCACTGAGCCAGCGTGTACCGCGAGGACACGCGAGAGACACCGCAACGGCACATCACTCAAAGAACGCTCCCACTGTGGGGGCGGGTGATGATTGGCTCGTTCCGGCACTCTCCCCAGGGGGACCCCGCCCGGTTCGGGCGGCTTCGGCATGTAGCCCCGGCGCGAGCGGTGTGCTAGGATTTTTCACTGGTGACTCGCCCCCCGTCCTTGGGCGGGCCGGGCGAGCGAGAAGCCGGACACCGGGGCAGCGTTCCCGGCGCGGCAGGAGGAAGGTAGAGATGTTTGCGATCATTCAAAGCGGCGGCAAGCAGTACCGCGTGCAGGAAGGCGACGTCGTGCGCGTCGAGAGCCTGACGGGCGAGGCGGGCGACACGCTGAGCCTGACCCCCCTCTTCGTGGGCGGCGAGCAGGTTCTTTTTGGTGCGGAAGCAGGCCGGTTCACAGTTCAGGCTGAGATTGTGGAGCACGGCCGTGGCCCCAAGATCTACGTGCGCAAGTACAAGAGCGGCATTCAGTACCGCCGCCGCAACGGCCACCGGCAGAACTACACCGCCATCCGCATTACCGGCATTCAGGGCTAAGCCTGTTCTCGCCGGAGCGAATGGGCAACAAGAGGTGAACAGACATGGCACACAAAAAAGGCGTGGGGTCGTCCAAGAACGGGCGTGACAGCAATCCCAAGTACCTGGGCGTGAAGAAGTTCGGGGGTGAAACCGTCGTGGCTGGGAACATCCTGGTTCGCCAGCGCGGCACGAAGTTCAAGGCCGGAGCGGGCGTCGGCATGGGCCGCGATCACACGCTCTTCGCCCTGGTGGACGGCAAGGTTGTCTTTACCAACCGCGGCGAGAGGGGCCGGTTCATCAGCATCGAGGCCACTGCGCCTCAGGTTGCCGCCGACTGAAGCGCGGCACACGGCACGCCCTGCCCGGCGACGTGGCGGGGCGTGCTTTTTTAGACCTGGGCAGGCAAGGAGGTGCGTATGGCGTTTCGTGACGTCCTGGATATTGAGGTCGCTGCGGGAAATGGCGGCGACGGCAGCATGAGTTTCCACCGAGCAAAGTACCTGGAAAAGGGCGGGCCGGACGGAGGGCACGGCGGTCGCGGCGGGAACGTCATCCTGCGCGCGATCGAGGGTGTGGAAAGCCTCGAACGTCTGGTGGGCAAGCGCAGGTTCAAAGCGCCCAACGGCGGCTACGGCGAGGGCCGCCTGCGGCAGGGCGCCGATGGCGAAGATCTCTATATTGACGTGCCGGTGGGCACGACCGCCTTTGACCGTGACACCGGCAGGGTGCTGGCCGATCTGGTGCGTGTCGGGCAGGAAAAGGTGATCGCGCGTGGCGGCCTGGGCGGACGCGGCAACAGCACCTTCGTGAGCAGCACCCGGCAGGCCCCGCGGTTTGCAGAATTGGGCACGCCGGGCGAAAAACGCCGGGTGCGGCTGGAGCTGCGCCTGATTGCGGACGTAGGTCTGGTCGGCTACCCCAATGCGGGCAAAAGCAGCCTGCTGGCGGCCCTCTCGCGAGCAAATCCCGCCATCGCCGACTACCCCTTCACCACCCTCTCCCCCATCCTGGGTGTGGTCGAGAGCGCGGATGGCGAGCAGCGGTTCACCATGGCGGACATTCCCGGCATCATCGAGGGCGCGTCGGAGGGCAGGGGCTTGGGCCTGGAATTTCTGCGCCATATCAGCCGCACTCGGCTGCTGGTGTACGTGCTCGACGTGACCCGCAACCCGGTGGAGGAGTTGCGTCAGCTTCAGGCCGAGCTGCACGCCTATAACCCTGATCTGCTGGAGAATGTCTCGTGCATCGCCCTCAACAAGATCGAGCTGGTAGACGCGGAACTCGCGGCGTTTGCTGAGGACGAACTCGCCACCTTTGGCCTCCCGATCTTCCCGGTCAGCGCCCACACCGGCCAGGGCCTCCCCGAGTTGCGTGACGGTCTGTTTCAGCTCCTGCCTGACCGCGAGCTCTGGGCACAGACCCACGCCCTGGAGGAGGAACCGCAAGAGGTCTACGAGGAACCCCTGAGCATCACCTTCCGTGAGGACGCCCCCGAGAAGCCCGGAGCGGAGCCCGAGCGCGTCTGGGAGGTGCACGGGGGCGGCTTTGAAGCCCGGCTTACCCGCTTCTCCCGCTATCTGGAGGACGCCGCAGAGTACCTCTCGGGCCTCTTCAAGCGCCAGGGCCTCTACGCCGCCCTCAAGCGCGCGGGCGCTCGCGAGGGGGATACGGTCGAGATCGGCACCTTCCGCTTCGAGTATTTCGCGGACGAGGACTAGGCCTTTACCTCCAAGGGGCCGTCGGGAAAGGCGTCTTCCCGGCGGCTCGCGCTTCACCGCTTCAGCCCTTGGTCAGAATCCGCACCGTGAGGATCTTGTCGGCCACCGCCCCGGGAATCTCAGCGTTGCTCTCGTCCATGGTGCGGGTCAGCTTGGGAAGCACGTCGTCACCCTGCACGACCTTGCCAAAGATGGTGTGCTTGCCGTTCAGGAAGTCCGTGGGGACAAAGGTGATAAAAAACTGTGACCCGTTGGTGGCAGGACCGCTGTTGGCCATCGCCAGCAGGCCGGGGCTATCAAACGTGAGCTTCTCACGGAATTCGTCCGCGAAGCTGTAGCCGGGACCGCCCGTCCCCCACTGAGCCTTTTTGCTCTCGTCGGCGCTGAGGGGATCACCGCCCTGCGCCATAAAGCCCTCGATCACGCGATGAAAGCGCGTTCCATCATAGAAGTGGTGGCGCGCCAACGTGACAAAATTGTTGACGGTCACGGGTGTCTCCTTCTCGTAGAGGTCAACGAGAATCTGACCCTTCGACGTATCGATGAGCGCGTAGTAGTCCCGGCCGTCTTGCAGGGTGAATTCAGGCGCCGCCTTAAAGCTGCGCACCGGCTTGTCCGAAAGAGGAGGCACCACGGTATAGCCCGCCGGAACGGGGCCGGGTTGGGTGACCGAGGAACTGGCTGCTGTTTTGGTGGCGTCTGTCTGCGTCGTCTCGGTTTGGGCCGTCTCGCCGGTCGTGTCCGTGGTGGCTCCGCTCTCCTCCTTCTGGCAGGAGGTCAACAGGAGCACGGCGGTGAGCAGGGCAGTCAGAAGAGAGGCAGGCTGTTTCACGGGGAGCAGTCTAGCGAGCGCAGGTGAGGGCCGGGCCTGTCGGCAAAACGCATCTTCTACACTGGGCGGGTGATCGTGACGATTGACGGCGTGGCTGCGAGTGGAAAATCAAGTGTCGCCTCGGGGGTCGCGCGGGCGCTGGGGGTGCCGTACGTGAGTAGCGGCCTGCTGTACCGCGCGGCGACCCTGCTCGCCCTGGAAGCGGGCGTGCCGCGGCATGACGCCCACGCCCTCCTCGCACACCTGCGGTCGACGCCCCTGCGGCTAGAACCTCTCCCAGAGGGCAACCGGGTGTGGGCTGGAGAGCGTGACCTCACGCCGGACCTGCATTCCAGCCGGGTAGACGCGGGCGTGAGCACCGTCGCGGCCCTGCCCGAGGTGCGAACCTGGGTGAATACGCTCCTGCGCGCCCTGCCCGAACCCTTTGTGGCGGAGGGCCGCGACATGGGCACAAACGTCTTTCCGCACGCCGAGGCCAAGTTCTACCTGACGGCCAGTCCACGCGTGCGGGCCGAGCGCCGCGCCCGCGAGCGCCCCGAGGACGTGCCCGCTATCGAGGCAGCGCTGATCGAGCGTGACCGCCGCGACGCAGGTCAGAGCGCCCCCGCTCCAGATGCCCGGGTCATCGACACGGGGCCACTCACGCTGGAAGAGGTGATTGCGGCGGTTCTGGCGGGGCTGCCGAAACACGTGGACTGGAACAGAAGCTCTTCCAGTCGAACAGTTGAACCGTCTTAAGCTCGGTCTCCGGAGAGTTCACGCTGCGCTGAGCTGGGTCAGGCGGTTTTACCCATCTGATTCTGAGCCGCTCAACGGACGGAAGCGCCCTCGTCCTGCGCCACAAACAACCCTTAAAGTCGGCTGGAGGCTCGTGGTCCGCCCACGTTCATCAACTGTGAGGTGATCAAAAAGGCCAGACCGGAGGTGGTCTGGCCCTTCTCTAGAGAGAAATGTTTATGGGCGCTGAAGGCCGAACACCGGGCTGGTGTACGTCTCGATGTGGTTGGGGTTGCTCTCGTCACCCAGGGCCTTGAGAACGCGCAGGCGCAGGCGGTAATCACCGTTGGCAACAACGCTCCCGTCGGCCAGCGTGCCGTCCCAGGTCCAGGTGAAGTAGGCGTCGCTGCCCGCGCCGGTGTAGCTGTTGCTGGCGTTGCGGCGTACGTACTCGTCGCGCGAGACGGTGCCGATGAGGTTCCCGTTCGCATCCAGCACGTCCATCTCAATCCAGCGCGACTGGTGCGCGAGGTGCACCCACAGGCGAGGGTAATCATCGATCAAAAGCGGCTCCTCGCCCTCATCAGCCACATTCACCTTCCCCAGCGTGAAGACGGGCTTCTCGGTTGGGTTCACGCCTTCGAAGTACACCTGACCCTCGACCGCGTCGTACAGAGCCGGGAAGTCACGGGCCGTGTTGCCCAGGCCGTAGCCCGGCAGCGAGATGTTCCCCAGCACCTGAATGCTCTGGTAGTCCCCCTTAAAGCCGCCGTAGGGCACGCTGAGATTGGTGCCAACGCTGCTCTCCAGCCGGATGTACCCCCCGTACTGTGAGCGGTCTGGGGCGCTGGCGGGCGGCGTGACCGTCACATTCAGTTCCGCGCGGCTGAAGGGCTCGATGGTGATTGTGAGGGCGTTTGCACTGCTGTCTACCGCTTGCCCGTTGATGCTGACCGAAGCATAGGCCGCAGAGGGCTGGGGCGCGAAAGTCGTGCCGCCGATCGTCAGTGCGGGGACGTGGTACACACGGTAGGTCTGCTTGAGGGGACTGTCGTTGTGAACCGTCAGCACCTTGGTGCGGGTGGGGAAAGCGTCACTCTCGCCCAGTGCGAGCTTGCTGGGGGTCACGCTGGTGCCCGTCGACATGGCGGCAAGCGCCGCAGGGGCGTTGATCATCCCTGCACCCTGGCGCTGCACGTAATCCACGTAGGTGGTGATTTGACCGTTGAGGAAGAAGTTGATGGGTTTTGCCGTGTTCTGGAAGAGGCGGCGAGCTTCCCCGTCCACCGAGGCGAGCTGCGGATTGGCTTCCAGCATCAGCGCGGCGACGCCCGCGGCGTGCGGCGCAGCCATGCTGGTGCCACTCAGAACCGCATACCCGGTCGCCTCAATGCTGAGGGGATAGGTGCTCTTGATCAGGCCACCAGGCGCGGCAATATCCGGCTTGAGGGCGAGGTCGGGCGAGGTGCCGTAGCTGGAGAAACTGCTCAGGGTGTTGCCGGTGGGGTTGCTGAACAGCTGGCGCTCACCGGTAAAGGTGACGCGAGGCGCGCCGCCAGCGTTGATGGCCGCATCCAGCCGTGCGCCGTCGACATTCGAAAGACCTACCACAGGAATCTCGATCACAACGTTGTCGTTGGCCAGGCTGGGCGCCACCGAGGGCGTGATCACGCCGTAGGTGTTGTTGTAGATCAAGACAGCCCTCGCCCCCGCCGCCTGGGCGTTGAGCACCTTTTCACGGAAGGAGCAGGTCCCACGCCGAATCAGCACGGCCTTCCCAGTCAGGCTGCCGGGGGCGAAGGGGCTGGCCCCGTTCACCGTGCAGCCGTCGTTGGTGGTGGTCGTGGTGCTTCCTGGAGCCTTGGTCAGCTCGAGGCTGAGGCCCGTTGCGGGACTGGGCGCGCCGCTCGCCACCGCGTACCCCAGGCGGCTTCCGTCCGTACTCAGCGTGAGCACGCTCAGCTCCTGCTTGGTGTTGTCTACCGAGGCGACGGCAATCACGTTCTCACCCAAACTGGGCGCGCCCGTCGCGTACTGACCGTTGGTGCCGCTGTTGCCCGCCGAGACGGTCACGATCATGCCGCGCTTGGCAAGGCGGCTCGCCGCCTTGGCGGTGGGGTACTCGGGCCACTGGAAAGAGGCACCGATACTCATGTTGAGCACCTGCATGCCGTCGGCCTCGGCCCGCTCCATCGCCTGAAGCATGATGTCCGCGCTCGTCGAGCCCTCGCAGCCGAACACCTTGTACGCCCCGAACAGCACATCGGGGGCTACTCCCTTGAACCCGTTGGTCGGGTCATTCGCACCCACGATGCCTGCGACATGGGTGCCGTGCCCACCACAGTCATCGGGATTGTCGTCGGGAACGGGTGTATAGTTGCCATTCGTCCCGAAATCGTCCCCCACAAAGTCGTACCCGGTGATCACGCGGCCCCGGAAAGCCGGGTGATCCAGGTCAATCCCGGTGTCCATAATGGCGACCTTCACGTTCTTGCCGGTCAGCCCCAGCTCATCACGAACATAGTCCGCACCGGTCATGCCCACAGCGGTCTGCATCTGGGGCTCTGCCGTGTCCGGTGCGCGCTCGGTCACGGGCCGCTCGATCTTCACCACTGGGAACACGTTCAGAACGCCCGGCAGGCGGGCGATACGCGCCGCCTCACTCGCGCTGGCTGTCACGCTGAACCCGTTGAAGAGGCGCTGGTAGCTGGCGAACTCTCGCAGCTTGATGCCCGCCTGGGCTGCCCGCAGGCGGAACTCGGCCTGCTGGCTGCGAATGCTCTGCGCACCGAGCGCGGTGGGGTCACCCGTCAGCTCGATGAAGTACCGTCCACTCTCGCTGGCGACGATGTCTTTGCCGCTCACCTTGACTGCAGTTCCAGAGGAGGTCTTGGGAGCGCCGGTAGACGTGCTGGGCGTGCTACCGCAAGCCGCGAGAGCGATGGCGGCCGTCAGCAGCACGAGGGCGTTGCGGGTGGTGTTCAAGATCAAGTCTCCTTATAGGGGATCCAGAGAGGCGAAGCCTTAACGGCGACTGAGTTCCAGACGGTACTGGTTGGTGATCCGGTCGTCGGTCGCATTGGGATCGTCGTAGATGTCGAAGCTGGTCACCAGGATGTAGTAGGTGCCCGTCTGCGGCAGGTTGAACAGCAGTTCGGAGTCAAAGCCCGCTCCGCTGTCATCGTCCTTTTCCAGGACAGTCTTGCCGTCGGGCATCAGGACCATCACGTAGGGATCGAGCGTGCTGTTGGGGAAAGGACCGCTGCTCGTCTTCACCGTGAGCCGCAGACGGTCCCCGGCCTCGCCGGTGAAGCGGTAGTAATCCACGTCGCGCGGTGCCCCGGCAATCCAGGCGTCCACCGCCTGCCCAAGGGTGATGAGGGTCGCCTGAGCGGGGGTATCGTTCACCTCTGCGGGATCGAGGGCGACAGTGATCGTCTGGCTGGCTTCCGCCGTCTGACCGGCGGTGTCGTACGCCCGCACAGTGATGACATGAGGACCGTTCTGGAGGCGAGTGAACGTCAGGGTAGCTCGGTAGGGCGCTTCGATGTCGACTGCTTGCCGCACGCCGTCCACGTAGAACTCGACCCGGCTGATCCCCCGGTCGTCCTGGGCGTCCGCCGTCACCACAACGCTGTTCTCACGCAATAGTGTGTCGCTCGACAGGCTGAGGCTCACGGTGGGCGGCGTGTCAATAGCCACGGTGAAGGTAACGGTGGTCTCCCCCACGTTGCCCTGCGCGTCGTAGGCGCGAACCGTGATGGTGTGCGGGCCATTCTGTGCGGCCGTGTAGGTGTGTTCCAGCGAGTAGGGCGCTGTAGTGTCCTCACCGAGCTTGGTCTCGCCCTCGTAGAACTCCACCTTGGTGACGCCCTGGTTATCGGAGGCATCCGCGGTGATCGTGACCCTGCCGGGGCTCACCTGGGTGACCGTGGCCGTCACGGTCGGCTTCACGTTGTCCACGTTCACCGTGATGGTCTTGCTGAGTTCGGTCACGTTCCCGGCGTTGTCGTACACCTTGACCAGGATGGTGTGCTCGCCGTTTTGCTCCGCCGTGTAGGTGAGGGCCGCGGTGTAGGGGGCCGCCGTATCCGTCGCGACCAGCTTGCCACCATCGTAGAATTCCACCTTGGCAATGCCGCTCGCGTCGCTCGCCGTCACATTGACGGTGTAGCTGGTCGGGCTGTTGGTCACCACCTCCATATTGGCGACGGGCTTGATGGTATCTGCGGGTGGGGGCGTTGTGGTCGAGATATTGACTGAGACGTTGGTCGTCGCCTCCGCCATATTCCCAGCCGC
Source organism: Deinococcus sp. YIM 77859 (assembly GCF_000745175.1). Lineage (NCBI taxonomy): Bacteria > Thermotogati > Deinococcota > Deinococci > Deinococcales > Deinococcaceae > Deinococcus > Deinococcus sp. YIM 77859. Next base: position 1,820,933 of record NZ_JQNI01000002.1, read on the forward strand.
GTCCACAGCCACCGCACGGTAGGTGACGGTGCCGTTGTTGGCGGCGGTCAGGTTATCCGTCACCTCGTAGGGTGCCGTGGTGTCCTCGCCGAGCTTGGTGTCACCGCGGTAAAAGGTCACCTTGGTAACACCCACATTGTCGGTCGCCGTCGCCACCAGCCGAACACTCCCCGCACTGCTGAGCGTCTGGGGCGTTGCGGTCAGGCTGACTGCGGGTTTTTCGGTGTCCTGGGCAGGCGGTGCCTGAATCCTGACGGTCAGGGTGGCGGTGGCGCTGCCGCTATTCCCCGTCGGGTCCATCGCCACCGCCTTGATGGTGTGGGTTCCATTCTCGGCGGCCGTGTAGCTGCGGCTGAACTCATAGGGCGCTTCGCTATCGGTGCCAAGGAGCGTCTCACCGTCATAAAACGCCACGCTCTTGACTGCCACGTTATCCGACGCCGTGGCCCTAAAGACCACCGCACCCGCCGCACTCAGCTCTGTGGTCGAAAGTTCAAGGGTGACCGTAGGTTGGGTCGTGTCGGATAGGCTGCTGCAAGCCGAAAGAAGCAGAGCAGTCAACAGGGCCAAAGACAAACCGCGCTGTGGTTTCATGAACACTCCTAGAGAAGGAAGCAGCCGAGCAGCCCGATCGGACAGGCGGCAGGGAAATGGGCGGGCCAGCAGGCCCCAGTTGTCTGACGGTGTGAACTATAGTCGGCTTTTTGCCAGGAAGCAAATCCATTTGCAATCCGCCTCTCACGAGACGAGCGGCTCAGCGCAGGCGCTCTGCGGGTCCCAGCGCGACCACCACCGGTGCGGTGAGCGGGCAGAGGTCGAGCACCGCGCGCACATCCGCGAGCGTCACCCCGGCATAGCGGTCAACCTGCTCGGCAGTGCTCAGCGGACGACCAAGCGCGAGAAAGTCGAGACCAAGCGCAAAGAGCCGGCCCTGAGGCGTCTCGGCCCGCAGCAGGGTCGCGACGGCGAGTTTGCGGGCTGCACGGCGCACCGCGGCCTCGGTGAGGGCATCCGGAACGGCGCTCAGCACCGCGCGGTAGGCGTCCATCACCTCCTGTGCCCGCTCGGGATCACAGGAGAAGCCGCCCTCAAACACCCCGGTGTCGCGGTATTCAAGGTGGGTGAGGTCGGCACTGTCACTGAGCCCGGTGTCGAGCAGGGCCCAGTACAGCAGACCATTCTCACCGCCGATCAGCTCGGCAAGAACTGCGGCAGCCTCACGGAGCGGGTGTGTGGCGGACAGGCCGGGCAGGGCAAGCGCGACCTGCTCCCGCGCGAGATGCGGATCCCGGAGGAGACGAACCGTGCCGGGAGCGGGGGGAGGCAGGGAGGCAGCCGGCGCCAACGCGGAGATTCCAGCCGGCCAGTCGCCCAGGGCTGCCTGTGCCCAGGCCAGCACCTGGCCAGGGTCAAAGGCCCCCACAACGGCCAGGGCCACCCGCTCCGCCCCGTAGCGTTCGCGCCAGTTGCGCAGCAGGGCCGCGCGGGTGAGGGCCCCTACCGTCTGGGGCGTTCCCAAGACTGGATGCCCCAGGGGATGCGTGCCCCAGTAGGCCGCGCGCAGGGCGTCGGCGGCGCGAACGGCGGGCTGCTCAGCGTACATGGCGATCTCTTCGAGAATCACGCCGCGCTCGGTTTCGATGTCACTGGCCCGCAGGGCTGGACGCAGCAGCTCGGTGAGGGTGTCCAGCAGTTCAGAGGCCTGTTCCGGCAGGGCCGCAGCGTGGTAGACCGTGACTTCCTCACCGGTAAAGGCGTTGGCGTGCCCGCCCAGCTCGTCGAGCCGCCGGTTGAGCTCGGCGGCGTCTAGGCGCTCAGAGCCCTTAAACATCAGGTGTTCGAGAAAGTGCGAAACCCCCAGCTCCTCTGGGCGCTCGTCCCGCGCCCCGGTCGCCACGAAGTACCCGGCGGCCACGGTCTGTGCGTCCCCATCCGGTTCGAGGAGAAGGGTGAGGCCATTGGAGAGGGTATGCCGCTGCGTCACGCGTGTGCCTCCCCGGGACCCAGCGTCACGACCGTCGCGTATGGAACGGGATCATAGCCAGCCAGGAAAGCGTTGACCTCCTCCAGGGAGAGGGCACCGAGCTCCGCGCGCAGCTCAGCCACGCTCCGCACGCGGCCAAACACCGCCAGATCACGGGTGAGGCCGCTTGCCCGGCCACGCAGGCTCTCTGCTCCAAAGACCACACCCGCGACCAGCCCGGCCCGAGCACGCCCGAACTCGGCTTGGGAGAGGCCCTGCGGCAAGCGGGCGAGTTCGGCCAGCAGCACCTCCAGCGTCTCGGGGGCGCGTTCCGGCGTGCTGCCGGCATACGCGGTGAGAAAGCCCTGTCCGCCCAACAGAACGGACGACGCCTGAACGCTGTACGCGAGGCCGCGTTCCTCACGCACCGCGTGAAAGAGGCGGCTGGCACTTCCCCCCGAGAGCGCCGCCAGAGCCACCTGCCAGGAGAGCCAGTCGGGGCTGTGGGGCGAAACGCCCGGCGCCGTGACGCTCAGATGCGTCTGCTCGGCGTCCTCGTGGGGGAGGTGGACCCGTCCGCCCGGCTGGAAGGCGACGGGCACCACGTCGTGCTGCCCCCCCTGCCAGTCCGCGAAGGTCCGCTCCAGCAGCTCCCGTACCTCCGCCGGATCGGCATCGGCGACCAGACCCAGCACGCTTCCCCGCGGGCCGTAGCGAGTCAGAAAGGCGCGCAGGCTCTCCACGGTGAGCCGGGCGAGGCCCTCTAAGGTGCCGCTCACCGGATGCGCGAAGCCCGCAAAGGACGAGCCGGGCACCCGGGGAAAGGCCAGCCGCCGGGCCGCGACGGCGAGCAGATCGGGAGGACTGTCCTCTAAGCCTTCCAGGTCCTGCCGCGCAAGGTCAACGAGAATGGGCAACTCCTCGGGCGGGAGGGCAGGCCGCCGCAACAGGTCGGCGATCAGGGCGAGCGCGGCGGGCAGGTCCGCGGTGAGGCCGCTCACCCCAAAACGGGTCGCCTCTATTCCGGCCCCCCCACTCCGGCGCAGGCCCAGGTCGTCGAGCGCGTCCTGAAAGGCGCGGGCGTTCCGGCCACCCGCCCCCTTGTAGAGCCACTCTTCCAGCACACCCGCAGACCCCTCGTGGCCCACCGGATCATGGGCGCTGCCCACCGGAACGCGCAGGTCCAGCGCAAACCCCACCCCCCGGCGGCGCTCGAAGGCGGCGGTGAGGCCATGTTCCAGGGTCCACACGTGCGCGCTCGGCGCAGCCACAATCGTCACCGGGGGATTGTAGCGCCGCGCCGGGGGAACACCGGGAGCCAGGTCACCGGGTCCCTCGCAGCTCCGGGGGCGGCGGGGCCTCCAGACTCAACCGCTCACCCGTGAGGGGATGGGTGAAGGTCAGGCGCTCGGCATGGAGCCGGTATCCACCGTCCCCCGGCAGGCCGGGCAGCTCCGGTCGGGGCAGGCCGCCCGGACCATACAGCGGGTCACCCACGAGCGGATGACCAACCGAAGCGAGGTGAATACGAATCTGGTGCGGGCGGCCGGTGTGGATGTCCACCCTCAAGAGCGTTTCCCCCGTCGCGGGCCGGCGCTCCAGCACGCGGGCCACGCTGCGGGAAGGCTTGCCCGCTGCATTCGCCGCGAACACGGTACCCAGGCGCGGATGTGGGACCGGACCGATGGGCGTGGTGATGACGTACTCCTCCTTGACCACAATGCCGCTTGCCAGCGCCCGGTACTGCTTCTGCACGGCGTGCTCCCGCCAGGCCCGCGCCAGAACAGAAGCTGCCTGGGGGCAGCGCGCAAACAGCACGAGCCCCGACGTGCCGCGGCCTAGGCGGTGCAGGGGCCGGGCTGCGGGAAACTCGGCCTGCACGAGCGCCAGCAGCGTATGCCTCAGGAAGCCCCCGCCCGGCAGCGTGGGGAGCCCGGACGGCTTGGCGACCGCGAGCAGCGCCGCGTCCCGGTGGACCAGGTCGTAGCGCAGCGGCACGTCCTCCTCCTCCCAGGGTGGCCGCCGCCATTCGAGGATCTGTCCGGGGCGCAACCCTTCTGGGCCATGGACGAGCCGACCGTCCAGGCGCACCTCGCCGCGTTCCAGCCTGGCGCGCCAGTCCTCCTCTGCGGAATGCGGGTAGTGACGGGTCAGGTACGCGAGCACGGTCAGCCCCTGGGCCCGGCGACCCAGCTCCTCACGGTAGGTGTAGCCGTTATTGAGGGCCATCACCGCAGCCTAGAGGCCTGGACGTTGCCAGGGCAGAACGCAGGCGGCGAGGGAATAAACGCCGCTGCCCGTCTGTCGCCCGAGGCGTGGCAGGCGGTATAAGTTCCGGCGTTACTCAGCAACCTGCCGTGCTGGGCGCACCCAAATGAGTCTGTTCCCACTCATAGAATTCCGGCTTGTAGAATTCCAGCCGTACCTTTTTGTATTCCTTCGTCGAGTACAGGATGGCGTGGGGAATGCCGGGCGCGACTTCCTCCTCGATCGCCTTGATCTTGCCAAACGCCTCTTCCTTGCTCCGGCCGTGGACCATCGTGAAGATGGTGTAGGGCCACTCGGGGTAGGTGGGCCGCAGGTAACAGTGCGAGACCGCCTTGAACTCGGCCATACGGCGGCCCAGCGCGGCCACCTGGTCCTGGGGAACAGCCCAGACACCCATCGCATTGAAGGTAAAGCCTGCTTTCTGATGGCGGAACACGGCGGACACGCGCCGAAGCGCTCCGGCCTCCTTCATCTTCTGGGCATGTGCGGCAAGTTCATCGATACTGAGCCCCAGAGCGGCGCAGGCAGCCGCGTAGGGCTCTTCTGTCAGGGGCAGATCCTTCTGGAACTCCAGCACAAAGGCGCGGTCGAGCTCCGTCACCTGATACCCGATGTTGCGCTGCTCGTTGGTGTACTGCGGTTTCGCCTTGGCGTTCCAGTCCTCCTGGCCGGTCATGTCAAACTCCACGCCGATCTTGAAAAGGTGCAGCGTGGGCATCAGACGGGTGACCCGCGCGCCGCTGAGTTCGTGCAGCCTCTGCACATGGGCTTCGAGATCACTCTCGGGCGGCACGGCGATCGTGTACCACAGGTTAAAGCTGTGGTTGCGCTTGTAGTTGTGGCTGACGCCGGGGTGCCCGCTGACGATTTCGGCCCCCGCGTCGAGCTGTTCCTCGTCGTACTCGGCGGCAACCAGGCTGGACTGGTAGCCCAGGGTCCGGGTGTCAAAGATGGCGCTGATCTGCCGCAGCACGCCTTCCGCCTTCACCTCGCGCAGGATGCTCAGGGCCTCGCCCTCGGTCAGCCCCACTTCCTCCGCGAGGACGCGGTAGGGGCGCTGCACGATAGGAATATCGCGCTGAATTCGGTTGAGCAGTTGTTCACGCGGCGTCACCGCCGTGGGGGTGGGAGCGGCAGCAGTCATGCCCCTACGATACGCCCGCACAGCACGGCAGAACGTCCCCGAACGAACGGTCAGGCCACAAGTTTAAGCAAGCGCCGTGTCGCCCTTCTGATCGCTGGCCGCTCGTGTGGGCCACAATACCCCCATGGTCACCGCAATCGTGATGGTGCAGGCAGAGAGGCAGCGCATTCAGGAAACCGCCGAGGCGCTGGCGGGCGTGCCGGGTGTGCGGGAAGTGTACAGCGTGACGGGCGAATGGGACATCGTGGCTCTGCTGAAGCTGGAGCGGTACGACGACCTGGCCGATGTGGTGACGGGACACCTGCGCAAGGTGGAAGGCATCCTACGCACCCAGACCATGCTGGCCTTCCGGACATACAGCGAGGCACTGCTCGACCAGGGCTTCGGCGTGGGCCTGGACGAGAGCCGGCCATCCTGATCACGCTGGCCTAAGTGGCAGGCGGCTACAGTTCCGCCCTTCCGGGAAACGACAACCGGAAGTGCTCCACCTCCGCCACCCGCCACCTTTTGGCTTCTCGCTCCGCTCGAGGTGATGATCGCATCATCACCTGCCAGCGACTTATTTGGTGGGGCAAGAAAACCGGCACACCCCCACCCACCGCCTTGCCCTGTCGTTTGAAGAGCCTTGGCCAGTCAGACGAACACAACGTGGAAGCAGCGCGGTGACGTTCTCTGAGTGAATCGCCGCGCTGCTGAATGCCCAAAAGGAAACGCTCCCTAGCAGGACCAGAGCGCAGGCAGAGAAGAGGCTCCGAAAGCAAGAGGGGAACGCTTTACAGGTACAGGGGGGCGGTTCATACTCTGAGAACGGAGGAGTTCGACATGCCTTACAAGAAACTGAGCGAGCAGGTCCAGGAATTGAGCAATCCCCAACGCAGCGATGCGTTTGTCAAGCAGTTTCGTGAGGCTGTGCGGGAAGGCAAGTTCGATGCGATCAATCTTCCGGAGCGCTTCACTCTGCCCAAGCAGTTCAGCCGCCGGGGTGCAGAAGGCAAGTACCAACGCGACACCAAAGACATGCTGTTTGAAGTGACGCCCGCCTTTGAGGCGTGGTTCGAGCAGACAAACCAGGAGCTCGCCGCTCAGCGTCGCCCCAGCGCACTCAAGCCCACGGTGGAGAACATCGAGGCGGGCCTGGTGGATTTTAGGGCGCTCGCCGAAGAAACCCGCCGCAAGATGCAGGCCAGCTACGAGAAGGGCCAGGCCCTCGGTCGCAGCCGTGCCCGCAGCACCAAGAGCAGCAGCCGCAGCCGCGCCCGGGCCAAGTAAGGCAGAACGGCCAACCGGGGCAGGCGAGGCGGGGGTTCTGTCTCCCCTGCCCCGCTGCCTCTTCGCTGAGCCGTATGCTGTTTGGAATGATGGTGGCCACGCCCAATCCACACACCAACAACACCCCTTCTCCCCCCCGCCGGGGCCTACTGATCGTGATGACGGGTGCCTCCGGCGTCGGCAAAGGCACGCTGCGCGAACGGTGGTTGGCCGGGCAGGACGTGTTTTACTCGACCTCTTGGACCACCCGTGAGGCGCGGCCCGGCGAACAAGACGGCGTGGACTACATCTTTGTGACGCCCGAGGAGTTTCTGGAAAAGGCGCGTCAGAATGGCTTTCTGGAGCACGCACAGTTTGTAGGAAACCACTACGGCACGCCCATTGAGCCCATCGAGGAGGCGTTGCGCCGCGGGCAGGACGTGGTGCTGGAGATCGAGGTGGAGGGGGCGATGCAGGTCAAGCAGCGCATGGGTGAGGCAGCAGTGTTGATCTTTATCATGCCGCCCAGCCTGACCGAGCTGCGCCGCCGCCTCACCGGCCGCGCCACCGAGACGCCCGAACGAATCGAGAAGCGCCTCAACCGCGCCCGTGACGAGATTATGGAGGCGCATGCCTTTCGGTACGTGATCGTGAATGACGACCTTGACCGCGCGGTGCAGGAATTGCGGGCGGTGCAGCGTGCCGAGCATGCCCGGCAGCTTCCCGAAAGCGAGTGGACGGCTGAGGACCGCGAAGCGCTGCGCATCGCGGAAAGGGTGCGCAGCAGCGCCCTTACCCGCGAGGATCTCCGGCGCGTGGTCGAAAGTTGAGCGGAGGCAAGGCAGTGCCACTGGAACTGGTGCAGGGCGATATCGGACAGGAGCGAACCTGCGCGGTGGTGACCGCCGCGAACAGCGAACTCGCGGGTGGGGGGGGCGTGGACGCCGTCATTCACCGCGCAGCGGGGCCGGAGCTGCTGCGTGCCCTTCGCAGGATCGGCGGTACGCCCCCGGGGACGGCCGTCATCACCCCGGCCTTCAACCTGGCGGCTCAGGGAGTACGCTTCGTGATTCACGCCGTCGGTCCGGTCTGGCGCGGCGGCGGGCAGAACGAGCCGGCTCTCCTCGCGGGCGCGTACCGCGAGAGCCTGCGTTTGGCTGTAGAGCAGGGCTGCCGCTCGGTGGCCTTTCCAGCGATCAGCACCGGCGTCTACGGCTACCCGAAAGAGGAAGCGGCGACCGTCGCCCTGAGGACCATCCGGGATTTCCTGCGCGAACACCCCGACCTCACCGTACGGCTCGTGCTGTATGACGGCGGTACCCTGAACGTATTCCGGCGAGCTCTTGCCCACCTGGAGTAGACCGCAGGCCGAGTGTTCCGCAATCCAGCCGGGAACTCAAGCCCTGTTCTTCATCAGGAAGGCTGCGAGACGTTCCAGCTCCCAGCTCAACATCCGCTCGGCAAGCGGGTGTTTTTCTTGCCGTCGCCAGCCGCCTCTTGTGGCGCTGGCTGGCGATAGACCGAGCTTGGGGGAACCCAACACGTCGAACGTTTCCATGCCACTCTTCGCGCCACCTTGCCCTTCCTGGTTCGCCACAGTCTCTCGTTCTGCCGTCAGCAGCCAACCTCGAACTCGTCGTCTGAAATGCATACTCTTGACCCCGTTCGTATCTCGCGCTATTCTTTAACCATCACCGCCCAAAAGGCGGCTTTTTTGTGCCGTGCTGCGGCCCGCCCTATCCTGGGCGGCATGGGGAACTCTTTCCGCACGGTGTACGGAAGCGTGCAGCCTCTGGACTGGCTCTGCCTCGCGCCCCATCCAGATGACGCGGAGATCGGGGTGGGCGGGACGCTGATTCGCCTCGCGCGGGCGGGGCGGGCGGTCGGCGTGCTGGAACTGTCGCGCGGCGAGCGGGGAACGCAGGGCACACCGGAGGAACGGGAGGCCGAATGTGTGGCAGCGGCGGCCATCCTGCGCCTGGCCTGGCGGGGACAACTGGGGCTACCGGACGGGGCGCTGGCAGACACGCCGGAGGGAGCCGCGGCCCTGGCGGTTACCCTGCGCACGCTGCGGCCGCGGGTGCTCGCCGTTCCCCATCATCAGGACCGCCACCCGGACCATTTCGGCACGTACCACCTCGCCAAACGAGCGGTGCACCTCGCAGCCCTGCGCAAGGCGGATGTGCCCGGGGAGCCGCACCGTGTCTCGCGGGTACTGCTGTACCAGGGCAACGCGGACATCCGCGCGACCCTGCTGGTGGACGTAGGCGCGGTGCAGGCGGAGTGGGAGGCCGCAGTCCGCGCCCACGTGAGCCAGTTCACGGGAGCCGCAATCTCCGAGACCGTCACCCCGGAGATCGTCGAGCGCCGCCGTGCCCGCCAGATGTATTGGGGAACACTGGCCCGCGTGCGCTACGCAGAAGCCTTTGAGCTGGAAGAGCCGCTGCTGGTAGACCCACTGGGCTTGTGAGACTCCACGGATCCACCAACTTTGGGTCAACGCGGGGCCTTTTGCCCACACCCTTGCTCTGGAGTCACTTGGGAGAGGGCGCAGCGCGGATGACCGCTCGGCCCGGCCACAGGTAGTACCCCTCGGTGAGCAGAAACACGGCGGCTCCCAGCAGGAACACGCCCGGCGGGCCGAAGCTGGCCCAAACCAGCCCCCCCAGCGGGGGACCAACGGCATAGCCCAGCGCCTCCACCGCCATGACGGTGCCCCACGCGGCAGCGCGGTACCCAGACGGCAAGACCCGTCCAACCAGGCCGTTCCACCCCGCGACAAAGGCCCCATACCCCAGGCCCAACAGCGGCGCGAGCAGCCACAGTCGCCCTTCTAATCCCGGCAGGGCCGCCAGCAGAAAGGTGAGGGCCAGCCCCAGCAGTCCGGGCGTCAGGGCGAGGCGCGGATGGATCCGGTCGGCCAGCCGGCCCGCCCCCCACAGGCATGCACCGAACACCATGAGGGCCAGCAGACCCGGGCCGACCAGGTCCCCCAGCCCCAGGCCCAGCCGTGCCAGGAGGGGGTAGAAGAGGGTCACCAGCAGCCCCGGCGCGAGCGTCTGGGCAAAGGCGGCCGGCAGCAGCGCGGCCACCCGGCTCCAGCCCTGCCGGATGCTTCCCATTGGGGCCGTTCTGCCCGGAAGCCGCAGCCGCAGCAGGCTAAGCGCCAGCCCCAGCGCCCCCACCTGCGCCCCGACCAGAAGGAGCCAGGCCACTTCTGGCCGGGCCTGCATCAGCGGCCCCACGCCCAGCACGCCCGTCAGAATGGCGGGAGCGACACTCAGGCTGGACACAGCGAGCGCCCGCGCCGTGCGCCCCGGAAGCGCCAGCGCCTGCGAGGCGCTCATGACGCCCGGCCACAGGGCCGCGTAGCCCAGGCCCCACACGCCGCAGCCCAGCACGCCCCAGAGGGGCGACGGGGCGAGGCGCGTGCCCAGCACCACCAGCAGGCCCAGCCCTGCTCCCAGCGTCAGCACCCGTCCCGGTCCCCAGCGTTCGGTCACCAGGCCGACCGGCCCCTTGGCGAGCGCGTCCGCGAGGTAATGCAGGCCCACCATCAGGCCGATCACCGCCGTGCTCAACCCCAGGTCCGGTCCTGCCACCGGCAACGCCGACACGAAAAACCCGGTGCGAACCAGTTCGCCGGTCAGCAGCAGCGCCAGCAGCCGCAGCATCACCAGAGGACGGGTCCAGAGCATCGCTGCTGATTGTACGGGCCCAGCAGCTGTCAGCTCCGTCCCGCAAGGCGCTCGCGCGTGAGGCGCAGCGTCTGTGCCGCCCGCTCTCGGCCCCGCGCCTCCAGCGTGTCCCGCTCGGCCTGCAGAGCGTCCCGCTCCTCCTGGGGGACGTGGGGCAGGTTGATCGTCACGGTGAGCAGAGCGGCGTGTAGGGCACCTTCCAGGATGGCTGCCCCCGCCCCCACGTCACTCGTGACCTCCGGGTGAACCTGGGGGACGAGCCGCGGGGCCTCCTCCAGCGCCTCCACCAGCGTCCGGGCCAAGTGCCGCGGCGTGCGCATCGAGGCTTCTCCCGCCGCAGTCCGCGCCTCTTCCCGCTCGCGCCGCTCCTCCCCGGTGTCTTGCGGCAGGTGCGCTGCCCGCACGTAGGCCTCAAACGCCTGCACGTCTTCTTCCACCAGGGTCTGGAGCCGCGCGCGCAGGGCGCTCAGGGTCGGGAGGACGGGCCGCAACGCCTCCGCCGCCCGCTCGTCCTTGTTCAGGGTGATGTGAAGGGCCATCTCCAGCAGGGCCACGCCAAAGGCCCCGGTCAGCGCTGCCGTAGCGCCACCACCCGGAGTCGGGGCGCCGCTGGCGGCCTCTTGAAGAAGGTCGAGGGCCGGACGCTGCCAGAGGGAAGCCATATCGCACTGTAGCCGTGCGCGGGCCGGAGAACACCTTGACCGTTCCTTGAGGGCCATCCCCCCGTGTGCGAGGATCAGAGGCCGATGCAGCTTTTCCTTCCCGAGCTGGCACTGGTGGTCCTGATGGGCACGGCGGCGGACAGACATATGTTCGCCGCGCGGCATTTCCAGCCCGAAGAGGTACTGGGCGGTGACGGCGTTCTCCTGGACCCTTTGCTGGAGCAAGCGGGCGAGCGGCTGGCGCAGGGGCAACGGACGGTGGTGAACCTGCCCGGCTTTCGTCCCCACGACCGGCGGCGGCTGGTCGAGCTGGCGCGAGCGCACGATGTGGCCGCGGTGGCCCTCGTGCTGGACCTACCCCAGCCGCTGCGGCAAGGACGGCCCTTGCCGGAGACGGAGTTGCGCCGAACACTGGGCAGCCTGGAACGGGAGGGCTTTGGGCAGGTGTGGGTGCTGCGCTCGGCGGCGGAGGTGAACACGGCGCGGGTGAACCGAGTGCCCCTGCCGGTGGACCGCCGAGCGTTGACCGGGCCTTTTGACTTCATCGGGGACGTTCATGGGTGCCGCGCGGAACTGGACGAGCTGCTGAAACAGCTGGGCTATACGGTGGAAGGTGACGCAGCCACGCCCCCACCCGGCCGAACGGCGGTGTTCCTGGGTGACCTGACCGACCGGGGGCCGAACAGCGCGGGCGTCCTGCGCCTGGTGATGAACCTGGTTCGCTCGGGCGCCGCCCTATGCGTGCTCGGTAACCACGATGAGAAGCTGAGGCGGGCGCTGGAAGGCAAGGCTGTTCGCGCTCTGCACGGCCTGGACGCGACGCTGGCGCAGGTGGCGGCCGCCGGGCCGGGGTTTCGGGAAGAGGTGCGCGCCTGGTTGGGAAGTCTACCCAGCCACCTGGTGCTCGACGGAGGGCGGGTGGTGGCGGCGCATGCGGGGTTGCCGGAGCGGTACCAGGGGCGCGTGTCGGGCCGGGTGCAGAGTTTCGCGCTGTACGGGGACGTGAATGGCCGAAGGGATGAATACGGCCTGCCCATCCGGGGCGACTGGGCGCAGACGTATCGGGGCGCGGCCCTCGTGGTGTACGGGCACACGCCCGTGCTGGAGCCGCGCTGGCTGAACCGCACGGTCAACATCGACACCGGGTGTGTGTTCGGGGGGGCCCTGACCGCCCTGCGTTACCCGAAACTGGAGACGGTCAGCGTCGCCGCGCATGCACGGTACGCGGTGCCGAGACGGCCCTTGGAAAGCGTGCCGGGAACTCCTCTTGCCCCCTGAAGCCTTTCCTCTGCTCGGCACCGTGGGCGTGCCTCCCATCAGTTGGAGACAGGCTTTCTATGCTGAGAGGATGCTGTTTTCTGTTCTCCCCGCCCGACGGCTCCGGGTGCGCGGCAGCCTGCGCGCAGAGGCCGTCTCCACCCGATGAGACGCGCGGCTTATCTGGCGCTGCTGCTCCTGGCGGTGGGGTCCTTTGCCTGGATGCAGCGAGAAAATCTGCCGTTTGCGGCACCGGAGCCGAACACGCGCACCCCTACGCCGGGCACCCCGCTGGGTGAGGTGACGGACGCGGCGCTGCGGCAGCTCGTGGCACGGCAGCCCATCAGCATTCAGGCGCTGCGGGCACGGGAGTATCCCGGCAGCGCCCTGACCGTCGTTCGTACCCTGAGCCCCGGGATCAACTACACCCGGCAGATCGTGAGCTACGAGTCTGACGGCCTGACGATCTACGGCCTGCTGACGGTCCCCAACGGCATGCCCCCGCGGGGGGGTTGGCCCGCCATCGTGTTTAACCACGGCTACATCCCACCGAACGAGTACCGCACGACCAAGCGGTATGTCGCCTATCAGGACGCTTTTGCCCGGGCAGGCTTCGTGACCCTCAAGAGTGACTACCGGGGCCACGGGAACTCGGAGGGCGAGGCGCGGGGCGGCTACGACGACCCCGGCTACACGGTCGACGTGCTGAACGCCGCCGCCAGCCTGAAACAAGACCCCCGGGTGAACCGGGAACGCATCGGCCTATGGGGCCACAGCATGGGCGGGCAACTCAGCCTGCGGGCGATGCTCGTGGACCCCGACCTCAAAGCCGCCTCCCTCTGGGCGGGCGTCGTCGCCAGTTACGACGTGTTGGCAACCGACTGGGGCCGCTCACCCGGTGGGGCTGATCGTGTTCTCGATCCCCTCAACCGCCGTTACCTGCGCGCGCTGAGCCCCAATGCCTACCTGGCAGACCTGAAGGGGCGGCCCCTCCAGCTTCACCACGGCACCGCCGACGAGGACGTCCCCTACAGCTTCCAACAGGCCCTGGCGAACGATCTGCGTGCGGCTGGGCAGCCGGTCGAGGCGTACCGCTACGAGGGCGACAACCACAACCTCAGCGGGCATCTGGGGCTGGCGCTGCGGCGCAGCGTGGCGTTTTTCAAGAAGCACCTGTAGGCCCAAAAAGAACGCCTCCCACGGGCAGCACCTGTGGCGGCGCAACCTCAGCGGCTGAGATCGTACCCCGTCACCTTGCTCGCCGGGCTGGGGTTCGCGGCGCTGAGCGGCTTGCGGCGGTCATAGAGGTTCCAGCCGCTGCTCACCGTCATGGCGGGCGTGATCTCTTCGCCGTTCACCTCGACCGCCGGGATCTCACCGCCCACCAGGCTGTAGATCAACCACTGCCGGTTGCGGGCGAAGGGCTCTCCGAGGTTGTACGTGCCCGAGTTGTCGAGGTCGTTATAGACGACGACCTGATAGACACCGGCCACTGTCGCCACGGTTGGGCTGCGGGGCAGATCGAAGCCGAAGGTCCATCCGCCCGCGCCGTCCACCACGTTCTGCGGCTGATTGCCGTCGTTCGTGACCGCCGATGGAAAGCCGACTCCAACCAGCGCGAGCCGCAGGCGGGGACGCTCGCCCCAGTCGCCGCCGATCGTACCGCTCACGTCATAGGCTTCGGGGGGTTGGACGTCGCGGGAGCCACACGCCGTGAGCGAGAGGAGAAGGGGCAGCAACAGAGCAGCGGGGCGCATGAGCGCAGCGTAAACGCCAAGGCGGACGGGCGGGTGAAAGCCTGGGTGCCCTCTCACTTGCCCTGCTGCGCCAGCCGCAGGAAGTAGGCGCTGCTGCGGTCGTTCGGGTCGAGCCTCACGGCCTGCTCATAGGCTTCGGCGGCTCCAGCGTAGTTGTTTGCCTCGTAGCGGACGCGGCCGAGCCAGGCCCAGGCTTTGGCGTACTGCGGGTTCAGGCGCGTAGCCTCCTGGAAGCCGGCCTCTGCGCCGGCCTGGTCGCCCGCCGTGTACCGCGTGTAGGCGCTCCGGAACGTCTGCACCGCCTTCAGCCCGTACTGCTCGCCTTCCTGCGCGAGCGCGAGGTTATAGCGGTCGCTGGCGGTCGCCGTAGGAAGGGCGGCGGCTCCCTGGTACGCCGCGCGGGCAGCCTGGGCATTTCCCAGGGCCAGGGCGAGACGGCCCGCTTCCCGCCACGCCTCCGCAAAGTTGGGAGCAAGGCGCGCGGCCTCCTGAAAACCAGCCAGGGCTTGGGCGTTCCGGCCCGCGTCGAGTTCGGCATAGGCGCGGCTAAAGGCGCGGGTGGCAGCGGGGCCGTAGCGGCTGGCCTGTTCCGCGAGGCTGCGAAAGTACGTCAGGGTCCGGTCACCGGGCCGCAGGGCCAGCGCCCGGCCGTACAGCGTCACCGCCTGGGCGTAGTTCCCGGCTTCCAGAGCCGTACGAGCGGCCCAGGCGGCGCAATCCGCGTTTCGCGCGTCGAGGGCGAGGCAGGCGGTGAAAAAGCGCGCAGCCTCGTCCGGCTGGTTGCGGGTGTACGCGGCATAGCCCAGGTTGTACTGCACGGTGGCAGCCTGTTGCCGCTCCGCCTCACCCGCCGGCGCCGCAGCACGGAAGTAGGCGTCCCAGGCGAGCTCGGCCTGACGCCAGAAGCCGACTTCGGTATAGATCTGCGCGCGCAGCCGAAGGAACTCGGCATTCCCCGGCGCGAGCCTCACCGCCTGCTCGGCAGCGTCGGCGGCCTGCTTCCAAAGGGGCTGGTCGATGCTGGCGCGGCCACTTGGGGAGGTGCGGCGAGCCTCCTCGGCGAGGGCGCGGGCCCGAGCGGCAGCCTGTTCGGCCGTCTGCTGCGGGGCGACGGGGGCCGGGGCGGAGGCTATTGCCTGCGCGCTGGCAAGGCCCCCAAGCAGGGCGGCAGTCAGGATCAGGGCAGAGCGTACGGGCATAGCCTGACCCTAGGGGGACCGGGTGGGGCCGGGGTGAGAAAAGGCCTCAGGGGCCCTCCACCGTCGGGGAAGGTGCACCGCTGCCCGCACCAAGGCTGAACCCTCTGGTAAAACGGGGAACATATGGCCGAGGCCCCCCGCGTGTACCCCATTCGCCTGTATGGCGATCCGGTGCTGCGCCGCAAGGCGCGCCCGGTGCAGCCGAACGAAACCCTGACGGTACCGGGTGCCGGACCGCAATCCCTGCGCGAGATCGCAAACACCATGCTGGAGACGATGTTCGAAGCGCGTGGTGTGGGCCTCGCTGCCCCGCAGGTGGGCCTGCCGGTGCGGCTTTTCGTGGCGGTCGAGTACGAGGACGACGAGGAGGAGCAGGAGGGGCAAGACAAGCCCCTGAAGTCCCGCGTTCTGCGCGAGTTCGTGATGCTCAATCCCGTCCTGACGGTGATCGACAAGAAAAAGGACCGCTCGTACCAGGAAGGCTGCCTGAGCATTCCCGGCATCTATGAGGAGGGTGTGCCGCGGGCGCGTGCCGTCGCGGTGCGCTACACCGATCTCGACGGACAGGAGCACACGGTCGAGGCGGAAGACTACCTCGCCCGCGTCTTTCAGCACGAGACCGACCACCTCGACGGCGTGTTCTTTCTCGACCGCCTGCCCCCCGAGGTGACCGAAGACCACCGCCGGGAGCTGGCCGCGATGCAGCGCCGGGCCAAGCAGTTTCTGAGTGACCTTGCGGAAGCCGAGAAGCGTCGGCGGGAGCAGCAGGGTTGAGCGCGCCTCCTGCCCTCCGCGTGGCCTTTTTTGGCTCGCCCGCCTTCGCCGTGCCGGTGTTGGAAGCCATTCGTGCTCACTTCGAGCTGGTGCTCGTCGTCGCGCAGCCCGACAAGCCGGTCGGCCGTGGGCTGCGCCTCACTCCCCCGCCTGTGGCGGCCCGCGCCGCCGAGGTGGGCCTCCCCCTCGCCCAGCCGCAGAAGCTGCGGAACAACGCGGCCTTTGCCGCGCAGCTGCGGGAGAGCGGAGCAGATGTGGCCGTCACCTGTGCCTACGGCAAGCTGCTCCCTGCCCCGCTGCTCGCCGTGCCCCGGTTCGGCTTCCTGAACACGCACACCAGCCTGCTACCCGCCTACCGCGGCGCAGCCCCGATTCAGTGGGCCCTGATTCGCGGCGAGACCGTCACGGGCACAACCATCATGCAGACAGACGCGGGGCTGGACACCGGGCCGATCCTGCTTCAGGAAGCTCTACCCATCGCGCCCCAGTGGACCAGTATCGAACTGGCGGAGGCGCTGAGCAGGCAGGCGGCGCGGCTGATCGTGGAGGCCCTCTCCCGCCTGCCGGACCTCACACCGACCCCACAGGACGAGGCAAAGGCCACCTACGCGCCCCTCCTCGTCAAGGAAGACGGCTTCGTGCGCTGGCTGGACCCCGCACCGGCGGTCGTGAACCGCTACCGGGGAGTGGCTGCATGGCCCCAGACGACCGCCTTCCTGAACGGGGTTCGCCTGAAGCTGAGCGGCCTAAGCGTCACGGGGGGGCAGGGCCAACCGGGTGAGGTGCTGCGGGTGGATGACGAGGGCCTGACCGTCGCCTGTGGCGAGGGCGCCGTGCGCATCCAGACTGTGCAGCCCGAGGCCCGGCGGGCACAACCTGCCCAGGTGTGGGCGCAGGGTGCGGGCGTCGTGGCCGGCACCCGACTGGACGTGTGGCAACCCGTTCCCGGCTGAGCGCGTACCTGAACCTGTGAAGCCCACCTTCCCGCTGACCCTGGTCTTCAAGTTCAGCCTCCTCACGGAGCTGCGGGTCACCGACGCGCACGGCACGCTGATCGCGGTGGTCAGGGAGAAGTTCTTCAGCGTCCGCGACGAGGTGCGCGTGTATGCCGACGAGGACCGCAAGCAGCAGACACACAGCATCCGCGCGCAGGGCCTGATGGCCGGTGCACTCGACTGGCGGGCCCGCCGTGAGATCCGCCGCCGCGACGGCTCGGTTGTGGGGGCACTCCAGGCACAGGGGCTGCGTACCCTCTGGGGGGCGAGCTACGAGCTGCTGGACGCAAGCGGTACGCCACGGTTGACCATCCGTGACGACCACCCCTGGCTGAGCGTCGTGGAGGGCGTCATGGGCGCCCTTCCCCTCATCGGGGATTTCGTCGCGCTCGGCTTTGACTACCTCGTGAATCCCACGTATACCGTCACGGATGTGGACGGTCAGCCCACCTTGCGCGTTCGCAAGCGCCGCAGCCTGTTTTCCCGCCGTTTTGTGGTGGACGAACTGCGTCCCGTTCGTCCAGAGGACGCTGAGCTGATCGTGTTGGGGCTCGTCCAACTCGTGCTGCGCGAACGGGAGAGGGGCTAGGCAGGAGCGGGACGGGCCGAGCACAACGTCCTGGCCCGGGTTACCTCCCCTACAGTGAACCTATGCAAGACGTTGTCCTGATTCTTGAAGGAGGCCTACAAGTCACCGGTACCCTCACCCAGGCGGAGGCAGACCAGGTTTCTTTGCTGGCCCAGGCATCCGATGTCGACGGTGTGATGCTTCAGAACGCGCGGCTGGGGGGCGAGGAGAACGGTCTTCTGCCGTGGCTGTACGTTCCGTACGCCCGCGTTGTCGCCTGCGGCGTTGCGGCCCACCTGCCGGAGGACGAAGCACGTACGCACCTTGCCCCCGTCGTGCAGGGCATCCGCAAGAGCCTCTACAGCTCGCGTGGCGCCGACGAGAGCGTGCGTTCGGTCGAAAACGAATAGAGGGCGTTAGCCTCCCCCTAGGGTCCTCGGCCGCCCTGTGCCCTTCCCCTGGGGGCCAAAACTGGGCACATTGTTCCCGAACAGGGCGTAGGCGTCACAGCGTTCCCGCAGCACACAGCGAGGGCACCTTGGGCGACTCCAGACGCAGACCCTCTGACCGTGCCGCAACAGGTTGACGTGCAGCTCATACAGAAAGGACGGATCGGGCGGCAACAGCTTCAGGAGCGCGCGGTGAGCAGCCTGCTCGCCCATTCGCCCGATCACGCCGACCCGGGTGGTGACCCGGTGAACGTGCGTGTCGACCGGAAAGACCGGGCGGGCGTAGTTAAAGAGCAGGACCAGCGAAGCCGTCTTGAGCCCCACACCCGGCAGGTCGGTCAGCCACTTGAGGGCGTCTGGCACCGGCATCTCGGCCAGAAAGTCCAGGTCATACCCGCCCCGCTCAGCACGAATCGCACGCAGGGTCGCCTGGATGCGCGGGGCCTTTTGCTCCGGGTAGTTGCTGCGGCGAATCGCGTGGGCGACGACCTCAGTCGGGGCCGCACTGATCGCGTCCCAGTCACCTAGGGCGCGCAGTTCCTGGTAGGCCGCCTCCTCGTCCTGGTGCGTGGTGCGTTGCGAGAGGATGGTGCTGACCAGCTCGTGCATCGGTTCCCGCCGGGGAATCAGATGTTTCTCGCCATACTCGGCACGGAGCCGCTCAAACATCCACCGCAGCAGTTCGGCCCGCTCCTGCTCCGGGCGGGCCACATTCAGCTCGGGCGCTTCAGTCACGGGAGGTCGTGGGCCGGTCTGCCCCTGGGCCCGGCACCTCGTCCCGGCCCCCCTCGGCAGGCTGATCCTTGTCGGCCGGATCGATGTTCGGGTTCTGGCCGCGGTCCTCGGCGGGAATCGGGCGGCTTTGGCCCTCGGCAGGCGAGGTGTTGGCAGGATCATACCCTGTCTTCTGCTCGTCGTTGGTCATGTCGCCAGCCTGCCTGCCTGCCCACTCCGGCGGGCGAGACTCAGGTAAAGGGGCATTTAGAGCCAAGACCCAATAAAAAAGCCGCCTTTTGGGCGGTGATGGGTAAAGAATAGCGCGAGATACGAACGGGGTCAAGAATATGCATTTGAGGGTAGTGGCTTTGAGCGGATGACGGTGGTTTCACGGAGAATGAACGGCCCAGTTTGCCCCAGGTGCAACCCGCTGCCTCGCTCCTAGCCCCGTGTCCGCCGGCAGGAGCAGCCCCGCTGGTGCTGGAATGCGATGAGTGTTGCCCGTTCGTTGGTCGTCAGGACCGTCGGCTCTGGATCTGGCTGGCGATGGACCGAGCTTGGGGGAACCCACACATCGAACGTTTCCATGCCACTCTTCGCGCCACCTTGCCCTTCCTGGTCCGCAACAGTCTCTCGTTCTGCCGTCAGCAGGCCAACCTCGAACCCGTCGCCTGGCTCTTCATCCACCGCGACAATGCGTCCTTACCTTAAAGCCACTACCAGGCATCAGAGAGCCAGAGCTAACGCACCCCGCCCCGCGAGCGGCTGGGCTCTCCCTCCCACGACTCCAGTCGCGGGAATCCCGCCCAGACCCGTGCATGCCCGGCTTCAGCCACCGCGTCATTCCCTTGAGCCCATGACCTTAAGGGCGGCTCGTGCTGCGTCCAGTGCGGCCTGTGCCGGTCGACCTGGGGCGGCTACGGGGGTGAGCCGCGCCATATCGGCCTCCACCTGCTTGCGCAGCAGTTCCGGCCCCTCGCACAGAAGGTGCGGGCCGTAGCGTAGAGCCGCCTCCAGGGGAAGGGAACGGTAGGCGGGGTCGGGCCCCACGGCGCGTTCCAGGCGCAGCACCGAATAGGGCCAGTGCCCAGGAATCAGGCGCTCACGGCGAAGGTGGTAGCCTGCTTCCCGCGCCCAGACGCGCAAAGGGTGTGGCGCGTCGTTGGGTTGGAGCACAAGCGCCGGGGGCAAGCGTTCCCCGGCCCGGCGCAGGACCCCGGCGATGGTTCCCGCGCCCAAGCCGGTCACGCTGGCACTGCTCACCTCACCGGGGGCAAGGGGCGCAAATCCATTCCCGGCACGCACCTCAATGCGGCCTGCCAGACCTGCGCGGGCCACGTTCCTCTGGGCCAGTGCCAGCGGACCGGGATGCAGTTCGACCACCAGGCAACGGTTAGCCCGGCCCTCGCGAATCAGGTGGATGGGAAGGTGGGCGTGGTCGGACCCGATATCCGCATGAACATCGGCGTCAATCAGCTCCAGGACAGCCCCTAGACGAGCGTCGAGAACAGTTCGGCTCATCCAACCTGCCCCTTTGTGGGCTCCAGGAACGTCACCGTATCCCCCACGCGAATGAGGCCGCCCACGATCACCCGGGCTGTTAGTCCACCGTGCCCACGCACAGCGTTGTAACCGCCCTCGCCCAAGGTCTCCTCCATCCGTGAGCAGGGATGGCACTCGCCGGTGCCCTCCAAGACCACCTCCCCCACTCGGAAGCGGGCGTCCTTGAGGGCCAGCAACGGAATGCCGCGCACCAGCAGGTTGCGGCGCAACTGCTCGGGCCGCACCTGCTTCAAGCCGGCCAGCGCTGCGATGACGGGCAGGTGTTCGGCCTGAAGCAGCGTGACCTGCCGCCGTCCTGGCCCGCCGGGGCTGGGGGTTCCGCCGCCCCGCGTCGCCGTCTCGCCCGGTTCGCCCGTCAGGGCCCGCAGCCGAGCTGGGGCCTGCTTGCCGTGGTCGCCGATGAGACCAACCAGCGGATGCACCTCGGCCTCCGGCACAGAGCGGACGGGAGCGCGGCGGGCTTCGCGCAGCCCAATCCACTCCAGGCGCCCGGAGTGGGGAAAGGTGGTCCGCAACTCGTGGATGCTCTTCACCCTGCCAGGGTAAACCCACTGGCTTTGCTACACTGCACCCATGAGGCATCTGACCCGACGTGCGTATCCACCCCGCCGCTAGGGTGGGCGGGTCGGTCACAGCCTGAAATCCAACCCCGAAGCGGCGTACTTTGCAACAGCGAGTGCGCCGCCTTCCTCTTGGAGAGACCATGAGCACAACCGAGACTGGACCCAACCTACCCGCTGAGAAACAGCTCGCCATCCTGCGGCGCGGCGTCGTGGACCTCGTGACTGAGGAGGACCTGCGGCGCAAATTGGAACGCGGCACGCCGCTGCGGGTGAAGCTGGGCGCGGACCCGACCCGCCCGGATCTGCACCTGGGCCACGCGGTCATTCTGCGCAAGATGCGGCAGTTTCAGGACCTGGGGCACAAGGTCATCATGCTGATCGGCGACTTCACCGCGATGATCGGCGACCCCAGCGGCAAAAGCAAGACCCGTCCACCCCTTAGCCTCGAGGAGACGCGCACCAACGCGCAAAGCTACCTGGAGCAGTGCCGGCTGATCCTGCGCGACGACCCCGAGGTGCTGGAGCTGCGCTTTAACAGCGAGTGGCTGGAGCCGCTGGGCTATGCCGACGTGATCCGCCTGGCCAGCCGGTACACGGTGGCGCGCATTCTGGAACGCGACGACTTCACCAAGCGGCTGAATGCCGGAACGCCCATCAGCCTCCACGAGCTGCTCTATCCCCTCACCCAGGGGTACGACAGTGTGGCCCTGCAGGCGGATGTGGAACTGGGCGGAACCGATCAGCTGTTCAATAACCTCGTGGGCCGGGCGCTACAACGCGACTACGGCCAGGAGCCGCAGGTCGTGATGACGCTGCCTCTCCTGGTCGGGCTGGACGGCAGCGAGAAGATGTCCAAGAGCCTGGACAACTACATCGGCCTGACGGACGAGCCGCACGTGATGTTTGCCAAGTTGATGAAGGTGCCTGACCCTCTGCTGAACAACTACTTCACGCTGCTGACCGACCTGCCACAGGAGCGCATCACCGAGCTGCTCGCCGGGCACCCGGTGGAGGCGCACCGCGTTCTCGCCCGCGAGGTGGTCGCCTGGCTGCATCCCGGTGCAGACCTCGACGCCGCCGAGGAACGTTTCCGGGCCGTGGCCAAGGGCGGCATTCCCGAAAACGTCCCCACAGTGACCGTGTCCCAGGAGGAGTTGGGCGAGAGTGGCCGCGTCAGCATGGCGCGCCTGGTCGTGCTCGCCGGACTGGAACCCAGCAACGGCGCGGCGCGCAAGCTGATCAGTAACCGTGGCCTCAAGGTCAACGGGGAGCCCTATACCGAGCCGCAGGGCAGCCTGAGCCGAGCAGACCTGACGCGGGAGGGCGGAACCGTTCTCCAAAAGGGCAAAGACCGTTTCGTCCGGCTGGTGTTGGCGTAGCCCCGCCCCCTTCGCCAAAAGTTATCCACATTTCGGGTGTGGAAAAACCCGCGCCCTGTGGATAAAAATGGGCCTAGCCCCTCACCTTCACGGGAGGGTCTAGGCTTATTCAAGGTGAGGTGAACGTCTAGACCCGGTCGCTCAGGTCTTCCTCACGAAGCCGCTCGACCCGCAGCATGTTGGTGGTGCCGCGTACGCCAAAGGGAACGCCGGCCGTAATCACATAGCGGTCACCCACATCGGCCAAGCCGCTCGACTTCAGCTCATCGTTGGCGATCCGGACCATATCGTCCGTGTCGTGGGGATCCTCGCTGAGTTTGGGCATGATGCCCCAAGAGAGCGTGAGCTGGTTGCGGGTCTGCTCGTTGGGCGTCAGCGCCAGAATCGCCAGGCGCGGCCGGTTCTTGGCCACACGGGTCGCCGCTCCTCCCGTGCTGGTAAAGGTCACGATGGCAGAAGCCTCCAGCTTTTCCCCGATAGAACAGGCAGCAAAAGCGATGGCGTCCTGCGCAAGTTCGGTATCCACCACAAGCTGCCGTTGCAGCAGGGCGTAGTGCTCGCTGGCTTCCGCCTCCCGCGCGATGCGGTCCATCATGGCCACCGCCTCCACCGGGTACTGTCCCGCCGCGGACTCGGCCGAGAGCATCACAGCGTCTGTGCCGTCATAGATGGCGTTCGCCACATCCGATGCCTCCGCACGGGTAGGCCGCGGCAGGTGAATCATGCTCTCCAGCATCTGGGTCGCCGTGATCACCGGTTTCCCAGCCTCGCGGCACAGGCGAATCAGGCGCTTTTGGATGGTCGGCACCTGCTCGGGCCGCATCTCCACGCCCAGGTCGCCGCGCGCCACCATCACGCCGTCGACCTCCTTGAGGATGTCCTCGAAGCGGTCCACCGCCTGCGGCTTCTCGATCTTCGCCATCAGCTTGGCCCGGCTGCCAAAGCGCGAGAGGTAGTGGCGGGCCAGCAGCAGGTCATCACGCGAGCGCACAAACGACAGGGCCACCCAGTCCACGCCGAGCTGCGCGCCGAACTCCAGGTCGCTCACATCCTTGTCCGACAGCGCGGGCACCGAGAGGTCCGCTTGCGGCACATTGATGCCCTTGTTGTTCTTCAGCACGCCCCCGATCACAACCCGCGTCACGATGTCCTGACCACGCACCTGTTCCACCTTCAGAGCCAGGTTCCCATCGTCAAGCAGCAGCGTCATACCGGGGTGCACGTCGAGCGCCAACCCCTTGTAGGTGCTGCTGACCCGCTCGGCCGTGCCCTCGACCTCATCCATCGTGATCGTGAACTTCTGCCCCGGCTCGAGTGTGACTGCCCCCTCTCGGAAGCGGCCTACCCGGATCTTGGGTCCTTGGAGGTCCTGCAGAATGCCGATCGGCACACCCTTGTGCGCGGCGAGTTCCCGCACCATCTGCACCGTCTGCCGGTGGTCTTCCGGGTCCCCGTGGCTGAAATTCATCCGCACCACATTCAATCCGGCATCGATCATCCGCCCCAGAATCTGCGGATCACGGCTCGCCGGGCCGACGGTGGCGACGATTTTCGTTGCCCTGTCAAAGTGTTTCATGTCCTGGAATCCATTCCAAAAGGAGTTGGGGGTGAGGAGTGGGGCCTCACCCCGCTTTTTTCCTCCTTACCTCAGCGCCCGGCGGCCGGGGTACACGGCGCGGTCGCCGAGTCCGTCCTCGATGCGCAGGAGCTGGTTGTACTTGGCGATGCGGTCCGAGCGGCTGGCCGAACCGGTCTTGATCTGCCCGGCGTTGGTGGCGACGGCCAGATCAGCGATAAAGGCGTCTTCGGACTCGCCCGAGCGGTGGCTGATGATGGTGCCGTAGCGGCTGCGCTTGGCGAGCTCGATCGCGTCCATGCTCTCGGTGAGCGTACCGATCTGGTTCACCTTCACCAGGATGGCGTTCCCCACCCCCGTCTCGATGCCGCGTGCGAGGCGCTCGGGGTTGGTCACAAAGAGGTCGTCACCCACGAGCTGCACGCGGTCACCCAGGCGCTGCGTCAGGAGCCGCCAGCCGTCCCAGTCGTCCTCCGCAAGGCCGTCCTCGATGCTCACGATGGGGTAACGGGAGGTCCAGTCGGTCCAGAAGTCCACCATCTCCTCGGTGGAGAGGGTGCGCCCCTCGCTCTCCAGGTGGTACTGGCCGTCCCTGTACAGCTCCGTCACGGCGGGGTCAAGCGCGATGGCGATGTCCTTGCCCGGCTCGTACCCGGCCTTCTGGATGGCTTCGAGCAGAACTTCAAGGGCTTCCTCATTGCTCTTCAGATCGGGCGCAAACCCGCCCTCGTCACCCACGTTGGTGTTGTAGCCGCGCCCCGCAAGGACCTTTTTGAGCGCGTGGAAGGTCTCGGCCCCGTAGCGCAGCGCCTCGCGGAAGGTCGGCGCACCGACGGGCATCACCATGAATTCCTGGAAGTCCACATTGTTGTCAGCGTGTGCGCCCCCATTGATCACGTTCATCATCGGAACGGGGAGCGTCTTGGCATTGCTGCCCCCCAGGTAGCGGTAGAGCGGGATATCCAGCTCATGGGCGGCGGCGCGGGCCGTCGCCAGGCTCACAGCCAGGATCGCGTTGCCGCCCATCCGTTCCTTGTTGGGCGTGCCGTCTACGCTGAGAAGGGCCGCATCGACGGCCCCCTGCTCGGAAGCGTCGAGACCCACCACAGCGGGACCAAGCACCTCATTCACGTTCTGCACGGCTTTGAGGACACCTTTACCGCTGTAGCGCTCGCCGCCGTCCCGCAGTTCGAGCGCCTCATGCGTGCCGGTGCTGGCTCCGCTGGGCACGATGGCACGGCCCACGGCCCCGCTGTCGAGGTGGACCTCGGCCTCCACCGTCGGGTTTCCACGCGAGTCGAGCACTTCCCGGGCGATGACCTTTTCGATGTTCATGCGCTTGCCTCCCAGAATTCAAACCTTACGCCTCGGGGCGGTCGGTGTAGCCCGGACACTATAAGCGCCGCCGGGCCGCTGCGGATACCTCCGGTCTAAGCCGGGACGGCATGGGGGGGTTGGGAAGGGCCTTGGCTGGCCCCTCAGACGCGCAGCGTGACCATGACCGCCATGTACCCGCCTCCCCCACTCGCGCGGAAGATGGCGGGGCTGGTAGAGCCGGAGAAGAGGAGTTCGGCGTCCCCCTCGATCGGCCCCAGGGCGTCGAGCACGTGCCGCGCGTTGAAAGCGAGGCTCATCGCCGGCTCAGGACCGCCCTGGGTCACGTCCAACGTATCCTGCGCGCGGCCGTAGCTTCCCTCGGCAGCCAGGCGCAGCTTGCCCTCCGACACCAGGAATTCAACCCGGTTGTTGGCGTTTTTGTCGGCAAGCACGGCCACCCGGTTCACAGCTTCCCTGAGGGCAGTAGCGGGCAGCGTCACCTGAAGCTTGATGTCCTTTGGAATCACGCGCTCGTAGTCGGGAAACTCTCCATCAAGCAGCTTGAGGTTCATGCGCACACGGTCGGTGGTCACGCTGAGGGTCCCCTCACCGTAGGTGAAGCGGGCCTCGCCGTCCTTCAGAACGCGAATCAGTTCGTCGGCGCTGCGAGCGGGAACAATCAGGTTCCGCCCATCCCCGCTGGCCGGAAAGTCGCGGATAGCGACTCGGTAGCCGTCCGAAGCCACCACCCGCGCCGCTTCCGGCCGATGTTCGAGCTTGATGCCGCGGAACACGGCCTGAAACGCCTCGTTGCTCGCCGCGTAGCGCACGCTGCCCAGCGCGCGAGCCAGTTCGGCAGCGTCTAGGCTCACGTCGGCATGGGGAGGAAAGGAAAGCGGCGGATAGGCTTCAAGGTCGCCGGTTTGGAGCTTGAAGTCACTGCCGCCCGACCGCACCGAGAGTTCATTCCCAGTGATCTCGAGTTCGACGAGTTCTCCCCCCAGATTTCGCACGATCTGTGCCAACAGGTGCGCGGGAACGACGAAGCTTCTCGGATCCTGCACGTCTGCGGGCACAAAGCACGACAGATCGATTTCGAGGTTGGTACCGCTCAGGGTAAGCCCTGCATCACTGGCGTCCACCTTCAGGGCGGTGAGGAGGGGGTTGCTGCTGCGGCTGGGAATGACACGTTCCAGAAGGCCCAGACCTTCGCTCAGGGTTTTCTTGGTGACATGCGCTCTCATGATCTTCCTCTCTGGCTTCTCGCGGGAAACGCCCTATCTTTTTCCTGTTTTTCTAAAAATCTAAAAACAGTAGTAGTAGTAGTAGGGCCTGTGGAAACTGTGGAAAACATATCTGAAGCCGCGCCAGGAGCGGGAAAAAATATCCACAGGGTCCTGTGGATAACCGCCAAAACCTGTGGATAACCTGTGGATAACTCGGGGGGTTTTCCACAGGGGGGCTGGCCTGTGGATAACTCGGGGGGTTTTCCACAATTTTATCCACAGAAAACGGCGACTTATCCACAGATTTTTGGGGTTTTCCACAGCGTTATCCACAGCTTGTGAAAGTTGGCACACCACTTTGGAACGGGTTTTGGAACTTTTTCTGTAATGAGCGGATAAATAGATGAAGTTACGCAAACTTTCCCTCATCCTCCACATCTTGCAGCTGGCGCCGAAGGGTGTCGACGGTCGCCATCAGCTCGCTGTCCTTGCTCAGTTGCTCGGTGACTTTGGCCACCGCGTGCATCACGGTGGAATGGTCACGGCCGAAGAATTGACCTATTTCCGGGAGGGAGTGGGAGGTCAGCTCGCGGCTGAGGTACATCGCGACCTGCCGGGGGACCACGACCTCGCGGGCACGCCCGGGGCCGCGAATCACCTCGGCGGGCAGGTCGAAATGCGCCGCCGTCGCACGCAGCACGTCCATCATCTCGACCTTGACCTCCTGAGACGCGAAAACGTTGCTCAGCGCCTTGGCCGCCACCGCACGCGAAAAGGGCACATTGTTCAGGCTGGCAAAGGCCACGACGCGCATCAGGGCCCCCTCCAGCTCGCGGATGTTGCTGGTGACCTGGCGCGCGATCAGTTCCAACACCTCCTGCGGGATATCGATGCGGTTGTGTTCGGCATTCATCTTCAGGATGGCCACGCGCGTCTCGAACTCGGGGGTCTGAATATCGGTAATCAGGCCCCACTCGAAGCGGCTGCGCAGGCGACCTTCGAGTGTCTGAATGTCCTTGGGGGGGCGGTCCGAACTCAGGATGATCTGCTTGTGGTTCTCGTACAGCGCGTTAAAGGTGTGAAAGAACTCCTCCTGGGTACGCTCCTTGCCGGCCAGAAACTGAATGTCGTCCACAAGGAGCAGGTCCACCGAGCGGTAGCGGTTGCGGAACTGGGTCGTCTTGTCGTCACGGATCGCGTTGATCAGCTCGTTGGTAAAGGACTCGGTGGAGACGTACTCGATGCGCTTATCGGGAAAGCGCTCCATGATGTAGTGCCCAACCGCATGCATCAGGTGCGTCTTGCCCAGCCCCACGTCCCCGTAGATAAAAAGAGGATTATACGCCTTGCCGGGCGACTCGGCCACGGCCAGCGCCGCCGCATGGGCGAGGTTATTGTTGGGGCCAACCACGAAATTTTCGAAGGTGTACTTGGGATTCAGGACCTTGCGGCTCTCGTTCGGCAGGCCAGAGGAGGAACTGCCGGGCGGGGTTCGGTTCCCAGCCTTTCCCGGTGAGGTGGGCGGCGGATCGCTCGGCAGCAGGAGGGCGTCTTGCGAGGCGGGCAGGACCTGAAAGCTCACCTGCGGGTTCTGTGCGCCCAGGGCGCGGAGGGCGTCCTCCAGGAGTTCTAGGTAGTGTTTGCGGAACCACTCCTGCGCAAAAGAGTTCCGCACGCCGATCACCAGCACGCCGTCTTGTACCCCCAGGTTCTTTACCGGTGCAAACCAGGTGTGGTACTCGACTTCCGAGATGTTTTTGCGGACGTACCCCAGCACGTCCGCCCAGATTTCCTGCGTGATAACGCGCACCTCCCCCTTCATCCGGGCCGCTCGATCTTGCGCGGCCAGCATACCACCCTGTTCCTCAGCTCTCTTCTCTGCCACGTCAGGAGCCCAGCAAACCGCAATCAGGCCCCCCCGCCGTTTCCCGTCTGGCCAGCGTGGCCAGCACCTCCGCCTCGCGCTCACGGGTCAGGAAGGTCCTCTGGGGCGTGCCCGCGCTCCAGCTCCGGGTATCGCGGGCCGTCTGACGGGGCTCACGCAGGGTCAGACCTGCCGCCTGCGCCCGCCCGCTGTCCAGGTCCATCAGGCCGCCCTGCTCCCCCCGCACCGGCAGGTACAGGGGCAGTTCGCGCCCGCCGACGCCTTGCGCTGCTAGCGTGTTCGCCGCTGTCCAAGTGGGCCGGGCGTCCGCGCCGGTGGCCTCCCGCACCACATCCACGAAGTCGCGCCAGCTCAGGCGTGGCCCGGCCAGGTTGAACACGCCTCCTACGTCCTTTTGCAGCACCGTCACGACGAAGTGGGCGAGGTCACGGGCGTCGATCACCTGGACGAAGTCAGAGCCGTCGCCGGGGGCAAGAAAGTCGCCTCCGGCTGCGATCCGGTCGATCCAGAAGGTGTAACGCCCGGTTGGGTCGTAGGGCCCGGCCACGATCTGTGGGCGCAGGATGGTGGCCCGCTCGCCATAGATCTCCCCCACGATGCGCTCGCAGGTCACCTTCAGGGGGCCGTACGTCGCGCCCGTCACCTCGGTCACGTCCTCGGCGGCCCCGGGAAGGAGAGGGGCGTCCTCATGGAGAGGATGGCGGTCCTGCTCGGCGTAGACGCTGGCGGTGCTGATGAACACGTACCGGTGAACGGCCTCCCGCAGTGCCTCGGCGCTCGCGCGCACCTGTCGCGGCGTGTAGCCGCTCACGTCCACGCCGGCGTCCCAAGTCCGGCCCGATAGGGCGAAGAGGCCCGCCGGTCCCTCATCGCGGTCGCCCCTGAGGCGTTCGACCTCGTCCGGCAGCTCGTCCGGTGTGCGCCCGCGCGTCAGCACGCTCACCCGGTGTCCTGCGCTCAGCAGCGCCTCTACGATGTGCCTGCCCACGAACTGCGTTCCACCCAGCACGAGCACCTTGAGCCTTGGGGTCATACCGCAGCATCCTACGCGCCTAGACTGCTCGCATGAAGGTGCGTTTCACGTCTGGAAAACTCCGCGTCCGCCTCGACGACCTAGAGGTCGCCGCGCTGCAAGGGGAAGAGAGGCTCACCGAGCACCTCACCTGGCCAGGCGGAGGCTGGACCCTCACCCTTGACCCCACCACGAACGGCGTGGCGGGCGAGGGCGGAACGCTCACCGTAGGCCTCCGCGAGCTGTTGCCGCACCTGCTTGAAGAAGACCGCGAAGGGGTGACCCTCCCCGGGCCGCCCCGGGTGGACGTGGAAAAGGAGTACGGGCCGCAGCACGTCTGAAAGTACCAACGGTTCTTTATGGAGCCCCACCTCGGCCCTGCGGCGCCGGTTCTAAGCTGGGAGGGCAGCAGGAGGCTCTATGACAGACAATGCGGACATAGCAACGGGCGGACTGCGGGGAATCACCGAGGACACCCCGGGGCAGGACACAGAGGGCGTGGACGGCATCTCCGGCGCTCAGGACGGCCAACCTGAAGCCGCTCAAACCGGCGGGGAGACACCGGGAAGCGCCGCTCAACCTGCCCACCCCCAGGCGGGGGCAGAAGGTCCCTCCGAGGCTGGCCTGGTGACCGGAAACCGTGGCGGAGTGACGGGCACGAGTGATCCCTGAGGGCGGGTGCCCCGGATTTGGGAGCCGTTTCTGTCGGCCTTTCCTCCAAGCCCTTGACCTTCAAGGCGCTCAGCCGCTGGCTCGCTAGGGTGAAGTCCAGCCGTTGACCGTTCAGGCGAGGGGTCTGGTGCGTTCCGTCCCCTACCGCCGCACCCAGCGCCCGCCGACCTCCTCGGCCAGGCCCCGCAGTTGCAGCATCACCAGCGCAGTCTGGAGGTCAGGCAGCGCGAGGCCGGTGGTGACGTGCAGATCGTCGAGGGTGCCCGGCGTGTTGAGGGCGGCGTAGACGCGGGCCTGTTCGGGGGACAGATCGGGGAGCGGCGTCGCGGGAGCCTCCCCCCAGCCCAGCTCGCCCAGGATGTCTGCCGCCGTCTCGGTCAGCACTGCCCCCTCGCGCAGCAGGCGGTGAGGCCCGGCGGCGCGGGGATCTCCGGCGCGGCCGGGCACAGCGAAGACCGTACGTCCGCAGTCGAGGGCGTGGGTCGCCGTGATGAGCGAGCCGCTTTTGGGTTCCCCCTCCACGACGACCGTTCCTGCCGTGAGGGCAGCAATCAGGCGGTTGCGCGTAGGAAAGTGGTGCTGCGCGGGGCCAGTCCCCAGGGGGTACTCGCTGACCAGGGTGAGGCGGCGCGCAAGGGGCACATTCTCGCTGGGGTAGATGTGGTTCACGGCGCTGCCCAGCACACCTACGCTCACGCCTCCCGCCTCCACGCAAGCCGCGTGGGCAGCGGTGTCCACGCCCCGCGCGAGGCCGCTCACCACGACCACCCCCGCCCGTGCGAGGTCCGCCGCTAGCCTTCGCGTCAGGCTCAGCGCGTGCGGGCTGGCACTCCGCGTTCCCACAATGCCAATGGCACGCGGCACGGCGGGAAAATCCGGCAACTCGCCCCGCACCCACAGGACCGTGGGCGGGTCAGCCAACGCTTCGAGCGCGGGCGGGTAACCGGGCAGGCCGCGCCCCAGCAGCGTCACGCCCGCCTGCCGTGCCTTGCCCAGTTCCGCCTGCGCCTGCTCACGAGCTTGGGCACTGCTCAGGGCCGCCAGCGACTTCGCGTCCAACCCCGGCACATCCTGTAGGGCTGTAAGGGGTGCTGCCAGAGCGGCTTCTGCGCTGCCGAAATGTCGCCGCAGGGCCTCGGTGCGCCGCGGGCCCAAGCCGGGTGTGAAGCGCAGGGTGAGCAGCGCGTGCAGTTCGGCTGGGGCAGGAGTCACGGAAAAAGGATAGCGGGGGAAGCGGGCTTACGGGGCTGAACCCAGCACGGGGAGCCCCGTTTCCTCAGCCTCGTCCTCCTCGTCACCCAGCGCCGCGCTGGGCAGGGTGAGAACGAACTGCGCCCCCCCTCCAGGGGCGTTGCCGCCCGTCAGGGTGCCGCCGTGAAGCGCCGCGATCTGCCGGGCAACGCTCAGGCCCAGGCCGCTCGAGCCGCTGCCGCTGATAAAGGGTTCAAAAATCTGCTCGCCGAGTTCAGGCGGCAGGCCGGGACCACTGTCTCTCACGGTAAAGCGGACCTGTTCGGCTGTTTCGGTGAGCGTCAACGTGACGTGGCCTTCGGGTCCGGCGGCGCGGCGAGCGTTGGCGAGCAGGTTGCGCAGCGCTTGGGTAAGCCGGTCAGGGTCGCACAGCAGCATGCCGCTCCAGTTGCCCTCAAACGCGGTGCCCGGCACCAGGCGGTCAAGCCGCTCGCGCAGGGCCCGCGCGGGGATGAAGTGCCAGGCCACCTTCATCTCCAGGTGCCCGCGGGCGAGTTGCATGAGGTCTTGGGTGGTAAAGGTGAGTTCGTCGGCAACCAGGGCAGCTCGCACGACTTCCGGGTCGTCCCCCCGTTCCGAAGCGCGGGCCAGGCTGGCCTTGAGCACGGTGAGGGGCGCTCCCAATTCGTGAACGATCTGCCCC
This sequence comes from Deinococcus sp. YIM 77859, assembly GCF_000745175.1. Lineage (NCBI taxonomy): Bacteria > Thermotogati > Deinococcota > Deinococci > Deinococcales > Deinococcaceae > Deinococcus > Deinococcus sp. YIM 77859. Next base: position 1,852,719 of record NZ_JQNI01000002.1, read on the forward strand.
AGGAGTTGCTTCTCGCGGGCCTGCACCGCCTCGATCCGAACGAGCAGGCGGTTGAGGGCCGCCAGCAGCCGGTGTACCTCGTCCTCCCGCGCCGGGAGGGGCAGGGTGGCAACGCTGCGGGTGGGATCGATTCGGTCGGCCAGGTCGGCGGCTGTTTCCAGGTCTGCCAGGGCACGTTTGCCGACCCACAGGCCCACGATCAGCATGAGGGCAGGTGTGACCAGCAGCGCGAGGAGCAGCGCCCGCATCGCGCTTTGCCGGGCGACCACCAGATCCTCTTCGGGCAGCGCCACCCACACCGTTCCAAAGTCACCCGCCGGACGGGTCGCCGCCCGCATCGGGGTACCCAGCACCTCCAGCCGAGTCTGTCCGGCGTAGGGAAAGGGTTCTCCCTGCGTCAGGCGCATGCCCCGCGCGGCGGCCACCACCCGGTTCTCTTCGTCGAGAATGGCCGTGTAGCCGCTGATGGGCGGCAGGGCTTCACCCAGGCCCAGCTTGAGATTCTGAAAGCGTTCCGCCACAACCTCGGCCCGGTCGTTCAGCCTCGCCTGGAATTGCCGGTCCATGCTGCGCAGCAGGAGGGTCATCACACCCAACCCAATCACCGAGATCAGTGCCAGCGCGACCAGGGTGTACACCAGCGCGAGGCGAAAGCGCAGGCTATGGCGCCAAGCCACCCGAGCGGTCCGGAAAGGAGCGGGCCGCGTCATGCCGGCCTCGGGAAGAAACAGCAACGCCCACCCCGGCGGGCGCGCGCGGGCTGGGCAGCAGACGGGGTCATGGCTGGAGTGTAGGTTGGGAGGTCTTACGTTTGCAGCACATAGCCGACGTTGCGAATGGTACGGATCCGCAGATCGCTGCCCGCCTGCTCCAGCTTCTTGCGCAGCTGTGAGATGCGTACCTCGACGCTGTTGCTGTTGGGCGTTTCCCACCCGTACAGGTGTGACTCGATGTCTGCCCGGGAGAAGACCCGTTCGGGCGTACGCATCATCAGTTCCAGAATCCTGGCCTCGTGCTCGGTCAGGTTGACGTTCCGGTCATTCACCGTGAGGAGCAGGCTGCTGGTCGAGAGACTGGTGTTGCCCAGGTTCACACCCGTTCCCGCTGCGGTCCGTCTCAACAGGGCGGTGATGCGCGCGTCGAGTTCGGGCATGGCAAAGGGTTTGGTGAGGTAGTCGTCTGCTCCGGCATTCAGCCCTGCCACGCGCTCCTGCACGCCCGAGCGAGCGGAGAGCACCAGCACCGGCGTGCTGGCGTACTGCCGCAGCGCCTGCACCAGGTCGAGGCCGTCACCGTCGGGAAGATTGAGGTCGAGCAGGATCAGTTGCGGCGAGTGCGTGCCCAGCCACGCCTGCGCGTCCTTGAGCGTCGCCACGTGCTCGACGAGGTAATCGGCGGAGAGGTATTCCTTGAGCAGCGGACCCAGGTGCGGGTCGTCCTCCACAATGAGAATCTGCGCGAGCATTCAGCGGTCTCCTTGGTCCTTGGGGTCGGCGGTCTTGTCAGCAACGGTGCGCAGGCCGGGTAGGAGAAACACCTGCGCGGTCGGTTGCAGCAGCAGGTTCAGCTTCAGGCCGCTCAGGAACCGGGCCAGGGTGACGGGCATGTTCTGCACGTTCAGGGTGAGCTGTCCGGCCTTGAGGGTACCGTCGTAGCGACTTTTGACGGTGAGGTAAAGGCCGCGGTTGCGCTCGTCCTCCTCACGGGAAAACAACACGACGACGGGGCCACTGTAGTCCCTCACCAGTTGCACGGTCATCTGGTTGCCGCTGCTCTCGCCGTACCCCAGTTTGGTCTGGAGGTCGCGGTCCCAGACGATCAGCTTAAGCGCTCCCGCCGGAGAGGCGAGCGCGAGCAGCGTCAGGAGCGCGAGTGGACGGGAGCGGATCATCACGGTCACTGTATCCAATCCGGGGCGCGGCCACTGCGGCACGCGTCCTGTGAAGAACTACACTACCTCCCCAAGCTGACGGGCCCATGACGGGACATTGAACACAGTGACCCGCTGCCTGCCGCCGGGGGTGCAAGGCGGGCGACAAGCAGCGAGCCATGCGGCGCCCTACATCGCTTCCAGCATGAGGCGGTCAGGGTTTTCCAGCAGGCGAATCACTTCCTTGCAGAAGCGGGCCGCTTCGGCCCCGTCGACCAGGCGGTGATCGAAGCTGAGCGAGAGGTACATCATGTGGGCCACCTCGATCTCATCCCGCTCATTGACAATGGGCCGCTTCTGAATGGAGTGCACGCCCAGAATAGCGGCGTCAGGCACGTTGATGATCGGGAAGGAGAACAGCGCTCCGATAGAACCGATATTGGTGACGCTGAAGGTACTGCCCGCCAGCTCGTCGGGTGTGAGCTTCCCGGCCTGCGCCCGGCTCGCCAGATCCGTGATCTCGCGGGCCAGCTCAAAGACACTCTTGTGGTTCACGTCGCGCAGCACCGGCACCGTGAGCCCCGCATCGGTTGCCACCGCCATGCCGATGTTGAAGTACCGCTTCATCACGATCTCCCCGCTTGCCTCATCGAAGGAGGCGTTGAGGCTGGGGTACTTGCGCAGGGCCACCGCAACCGCCTTGAAGATAAAGGGCAGGTAGGAGAGCTTGACGCCCGCTGCCTGCGCCTCCTCCTTGACGCGGCTGCGAAACTCCACCAGCCGCGTCATATTCACCTCGTCCACCGTGAGGGTGCGCACCGTGTAGAGGTGGCTGGCCTGCATCTGCTGGCTGATCGCGCGGCGCATCCCACGCAGGGGCACGCGGTCTTCGAGGTGCTCGTACCCCTTGGGCGTGCGGTACTGCACGGGTGCGACGGGCATTCCGCCTGCACCCTTGTTCGTCGGGGCAGCCTGAGGAGCCGGCGCCGCCTGGGGCGTGGGGGCAGCGCTTTGGTCTCGGCTGTAGGCGAGCACGTCCTGCACCCGGACTCGCCCATTGGGGCCGCTCCCAGTGACCTGCGCGAGATCCACCCCGAGCTCACGGGCCAGCTGCCGAGCGGCGGGAACAGCAAGCACGCGGCCATCACGCCGGGCCGGAGCCGGGCGGCTCAGCACCGCTGTCCCGGCCGTGCTGCTGCCGGGTGCGCCGCTGCCACTGCGCTGGCCAAGGCCGGAGAGCCGCACGGTCTCGTCGGAGGCAAACGCCTTGAAGAGGCTGGCGTCATCGTCGTTCTTGGGGCCGACGTGTCCCGCCTCCACGATGCTGCCGCCCACCTGTTCCCGTTCCTCGGCGGCCTGAACCGGCAGCTTCACGTCCGCCGTCGTAGGGTTCTCGCCGGTGTCCTGGATGGCCTGGGTGGCGCTGGGTGCAGTGGACGCGGCGGCATTCTGTACCCCCTCCCCTGCTCCGCTCGTCTCGTCAATTAGGGCGATGGGTGCGTGCACCGCCACAATGTCCCCCTCCTGCACCAGCTGCCTTTGCAGCACGCCTGCAAAGGGACTAGGAAGCTCCACCGTGACCTTGTCGGTCATCACTTCGCACAGGGGTTGTTCCAGGGCGACCGTCTCGCCCTCCTGCACCAGCCACTTCAGGATTTCGCCCTCTACCACACTCTCGGCAAGTTCGGGCAGCAGCACTTCTTTCATTCAGACCTCGGTTTCTTGGGAATGGGGAAGCTCGGGTCGCAACCGTCAACGGAGAAAGAGAATACGGGCGGCGCCGTAGAGAACCAGCAGAGCACCCAGCACCTGAATCCAACGTTCGCCGCGGGCGTACAGCCAGGCGGCAAGGCCTAGGGCCACGAACATCCCGCCGATCAAGACATCCGGCCAGGGCTGCGGCGCGCGCCCGGCGAGGCCGTACAAACCAAAGCCGATCATCAGGCCGAGCAGGCCAAGCAGTGGCCGCAGCAGATCGGGTTTCACGTGAAACTCAGTAGTTCAGGGCCTGCACGCAGGCCGCCGCAATGCGGTTTGGCCCCGGCAGATAGACTTTGTCCTGCACGTAGGGGTAGGGCGTGTCAAACCCAGCCACCTGCAGAACCGGCGCGAGCAGCTGGTCAAACAGCTGCTCTTGAATCACGTAGGCAACCTCGCCCATAAAGTTCGAGGTGCGTGGGGCCTCGCTGACCAGCACGGCCCGGCCTGTCTTGGCGACGCTGGTCAACACCAAGTCACGGTCCCAGGGAACCAGCGAGCGCAGATCGATCACCTCGACCTGCACGCCCTCTGCCGCAAGGGCCTGAGCGGCGCGCTCGGCGTCGGGCATCACGCCGCCATAGCCGATCACAGTGAGGTCTGTTCCCTCGCGGCGCACCGCTCCCCGGCCGAGCTCCACCGTGTAGTCACCGGTGGGCACCTCACCCTTCGCGGCACGGTAGAGGCGCTTGGGCTCGAAGTAGATGACCGGGTCGCCCCCACGCACAGCGGCTTTCAGCAGGCCCTTGGCATCGTAGGGCGTGGAGGGCATAACGACCTTGAGGCCGGGTGTGTGCGTGAAGTAGCTCTCGGGGCTCTGGCTGTGGTGGTGCCCGCCCTTGACGCCACCTCCAGAGGGCGTGCGGATCACCAGCGGCGCCGTAAACTGCCCCCCCGAGCGGTAACGGATCTTGGCTGCCTGGCTGATGATCTGGTCGAAGCCGGGACCCATGTAGTCGGCAAACTGGATTTCCGCGATGGGGCGCAGGCCCCGCACCGCCATTCCAACCGCCGCGCCGACAATGCTGGCTTCGGAAAGGGGCGTATCAAAGACACGCCTCTTGCCGAACTCTTCCTGTAACCCGGCTGTGGCGAGAAACACACCGCCACGCGCGCCCACGTCCTCGCCGAAAATCACCACCCGCTCATCACGGGCGAGTTCCTCGCGCAGCGCCTCGGTGATGGCCTGAATGAGGGTGAGGATGCGCGTCTCCCCCGTTTCGCTGGCGGCGCCCAGTTTGGGCTGGGTGGCCGTCATGCCTGCACTCCTTCCTGTTCGGCGCGCAGGAAGGCCGCCTGCTCGCGCAGGTGTACCGGCAGGTCCGCGTACACGTCCTCGAAAAGAATCCGCCAGTCGGGTTGTCCGGTCGCCTCGGCAGCCAGCACCGCCTCATCCACCTCGCGGTGGGCCGCCCCGATCAGTTCGGCGCGTTCCTCGGCGCTGACAGGCTCGCCGAGATGCGAGAGCAGCCGCTCGACGCGGGTGATGGGATCGCGCGCCAGCCAGGCATTGACTTCTTCGCGGCTCCGGTAGTTCTTCTCGGCGTCCGCGTCCGCGTTGCTGTGTGAGCCGACGCGGTAGGTTAGGCACTCGACGAGCGCGGGGCCTTGGCCCGCCCTGACCTCTTCCGCCACGTGGCTCAGCACTTCCATCACGGCCACGATATCGTTTCCGTCCACGTAGTAGCCGGGCATTCCGTACGCCTTGGCCTTGATGTGAATGGTTTCGCTGGCCGTCTGTTCGCGCAGGCTGGTGCTGATCGCCCACTGGTTGTTCTCGCAGACAAAGAGGCAGGGAGCTCCTGCCGCCCCGGCCATATTCAGGCCCGCGTGCCAGTCGCCTTCACTTGTCGCGCCGTCTCCAAAGGTGCAGACGGTGATCTCATCGACGCCCAGGTACTTCTGCGCCATCGCGTTGCCAGCGGCAGGCGGCACCTGTGAGGCGATGGAGGAGCTGATCGAGACGAACCGCTGCTGCGCCGCGCCGAAGTGGTGGGGCATCTGCCGACCACGGCACAGGTCAGAGTTGGTGCCCAGGCACTGACTGATCAGGTCGAGCAGGGGCACACCCAGCGCCAGGGCCAGGACGTGGTCACGGTAGTACGGCCATACCCAGTCGTGCCCAGCACGAATGGAACGGGCGAGCCCCACCTGGGTGGCTTCCATACCGCTGGCCTGGGCATAGAAGGTGGTGCGGCCCTGACGCAGCAGCGTCACGAGCTTCTTGTCGAACTCCCGACCGCGCACCATGTCCCGGTGCAGCTCTCGCAGCAGCGCGGGCGTGAAGCGAGCGGGCAGTTCCCGGATTGGTTGGCCGTCTTCTGCGACCCAGCGAATGGGGTCAGACGTGAACGGCTGAATCATTGGGGCCTCCTGAGCGCTCGGCAGGGTGCTCCCCCTGGGGGCCACCGCCACCTTTTGTCTAGCTAACGCTCGTTAGGCATTCTAGCCGCTTCGCTGCTCTCCGCGGCACCACCGTGAGCCCCGCTCGAATGCCCCCCTCTCCCCCGCTGCTACACTCCGGGCCGTATGAGCGGGTGGAACGTGATCGTGATCGGGGGTGGACACGCGGGCCTGGAGGCGGCCTGGGCTGCGGCGAAGTTCGCCCGAACGGCCCTGCTGGTGGGGAATCCAGCCACCATCGGCCGCATGCCCTGCAATCCGGCTGTAGGCGGTCCCGGCAAGAGCCAGCTTGTCTTTGAGCTTCAGGCCCTGGGTGGCTTGATGGGCCGCCTCGCCGACGACACGGCGATTCATACCCGCGTTCTGAATGCCAGCAAGGGACCGGCCGTACAGTCCCTCCGGGTGCAGAACGAACGCGACGCCTACGCAGAACGGGCGCAGGACGTGATCCTGGGGCATGCGAACATCGACGTGGTGCGCGGTGAGGCCGCTGATCTCGAAGCCGACGGACAGGGCGGCTGGTGGGTGATCACGACCGATGGCCGCCGGCTGCATGCCCGCAGCGTGGTGGTGGCCGCCGGGACCTTTTTGCGCGGCGTGACCTGGTATGGGCGGCACGCCCGACCCGAAGGCCGCCAGGGCGAGCCGCCCGCCCGGTTTCTCAGCGAGCCCCTGGCTCGCAGTGGCCACGTCCTCAAGCGCTACAAAACTGGAACGCCTCCCCGCGTGCGGGCCGACTCGGTGCGTTTTCAGGACCTGCTGGAAATTCCCGCTGATCCTCAGTCGCGCGGGTTCACGGGCCGTCCTGGTCCCCGTGCGACACAGTCGCCCACCTGGCAGACCCATACCACCCCCGAAACGCACCGTCTGATTCACGAGAATCTGCACGCGTCGCCGATGTACGCGGGGGACATCGCCGCCTTGGGCCCGCGGTACTGCCCCAGCATCGAGGACAAGGTGGTGCGCTTTGCCCACCACGACCGGCACCTGCTGTTTGTGGAACCGGACGGCGTTCAGACAAGCGAGGTGTATCTTCAGGGCTTCAGCTCCAGCCTGCCTCCCGCCCTGCAAGACCAGCTTGTACGCACCCTTCCCGGCTTTGAGGCGGCCGTGATTCAGCGCTATGCCTACGCCGTGGAGTACGACGTGGTGGACTCCACAGAGCTGACCCTCAACCTGGAATCCCGCTTTCTGCCCGGTGTCTTTACGGCAGGCCAGATCAACGGCACCAGCGGCTATGAGGAGGCCGCGGCCCAGGGTTTGGTGGCGGGAACGGCCGCGGCCCGCCGTGCCCAGGGTCTCCCTGAACTTCAGATTTCACGTGAAACGGGCTACCTCGGTGTGTTGCTTGACGACCTGGTGTTTAAGGGCAGTGACGAGCCTTACCGCATGATGACCAGTCGTGTGGAGCACCGCCTGTTGGTGCGGCAGGACAACGCTGACGAGCGCCTGACTGACCTAGGCGTACGCCTGGGCTTGGTGGACGAGGCGACGCGGCGAGCGGTGCAGGCCAAGTACGCGCGTGTGGCCGAGGGGATAAGCACCCTGCAAACCCAACGGGTTCAGGGCCAGCCTGGGGACGCCTGGCTGCGCCGCCCCGAGTTCACGCTGGAGGACGTGGAGGCGTTGGGGCTGACGCTGCCGCCTCTGACGACCGAGGAGCGCGAAGCCGTCACCATCCGCGTGAAATACGCCGGGTACATCGAGCGAGCTGAACGCCAGTTGGCGGCAGAGGAGAGAGCGCGTGAGCTGAGCCTGGAGGGGGTAGATTTTCACGAGGTTGGGGCTCTTTCCAATGAGGCGCGCGAGAAACTGAGCCGAGCAAAGCCGCGCACCGTCGAGCAGGCTGCTCGTGTGCCGGGGGTTCGGCATGCCGATATCAGCGCTCTGTTGGTTCATCTGCGCCGCCATGGGCCGCGGCCTCGGCGGCTCTGAAGAAAGGTCAGCCCGTTCGTGGAGGGGGCGCTGGGCGCTGAAGCTTGACGCTCCTCGTGGTGCAGGGGAAACTTGACCGTGCCACGAGGAGTCTTGGCGCGGCCGCTTTCTCGGGCTGCGCGGGGCAAAAAGTGCGGGCCTACGGGTGCCCCTCCTCAACACCCTGTCTCTGGAGGAGAGGAAGAGCCCTATGTTGAAGCGTGAGCAGGCGATGAAAGTGAAGTGCAAATTGTGACGCCCGAAGGCGAACTGCTGTTGCGGCAAGGGGCCGCGGACCTTGGCCTGCACCTGGATGCCGCACAGATAGGCCTCTTTGCCCGCCTGCTGGTTCTGCTTACGGAGACCTCCACGCAGATGAACCTGACGGCGCTGCGGGACGAGCGGGATATCGTCCTGAAGCACTTCGTGGACTCGCTGACCTGTCTGCGTGGCGGCTGGCTCAGCGGTGAGGGGCGAGTGCTGGATCTGGGAACAGGCGCAGGCTTTCCGGCCCTGCCGCTGGCCATCGTGCGGCCCGACCTCAGGCTGACCCCCATGGACGCCACCCGCAAAAAGGTGGAGTTCGTGGACCGTGCGGCTCAGGCGTTGGCTTTGGAGAATGTGACCCCGCGGGTTGGCCGCGCTGAGCATCTGGGCCGCGAGCCGGGGCAACGGGAAGCCTATGACCGGGTGGTGACCCGCGCGGTGGCGGCTCTGCCCATCCTTGCAGAGCTCGCGCTTCCGTTTCTGCGGGTGGGTGGCCTGCTTGTCGCCCAGAAGGGGTCACTGACGCCGGAGGAACTGGAGGCCGGAACACGGGCGGCAGCCGAAGTGGGGGGAGAGCTGCGAAGAGTAGAACCTTTTCAGCTGCCTCTTGCGCGCGACGCCCGAACGCTGGTGGTGATCGAGAAGGTGGCCGTTACGCCCGACCGTTACCCCCGGCGTGAGGGCGTGCCGAACCGCAAGCCGTTATTCTGGCGGGCGACGTGAAGACCCTCGGAGTCGTGAATCAGAAGGGCGGGGTAGGGAAGACGACCACCGCCATCAACCTCGCCGCCTACCTCGCGGCGGGGGGACGCCGGGTGCTGCTGCTCGACATGGACCCCCAGGCGAATGCCACCAGCGGGCTTGGGCTGCGCGGCGCGAAGCAAGGCCTCTATGAGGCGCTGGGGCAGCCTGGCCGGGTGGCTGAATTCATCCAACCGACCTCCCAGCCGGGCCTCGACCTGCTGCCTGCCACCCCTGACCTGGCTGGGGCAGGCGTGGAGCTGGCCGATGACCCGGATGCTCTGGCGCGGCTTTTGGCGAGCGTGCAGGACTATGACCTCGCCTTTGTCGACGCGCCGCCCAGCCTGGGCCCCCTGACGGTGAATGTGTTGGCCGCCGCAGACGCGCTGCTGATTCCCGTGCAGGCCGAGTATTACGCGCTAGAGGGCCTGGCCGGGCTGATGGAGACGGTGGGGCGGGTGCAGGGCGGCTTAAATCCTCGGCTTCAGGTGCTGGGCGTGGTGATCACGATGTTTGACGGGCGCACGAACCTCGCGCAGGAGGTCGAGACGATGGTGCGGCAGCACTTCGGAGAACTGGTGTTTTGGTCGGTGGTGCCGCGCAATGTTCGTCTTTCAGAGGCGCCCAGCTTTGCCAAACCCATCCATGCCTTTGCGCCCCTATCGAGCGGAGCCGCCGCCTACAAGCGCCTCAGTGAGGAGGTGATCCAGCGTGTCCAAAAAATCTAGTCTGGGGCGCGGCCTGGACGCGCTGCTGAGCCGCTCTCCAGCCGCAGAACCCGCGTCTGGCCCGGCGGTCCAGACGGTGCGCGTCGACCGCATCCTGCCCGCCGCCTACCAGCCGCGTCAGGTGTTCGAGCCGGAAGCCCTGGCCGAGCTCGCGCAGAGCATCCGTGAAAAGGGTGTGTTGCAGCCTCTCTTGGTGCGTCCTCGCGGTGAGACCTTTGAGATCGTGGCGGGCGAGCGGCGTTGGCGGGCGGCGCAACTGGCGGGCCTGACCGAAGTGCCCGTCCTGATTCGCGACCTAGGGGACCGTGAGGCGCTTGAGATCGCCATCATCGAAAACCTCCAGCGCGAGGATCTGGGGCCGCTGGAGGAGGCGCGGGCCTACCAGGCGCTGCTCGAACAGGGGTTGAGCCAGGAAGAGGTCGCGCAGGCCCTGGGCAAGGGCCGCAGCACCATCTCCAACGCGCTGAGGCTGCTGAGCCTGCCCGACGATGCCCTACGCGCCCTGGAAGCGGGCGAGATCAGCGCTGGACATGCCCGCGCGATCCTGGCCCAGCCGGAGGGGGACCGAGCCTGGGCGCTCGACCAGATTCGTACCCGCCGCCTGAATGTGCGCGAAGCCGAAGCCCTGAAGCGGGAGGCGCGCCCGTCCGTCCCGAGCACAGCCCACCCGCCTCGGCCCTACCGCCAGGTCGAACTCGCGCTGAGCCGCCGCACCGGCACAAAGGTCCGCATCACGGGCGAGGACAAGGGCCGAGTCGAACTCAACTTCGCCTCCCGCGAGGAACTCGACCGAATTCTGGAACTGCTCGGATACACCGCAGAGGAGTAGGAAACTCGCGGGCCGTTACCGGCGCGTACCCACCAGAAAGATGTTCGGCCAGGGCCGGTAGGTGCTTTTCAGGGTATCTCGCTTGAACACCTGACCGCCCCGCACAAAGCTGCGCGTGACTTCGATCACGGCGCCGGGCGCGGCCCAGTCCACCTGACGGCGCTGCCCGGCGGGCAGGCTGGCGTCACGCAGCAGGCGGTCAGGGGGGGGCGGCGTGGTGCTGAGGATCCTTGGCGTCCCAATGTCTACGGTGAAGTCGCGGGGCCGACCAAACACGTGAATGCTCAGGCGGGCTTCTTGGTCGTTCCAGTCTGCCTGGAACCACAGGGCGCCTCCGGTGTCGTTGGTGAACTTCAGGTCCTGGCTGGGCTGGTAGATGGTGGCATCCAGGCCCTGCGGCTCGTAGTAGTGCACCTGATAGGAGTGATTTCGCCGCTCGACGATGGGGAGGCCCGCCCCGTACAGGGCTCGGAAGGCGGTGGTGCTGACCTGGCAGATGCCGCCCCCCACGCCGTTCGCGGTGCGCTCTCCGGCGATCACCAGGCCCGTGACGTACCCCGTGCGGGTACTCACCGGTCCGATGAACTCGTTAAAGGAAAAGGTCTTTCCGGTAAACAGCCGGTCTTGGAAATGGCGGGCTCCGACGTGGATATTGGTGATGCGGGCCGCGCTGCTGCCAAAGTAGTTCGTTTCGCCCGTCGCCAGATGCGCGGTGATGCCACGCGAGGCGAAAAAGTCCAGGGTGCGTTTTGGCGCGATCTGTCCGGTCAGCACCACGGTCGCCTTGACGCCTCGCGGGTCTCTTAAGGCGGCCAGGACGTTGGCGCGGGTCTGTTGTTCGTCCACCTTGAGGCCGTTGCGCTGCACAACCGCCCAACCGTCTTCCAGCTGCTCGAAACGGGCATCCTGCGCCTCTCGGGGAAGGCTCGCCAGGAACGTCTTCAGGTCAGCTTCCAGGCTCTGGGTGAGGATGCCGCGTGCCCGCAGCTGCGCGACGCGCTCCGGTGGAAGGGTCAAGGTGCTCGTAAAGGGCACGGTTGTCTTGCGCCCGTCGATCAGCGCGGGCCATTCGGTCTGCACGGTGATCAGCAGGGGAGCCGGCCGAGCCGAGCGGGGTGGCGGCGGTGCGGGGCGGCTGGGTGCCGGTGAGGGCGGGGCCACCGGCGGCGTGACCTCGGGAGTGGAGGGCGGAGGCAGCGCGGGAACGTCCACCTGTGCAAGGGCACCGCTGAGCAGCAGGCTCACGAGGAGGGCAGCCGGTCTTCGGGGCGTGGACATGTCCGGCAGTATCTCATACGGATTCCGGTCCCCGCCGTAGCCTCCAGGAAAGCGCCGAAGGCGAACACCCTGGAATCGGTCCTTGTTCCTTCTTCCGCCGGTCGGGGTTCACAGGAATGGGTCATCCCTGTTCAACCAGAAGCGGTATCACGGCGCCGCTCACCGACAGAGAACCGCTTCCCCACCGGGCTTAGCGCGAAAGCGGCGCGGCGGTGCGGGTGGCCATGAGTTGCCGCTCGATCTCCGCCACCGCGAGCTGCGCGTGGTGACGCCCGTTTTCGATAAAGACCTGGTTTGTCTTGCCTGCGAAGCCCGCCGATCCCACCACGAAGAGGCCCGGCACGCTGCTCTGGTAATGCTCGTCGAGGATCAGGCACGCGTCGGGGTGCCGCGCCAGGTTCAGGTCCGAGAGGAAGGAGAGATCGGGCCGGTAGCCCGTGAGCGCAAAGGTGAAGTGGGTGGGGAGCTCGAAGGTGGTCCCGTCTGCCCGCTGCACGAGGACGTATTCGGGGTGAATCTCCACCACCTGTGCGTTGAAATGGGCCGTGATGCTGCCCTCCTTGATGCGGTTTTCGAGGTCAGGCCGAATCCAGTACTTCAGGGTGGGTTTGAGGGTGGGGGCACGCACCACCATCGTCACTTTTGCCCCGCCGCGCCAGAGGTCCAGGGCCGCGTCAGCAGCGCTGCTGCCCGCGCCGATCACAGTGACCCGAAGGCCCCAGAAGGGGTGCGCCTCGGTGTAGTAGTGGCTGACATTCTCGGAGTCCTCGCCCGGGATGCCAAGGCGGACAGGATGGTCGTAGTACCCGGTGGCCACCATCACCCGCCGCGCCTCTACCACGCCGTCGGTGCCGTCCCTGCGGTTGACCTCCACCGTAAAGCCCGCGGGCGCGGCATGAACCTGGGTCACCTCGGTGTACTGCTCGATGTGCAGTCCTTCGCGCTCCGCCACCAGGCGGTAGTAGCTCAGGGCCTCCCGGCGGTCCGGGCGTTCGCGCAGGGTGACAAAGGGATGCTCGCCGATCTCCAGCCGTGGCGACGTCGTGAAAAAGGTCATGTAGGTGGGGTACTCGAAAATGGCATTCACCACGCACCCTTTTTCCAGGACCACGTATGTCAGGCCCGCGCGCTTGCAGGCGATGGCGGCGGCCAGCCCCACCGGGCCAGCGCCGACAATCGCCACGTCGTACATCTCGCTCATGCGCAGAAGTGTGTCACGGGCGTGCCGGACAGACGGTGAGGCGGGCCGCTCAGCCCGTTCCCCGGGAAGTGACCGCTCCTGCCCAGTACACTCGGGGCATGACGCAGACCACACAGGGGCAGACCCGCACCGAGTCCGACACGATGGGTCAGGTCCAGGTGCCCGCCGACCGCTACTGGGGCGCGCAGACCGAACGCAGCATCCACAACTTCCCGATTGGTCGCGACACCTTTGTCTGGGGCCGCCCGATCATCCGCGCGCTGGGCATCCTGAAAAAGGGTGCCGCGCAGGCGAATGCCGAACTGGGCGAGCTGCCGCAGGACATCGCGGACCTGATCGTACGAGCAGCCGACGAGGTGATCGCCGGGAAGCTGGACGAGCACTTCCCCCTCGTCGTGTTCCAGACCGGCTCGGGCACCCAGAGCAACATGAACGCGAACGAGGTGATCTCCAACCGGGCGATCGAACTCGCGGGCGGCGAGCTGGGCTCCAAGAAGCCGGTGCACCCCAACGATCACGTGAACCGCGGCCAGAGCAGCAACGACACCTTTCCGACCGCCATGCACATCGCCGTTGTGCTGGAACTCCATGAGCGGCTCTACGGAGCGGTGGGCAAGCTGCGCGACACGCTGGCCCAGAAGGCCGAGCAGTACAAGGACCTGGTGAAGGTGGGGCGCACCCACCTGCAGGACGCGACACCCATCACGCTAGGGCAGGAGATCGGCGGCTGGGTGGCGCAGATCGACTACGCGCTGGCCGAGGTCCGGCATGCAGAGCAGGGCCTCTATGACCTGGCGATCGGCGGCACGGCGGTGGGCACCGGCCTCAACGCCCATCCCCGCTTCGGTGACCTCGCTGCGCAGAAGTTTGCCCAGGAGACTGGTTTTCCCTTCCGCTCCGCACCGAACAAGTTTGCGGCGCTCTCGGCCCACGACGCGCTGGTACAGACCTCGGCGGCGCTGCGAACCCTGGCGGGCGCGCTGATGAAGATGGCCAACGACGTGCGCTGGCTGGCGAGCGGCCCCCGCAACGGCATCGGGGAGATCACCATTCCCGAGAACGAACCCGGCTCCAGCATCATGCCGGGTAAGGTGAATCCCACCCAGTCGGAAGCGCTCACGATGGTGGCAACCCGGGTGTTTGGTAACGACGCCACCGTCGCCTTTGCGGGCACCCAGGGCAACTTCCAGCTCAACGTCTTTAAGCCGGTGATGGTCCACGCCGTGCTGGAAAGCATCCGCCTCATCAGCGACGCGAGCCTTGCCTTTCATGACCACTGCGCCGTGGGCATCGAACCCAACGTGGCCAAGATCAAGGAAAACCTCGACAAGAACCTGATGCAGGTGACGGCCCTCAACCGCCATATCGGCTACGACAAGGCCGCCGCCATTGCCAAAAAGGCCCACAAGGAGGGCACCAGCCTCAAGGAAGCCGCCCTCGCGCTGGGCTACGTCACCGAGGACGAGTTCAACCGGTGGGTGGTGCCGCTTGACATGACGCACAGCTGAAGCCCGACCCCCCGGACGGGTATGCGGGGCTAGGCGAGGCGACCCCGACGCCACAGGAAGAGCAGGCGGCGCAGCGGAGAACGTGCGGGAGGCTGAGGCAGGGCGAGGCTCGCTTCGCGGCGCTGCTGAGCTTCGGCACGTAGCTGCTGGGCGCGGTCTTTGGGAAGGTAGAACAGGTCACTCATGGCGAGCTCCTTTCGCCGTGGGGATGTTCCCGGCCCGGCTGCCTCCAGGGTGCGCCTGACCCCCCCCGGCCCGCATCGGCGGAGTGACGCAGGGGAGCTGGGCCGAATGGCGGAGTCTTGCTCCGCGCCGTTTCGCCAGGGTCGCGCCCACCTTCCGTATCCTGGCGGCCATGGAACACAAGCGCACCTGGACGGACGTGTACGGTTCGGCCCATGCGGGGTTCGAGGGCCGGGCGGGTGGACACCGCTGGTTGGTGGCGGCTCCACCCGAACTCGCCGCGGGCGTCCCGCCGCAACTCGCCGCGCTGGACGGCAAGGGTCAGGTGAATCTGCTCGTCCACGACGGCCTGACGCCGCTCCTTGCTGCCTTGCGCGAACTGGAACCGCGCGGGGTGGTGGTCGTGGCCTCACGGGCCCTTGCTGCGGGTCCGGCCGTCCACGTTCCCGAGCGCCGAATCGACGACGCGGGCGGCACCGAGTACCGTGAGGGGGGCGAGTTTCCAGCCTGGCGGGGCGCCCTGAAGACGGCGGACGAGGCGGGAGAGTGCCCCGCCGCGAGCGCAGTGGCGTCCCTGGGCCTGCCCGTCGTCGTCACGGTGGCGGACCGTGTGCAGGCGGTGCTCGAAGCCTGGATGGACGCGACGCCCCACGGCCGCTAAGGGCAGAAGGGCAGCAAACGCGACCTTCACCCCGCACCGCCTTCGCGTTTCCGCGTACCCTGCCCCCGTGCCCGTCCTCGACCCGACTGTTCGTCACCTCTATGTCCACGTGCCCTTCTGCCCGACCATCTGCCCGTACTGCGATTTTCATGTGCTGACGCGCCGGGCCGGGCTGGTCGAGAAGTATCTGGTGCGGGTGGAGGAGGAGGCCGCGCGGCTGGCAGAAGAGTACAGCGTGGACCTCGACACGGTGTACATCGGTGGAGGGACCCCAAGCTTTCTGCGAGACGCGGAACTCACGGCCCTAACGGAGGGCATTCGCCGTCACCTGGGCTGGGGCCGTCTGGAAAACACGCTGGAGATCAATCCGGGTACCGTGAGCGCAGGGCGAGCGGTCCTGTGGCGTGATCTGGGGTTTGACCGCGCCTCGGTGGGCGTGCAGAGCCTCGACGACGCCACGTTGAAGTTTCTGGGTCGCCAGCACGATGCCCGGCAGGCCCGCGAGGCGGTCACGCTGCTGGTGGAAAGGGGCTTTCGCGTGAGCGGCGACCTGATCACGGCGGTGCCCGGCCAGCCCCTCGAAAAGGACATTCGCGCGCTGGTGGCCCTGGGCGTGGGTCACGTCAGCGCCTATACCCTGACGGTCGAGCCGGGCACCGAGTTTGCCCGCCGCGGCGTGACGGTCGAGGAGGAGGACGAACGCGCGGGCTTCGAGCAGACAGAGGCGCTGCTGACCGCGCTGGGGTTTACCCGCTACGAGGTCAGCAACTACGCGCGTCCCGGTCAGGAGTCACGCCACAACCTCGCCTACTGGCATAACCGGACGTACCTGGGGCTAGGACCGGGAGCGGCGGGGCACTATCCCCTGACGGAGGCCTGGGAGCCGCACACCTCCCCCCTGACCTTGCGCCGCACCAACCCTCAGCTTCACGCGTGGCTGGAGGGCGCGCGGGGAGAAACGCAACCGGTAGACGCCGAGGAGTACGTCACCGATGCCCTCTTCATGGGCTTGAGGTTGCGGCAGGGCGTGAACCTCGCGGACCTGACGCGGCGCGCTGGCCTGGACGTGCAGGAGCGGTACCGGGCGGCCATTGCGGCCAACGTGCGCCGGGGCCTGCTCGTGCTGGAGGGTGAGCAGCTCCGCGCCACACCGTCCGGCTGGTGGCTGCTCAACCGGGTGGTCACGGACTTTTTGGAGGCGTGAACCTCGCCCGACTCACCAGCACGGCTGGTCAGTGCCTCCTGTCCAACTTCTGCCAGCGGTCATTGGTGCGAGTTTGGGGCGCGCGTTAGACTGCCCCCATGACGAAACAGATGGACTTTGACCTGCTCGTGATCGGGGCTGGGCCGGGGGGCTACCACGCCGCGATTCGAGCGGCGCAGCTCGGCCTCAAGGTTGCCTGCGCCGAGCGTGAAGCGCTGGGCGGCGTGTGCCTGAACGTGGGCTGCATTCCCACCAAGGCCCTGCTGCACGCGGGGGAGACGGTGGCCGCCGCTCGCCACGCCGCGGACTTCGGCCTCTCTTTTGGCGAGCAGCGGCTCAATGTGGCCCAGCTCAACGGCTGGAAAGACAGCATCGTCAAGCGGCTGACCGGTGGCGTGGGCAGCCTCTTCAAGGCGAACAAGGTGACGCATCTCCAGGGCCAAGCGAGCTTTGTAGACCCGCATACCGTCCGGGTGGGTGACCAGACCTACACCGCCGCAAACATCATTATCGCCACCGGTTCGGAGCCTGCCCGGCTGCCGGGGCTGGAGGTGGACCAGCAGCAGATTGTGGATTCTACCGGCGCGCTCGTCGTCCCCGATCCCATCCCCGCGCGGATGCTGTGCGTGGGGGGCGGCGTGATCGGCTTCGAGTTTGCGCACGTGTACACCAATCTGGGAAGCAAGGTAAAGGTGATCGAGTTTCTGCCCACCATCATCCCCGGAGCTGATGCCGACGCGGTTCGTGAATTCAGCAAGGCAATGAAGAAACAAGGCATCGAGATCGAGACCGAAACCAAGGCGAACCGAGCGGAGAAGAAGCCGGACGGTATTCACGTGGAGCTGGAGAGCGTCAAGACCGGAGAAAAGCGCACCGAGGTCTTTGACCGCGTGCTGGTCGCGGTAGGCCGCCGCCCCCGCACGGACGGCCTCAACGTACAGGCGGCAGGGGTGACCGTGACCGAGCGCGGCTTCATTCCCACCGACCGCGAGCAGCGTACCAATGTGCCCCACATCTATGCGATCGGCGACGTGGCTGGAAACCCGATGCTGGCCCACAAGGCGATGAAAGAAGGGCTGGTTGCGGCCGAGGTGATCGCCGGAAAACCTGCCGCGCAGGACGCGGTCGCCATTCCCGGCGTGGTGTACACCAGCCCCGAGCTCGCCTGGGTGGGCCTCACCGAGCAGGAGGCCAGGGACAAGGGCTACGAGGTCAAGACCGGGACTTTCCCCTTCAGCGCCTCGGGCCGCGCGATGACCCTTCAGCAGACCGACGGGTTCGTGAAGATGGTGGTGGAAAAGGACACTGACCTGGTGCTGGGCGTGCATATTGTGGGCCCGCACGCTTCGGACATGCTGGGCGAGGCCAGTCTGGCGCTGGAGATGGCCGCCACCGCCACCGACATCGCCCTGACCATCCACGCGCACCCCACCCTTGGGGAGAGCGTACTGGAAGCTGCCGAGGCCAGCCACAAGCAGGCGATTCACATCATGAACCGCTGATCTCGGCGTGACACTCCGGCCTGGCCCTGGGCTGCTATACTCCTGCCGCTGCGCGCTCGTAGCTCAGCTGGATAGAGCGGCCCCCTCCTAAGGGGCAGGTCCCGCGTTCGAATCGCGGCGAGTGCACCAGAACAAGCCGCCGTGGGAAGCAGCCTCCTTCACTGCTTCCCACGGCCTTTTCAGAAGGGACCCTCATGAAGGTTCCCTGACCCGGTCCAAATGGAGGCGTGAGAAAGGCCCCGTAGGCTGAGGACGTTCCACAACTCAACCCGGCCGGGTGAAGTCGGGCAGGAATCGCTCCCGGTTGCGTGCCGGGAGCTTTGTCACCGGCGAATGCTGCTTGCTGCAAAGGGTTTGGCCTGCGGGTGAAAGAGGACGTCCCAGGTCGTGCGGTCGACCCGGCCGGTGGCAGGAAGCCCGTTGGCGGTCTGAAAAGCCCGGACAGTCGCCGCGGTGACGGGACCGTACCAACCGTCTCCCTGGCCGCCCCCGCTCGGGCGCGTAAGGGCGATCAGCCGGTTTTGTACCGCTCGCACATCGGCGCCGTGTAGACGGGGTGTTCGCAGCTCCAGGGTACGCGCAAAGGGCACGGGTGCCAGCGTCTTCGGTGTTTTGGTTGTGCTGGAAGGGGGCGCGGCACTGTCTTGACGGCTGGGCGGCAGGTCGAGGTAGGCGAGCGTCCGCGCGCGGCCTTCCGGGTCGGGTTGCAGTCGGAGGTAAACGTATCCGCCCGGCGTACGTACCCAGTTGTACACGCTGCGTTGCCCGTCACGGCTGCGCCATACGCCGTACAGGTCATCCGCCAAGGCCGCCGTGAGCCGGGTGCGGGCCTGCTCCACGTTGGCGCTGAGGCCCACGCATTCTTTCTGATCCGTTCCGATGCGGGCGAAGCTGGCCGGGCAGTCGCGCAGCACCCCACCCAGTGCCTGTGCGGTGCGCGTGGCGGCCCGCGTCACATCCTGTCCCGTGGGGGCAGCGAGGGCGGGTGCGGCGAGCAGCAGAGCGAGCAGGGCGGCAGGGACCTTCATAGCGCCTTGCTAGCACGCCGGAGCGGACGGGGACTGAGGCGCGGATCACTGGGCTTTGGGGGCCACGTTGCCTCACCATGCGCTACCCTGGCTCCCCGATGACGCCTGAACGGTACGAGAAGATCCTGCGCGTTCTTCGCCGGCGGCAGCCCACGCTGACTGTGCTCATGGACGAGGTGAATAAGCCCCACAACTTCAGTGCCATCCTGCGGACCTGTGACGCTGTGGGCGTGTTGACCGCACACGCCGTCCCGCCCAAAAGCGGCGCGCTTCCTACCTTCGACGCGACGAGCGGCAGTGCCCACAAGTGGGTGGCCGTCCAAACCCATTCGGACGCGCTGACCGCCGTGCGAACCCTGCAAGCTGAGGGCATGCAGGTGCTGGCCACCCACCTTTCACAGCGCAGCGTGGATTACCGCGAGGCAGACTACACCCGCCCCACCTGCATCCTCCTGGGGGCAGAAAAGTGGGGCGTCTCCGATGAGGCGGCGGACGCGGCCGATGCCAACATCGTCATTCCCATGTTCGGGATGGTGCAGAGCCTCAACGTCTCGGTGGCTGCCGCGACCATCCTCTTTGAGGCGCAGCGGCAGCGCCTGAGGGCGGGCATGTACGGCACGCCGCAGCTTGCGCCCCATGACCTCCACCGCCTCGCTTTCGAGTGGGCGTACCCGGACCTTGCCGCCGGGTACCGTGAACGTGGGGAGCCCTATCCGGCGCTGGACGAGGCCGGGCAGATCGTTCGCTAGGGCGCAGCCGCCCTTCTTGCATTCCGTTTGTTTTGTACGCCTCCCGTTGCCTGGCTCGGGGGGCTAGACTGACGTGTTTATGTTCGGACTCGAAATGCCCCCCCTGAACGCCGAGACCTGGGCGATTCTCGGCACCCTGCTCCTGCTCGAGGGCCTGCTCTCGGCTGACAACGCCCTGGTGCTCGCCGTGATGGTGCGGCACCTCGCCGTGAACCTGCAACGCAAGGCGCTCGCGTACGGGATCGGCGGCGCGGTGGTGCTGCGCATCCTGGGCGTGCTGCTCGCCTCCTATGTGCTGGAGTACTGGTGGCTGCGGGCCTTTGGGGCCCTGTACCTCGCGTACCTGGCAATCAGCCATTTCGTGAAAAAGGGCCACAGTGAGGATGAGGCGGCGGCGAGTGCTCGGGGCCGCGGCTTCTGGGCGACCGTGGTGCTGCTGAATCTCACCGACCTGGCTTTTTCCGTAGACTCCATCCTGGCGGGGGTGGCGCTGATTCCGCGGGACATGCCCCCCGAGCAGGGCCTTACCATCGTGGTGATCGGTGGGGTGATCGGCCTCATCCTGATGCGCTTTGCCGCGACCATCTTCCTGAAGCTGCTGAACAAGTACCCGGCCTTTGACAACGTCGCCTACGCGCTGGTGGGCTGGATCGCTGTGAAGCTCGGCATCGAGACGCTGGAGGCGGCTCACGAGCACTTCCCGGCTGTGCCCACGCTGCACCTCCCGCAGGCGGTCTTCTGGGGTGGGATGGCGGCCATCGCCATCATCGGCACCGTGATCGCCACCCGCAAGCCGGCCATGAGTGATGCGGAGGCCGAAGCGCGGGCCGAAGCCGTTGTGCATCAGATGGATGACACCGTCGCGGACGCCGCCGACGGGCGAGTCGACGGACGCTAGGCCGCACCGGTGCCCGGCCGCCTCGTTCGGGGTGGCCGGTTTCCTATAGGTTCCGGCTGCCGGGCCGCAGGGCAGCGCTACAGTACCCCTATGGACCTGATCGACACCATCCGTCCCCTCGCCAAGAAGACCGACAGCAAGATCCTGATGGTCGTGCTCGACGGAGTGGGGGGATTGCCCCTCACCGTGAACGGTGATACCGAACTCGCCACCGCCCAGACCCCCAACCTGGACGCGCTGGCCCGGGAATCGCAACTTGGCCTGGTCGAACTTGTCGGCGCGGGGATCACCCCCGGCAGCGGTCCGGGTCACCTCAGCCTGTTCGGGTATGATCCTCTCAAGTACGTGGTGGGGCGCGGGGCGCTCTCGGCGGTGGGAATCGGGGTCAAGCTGCGAGCCGGAGACGTGGCGGTGCGCGGCAATTTCGCCTCGCTCGGCAAGAACCGCATCATCGCTGACCGCCGCGCGGGCCGCCCCAGCAACGAGAAAAACGCCGAGGTTGTGGCCAAACTGCGGGCCGCCATCCCCGAGATTGACGGCACGCCGGTTGAGATCTACACCGAATCCGAACACCGGTTTGTGGTGGTGTTTCGTGGGCAGGGGTTGGACGAGGCCGGGCAGGGCCTGGGTGCCAACATCAGCGATGTGGACCCGCAGGTCACCGGCGTGCCCCCCCGGGTCGCCGAAGGCCATGACCCTGCCAGCGAGCGCACGGCTCGCCTCGTCAACGCCTTTGTCGCCCGCGCCGAGGCTGCCCTCGCGGACGAGCCGCAGGTGAATGGGGTGCTGTTTCGCGGCTACAGCGACGTGCCCCACTTCCCCAGCTTTGAGGACATCTACCAGCTCCGCGCCGCCTGCATCGCCAGCTATCCGATGTACAAGGGCCTGGCCAGCCTCGTCGGCATGGACGTGCTGGAGGTCGAGGGCGAGGAGGATGCCCTAGAAGGCAAGGTCGCGGCCCTGGAAAAGAGCTGGGACAACTACGATTTTTTCTACTGGCACGTCAAGAAAACCGACTCCACCGGAGAGGACGGCGACTTCTTCGCCAAGGTGAAAAAAATCGAGCTGTTCGACGCGCTGCTGCCCCAGCTGCGGGCCCTTCAGCCCGACGTGCTGTGCATCGTGGGCGACCACTCTACGCCCAGCAAGCTCGCCAGCCACTCCTGGCACCCCGTTCCGCTGCTGATTCAGAGCCGTTATGGCCGCAAAGACCTTGCCGGGCGCTACACCGAGGAGGAGGCGGGGAAGGGCAGCCTGGGCCTGCGCCGCGGCACCGACGTGATGCCGCTGTTGATGGCGAACGCGCTGAAGCTGCAAAAGTACGGGGCGTAGGAAGCGAAGCGGCCAGCGGGCCAAATAGGGGGACTGAGGGGTTGTTCGCCCCCGTCCCCTTGCACCAAGAAAGGAGCCGGGGCCTAGGCTCCGGCTCCTTTGGGCTGTGGGCTGCTCGCCTGCTTTAGAAGTCCATCCCGCCCATGTCCGGCGCGCCAGCACCGGCGGGGGCCTTTTCCTTCTCGGGCTTGTCGCTGACGATGGCTTCGGTCGTCAGGATCAGAGCGCCGATGGAGGCAGCGTTCTGCAGGGCCGTGCGGGTGACCTTGGCGGGGTCCACGATGCCCGCGGCGATCATGTCGTCCACGTACTCACCCGTCGCAGCGTTGAAGCCGAAGCGGGGCTTGTCGCTGCCCACGACGGCATTCACGATGACGCTGCCCTCCTCGCCCGCGTTCGCGGCGATCTGACGGGCGGGCTCTTCCAGGGCGCGAATCAGGATGCGCGCACCGGTGGCCTCGTCACCCTCCAGGCTCTCGGCGACTCGGCGAACAGCGGGAATGACGCGCAGCAGCGTGGTGCCGCCACCCGCGACGATGCCTTCCTCGACCGCCGAGCGAGCGGTGGAGAGGGCGTCCTCGTAGCGGTGCTTCTTCTCCTTGAGTTCGGTCTCGGTCGCGGCCCCCACACGGATCACAGCCACACCGCCCGCCAGCTTGGCGAGGCGCTCCTGGAGCTTCTCGCGGGCGTAGTCAGAGTCGGTGGTCTCCAGCTCGGCCTTGATGGCGTTCACGCGGGCGTCGATCTCGGCCTGGTTGCCCATGCCGTCGATGATCGTCGTCTCGTCCTTGGTGATGCGGACCCGCTTGGCACGGCCCAGCATGTCGAGACCGACATTCTCCAGGCGGTGACCCAGGTCCTCGCTGACGACCTGACCGCCCGTCACGGCCGCGATGTCGCGCAGCATCTCCTTGCGGCGGTCACCGAAGCCAGGAGCCTTCACGGCCGCGATGTTCAGCGTGCCGCGCAGCTTGTTCACGACCAGGGTGGCAAGCGCCTCGCCCTCCACGTCTTCGGCGATGATCAGCAGCGGACGGCCGGTCTGCGCGACCTTTTCCAGCACCGGGAGCAAATCCTTGAGGGCGCTGATCTTCTTCTCGTTGATCAGGATGTAGGCGTCTTCCAGGACCGCTTCCATCGTATCGGGGCTGGTGATGAAGTAGGGGCTGATGTAGCCCTTGTCAAACTGCATCCCCTCCACGACGTCCACTTCGGTGTCAAAGCCCTTGGACTCCTCGATGGTGATGACGCCTTCCTTGCCCACCTTGTCCATCGCGTTGGCGATTTCCTCGCCAACCTGCGGATCGTTGGCCGAGATGCCCGCGACCTTCTTGATGGCGTCGCTGTCCTCAACGGGCACCGCCAGGCGCTTGATCTCCTCGGTCGCGGCGGCAACCGCCTTGTCGATGCCGCGCTTGAGGGCAAGGGGGTTCGCGCCCGCCGCAACGTTGCGCAGACCTTCCTTCACGATGGCCTGGCCGAGCACCGTAGCGGTGGTGGTGCCGTCACCGGTGATGTCGTTGGTCTTGGAGGCGATTTCCTTGAGAAGCTGCGCGCCGATGTTCTCGAGCTTGTCCTCGAGCTCCACTTCCTTGGCGACGGTCACGCCGTCCTTGGTGATCGTGGGGCTGCCGAATTTCTTCTCGATGACGACGTTGCGGCCGCGCGGCCCCAGGGTGACCTTGACGGCATTGGCAACGGCGTTCACGCCGCGTTCCAGGCTACGGCGGGCATTCTCTTCAAACACGAGTTGCTTGGGCATGTGGCTTCCTCCTCAGGTGAAGTGAAGTTGAGAATTACTCGACGATGGCGAGGATGTCGCGCTCGTTCAGGATGGAGTAGTTCTTACCGTCCAGGGAGACTTCCGTACCGCCGTACTTGGCGAAGTACACGGTGTCGCCTTCTTTCACGTCCAGCGCGACGCGCGTGCCGTTGTCGAGCAGCTTGCCGTTGCCAACGGCCACGACCTTGCCGCGCTGGCTCTTTTCCTTGGCCGTATCGGGAACGTACAGGCCCCCAGCCGTCTTCTGCTCGGCTTCTTCGATAATCTCAACGAGAACGCGGTCGCCCAGTGGTTTCAGCATGGGTGTCCCTCCTGTGAAGTGAAATGTGAGCGTGGCGGCAGGCTGCCGAGCAGTCCGGCAGCTTTTTGCCGTTCCAGACGGAATAGTAGTCCCCTCGGCTCAAGAAAGTCAACACCTTGAATCTGACAATCTGAGTCTTGTGCGCTCAAGCTGCGCCAGCACGCTGCTTTTGGGCCCATGTCTTGACATCACAATGCCCAACGTATATACGTAATACATATATCTAGCAAACGTTGTGTGCCTCTCCTGGAGGAGACCTATGCCCCGACCCAACATTCTGTCCCGTTCAGCGTTTGAAGACGCGTTTGAGGCGCTCAACGGGGCTCCGGTGACCCTGGCGGTGCTTGACCTTGACCACTTCAAGCTGCTGAACGACACCCTCGGGCACGCGGAAGGGGACCGCGTGCTGCGGGACGTGGAACGCCTGCTGTCGGGCAGCCTCCCCACGGGCAGCGTGATCGGGCGAGTGGGGGGTGACGAGTATGGGGTGATCCTGCCTGAAACGGCTGCTGAGACGGCCCTGATTCTCTTTGACGAGGTGATTCGGCACTTTCACATTCACCGCGATCCGCACTGGCCGCGCACCCTCAGCCTGAGCGTTGGCCTGGCTGCTCGGCCCGCGCACGCCCACACCTTTGCCGACCTGTACCGTGCGGCTGACGAGGCACTCTTGCGCGCCAAACGCGAGGGCCGCAGCCGGGCCTGCATCTACGTGGAGAGCAAGATGATCCTGAAGTCCAACTACTACCCCAAAAGCCAGCTCGAACGCCTCGCCAAGCTCTCGGGTGCGCTGGGCCGGACCGAGGCGTCCCTGCTGCGCGAGGCGCTCGAACACCTGATCGAGCGGTACCGGGAGGCGTTGTGACCGGGGCAGCTTCGCGGGAGGGGGAGAAGAGCCCCCAGGAGAGGTTGTCAGAAGGGTGGCACGCCGCCCTCTCCGAAGCCTGGATGGCCTACTGCCGGGGTTCTTATCCCATCGGAGCCGTCGTGGTGGACGGGGCCGGGCAGGTGATCGCCCGGGGGCGCAACCGGCTGAGCGAGCCTCGCGGGGCGGCGGGGGGCGTCATCAGCGGGCATGACCTGGCCCACGCTGAGATCAATGCCCTGCTGAATCTGTCTGCCACGCCGCGTCCGGAGTGTTACAGCTGGACGGTGCTGACCACGGTGGAACCCTGTCCGCAGTGTGCGGGGGCCATCGCCATGAGCGGGCTGCGGGCGGTGGAGTATGCTGCGCCGGACCCCTGGGCGGGCTGCACCCGGCTGCTGACCGACGATCCCTACGTGTCGGGGAAGAGGATTCAGGTGGGCCGCGCGCCGGAGAATGTGCAGCGGCTGGCGCTGCGGCTGGCGCTGGTGGGCTTTCTGGAAGCGGGGCACAGCAGACTCGGGCCTGTCCTCCAGGCCTTTCAGGAGTATGGAGAAGACCTCGCCGCCGCACACGAACTGCATGACCGGGGCACCCTGCAGGCCCTGCGCTCGGCTGGGGCAGCCCTGGGGGACGTTCTGGGCGTTCTGGGTGGAGGGGCCCCGTGACCGGGGCCAGGTCCACGGGACCTCTCGCCTTCCCCCGACCGCACCGGCCGTGCCTTGTCTGGGTCGAGCACGGGGACCGCGGGTTGATGGCCGGGTTGCGGCCCTGCGGCGCGACTGCTGACCGCGTGAATCTCACGCCGCACCGGGCGCTTACAGCCAAGAGTGTGGGCTGAAACCGGAGCCGGAGTGCCCTGCGTGCCGGTGGATGGTCGCAACTGACCGCCCGCCGCCCATACGGTGGGCGCGCCGCAGACGGAAGGTGCTCGTCGGCCCGGTGGCGGCACCCCTGAAGGAGTTGCCCAACGAGGAGTGCGCGGAGATGGGCTGGACAGTCAACGCCCTTGCGGTCATGCCCGACCACGTTCACCTGTCCCTTGCTACGGGGCCGGACGTGTCTCCGGCTCAGGTCATGCACGCGCTCAAGGGAGACACGCTCCTCCTGGGTCAGCAGCGGAGTTCATCGCCGCCCAAAAAACGAGGGACTCGGTGGCGACGCTGCGCAAGGTCTACAGGTTTCGGTTGTGCCCCACCCAAGAGCAGGGGCAAGCCTTCCTGGCGCTGGCCGGGAGTCGCCGCTTCGTCTCTCGCCGCTCAGCCACGAACTCACCGCCCTCAAGAAGCAGGACGAGACGGCGTGGCTTCAATCCTGGCGCAGCAGCGGATAGGGGTTGATCGCGCCCCCCAGCTCATAGATCCCGTAGTGCAGGTGCGGGGGCGTGCCTTTCGCGTTGCCGCTGTCTCCCACATAGCCCACCACGTCCCCAGCCTCCACCCAGTCGCCTTCCTGGAGGTCCGGATAGCGGTCGAGGTGCGCGTAATAGTGCCGCTGTCCGCCGGGCCCGAGGAGGGTCACGGTGCGGCCCCCCAGCCGGTTCTCGCCCACGTTGAGGACGAGGCCGCGCGTCGTGGCGCGGATGGGCGTGCCGCGCGGCGCGAAGATGTCCACCCCTTCATGCCGCCGCCCCTCGCTGCGGGCTGCGCCCCAGGTGTCCACGAAACGCTGGCCCGGCAGGGGATTGGGAAGGCTCTGTTCGGTGGGCGCCGGCGCGGAGAGCAGCGCCACGTACCGCCAGGCCTGTCTGGTGGCGGGCCACAGCAGAGAGGCGGCCCCGACCAGTACGGCGAGCACGAGAAGGAGGCGAAGGAGGCGGCGCACCTCCCCAGCATGGCGGAGCGGGATGAGAGCTGGCCCGCTGCTTTCCAACACCGAGTGGCCCTCCTGCTCGGGGAGGCCAGCGCAGAACGCGGGTGGCGAGGAATGAAGGCCACGTTCCAGCCGACGAAACCGGGACAACCAGGCGAATCCTGGCCGCGCCCGGGGTTTCTTTGCCGATATCGCCGCCATCGACGAAGGCGACCTCCAACATCCCTCCGGTCCTAACCCGCACGATGCCCGCTCTCGGGCATGTCTGGCAGGGTGCGGCTCCGCTCGCAGAGTGCGCTGCTGCTGGAGCCGACTCACCAAACGCCCCCTTCCCTGCCGAGCGTGCCACCAGCGGTGGGCTGCTTACCCCCTCTGGTAGAGGAGAGGCGCCGGGCAGGAGGGTTTGGAGAACAACAAGAAGGGCGCTGGGCAAAAGCCGTAGCGCCCTTCCCGCTCTCGCTTTTTCCTACCCGTTCACCACCTCGCCGCCATTCGGGTGCAGGACCTGTCCGGTCATGTAGCTGCTGTCCTCCGAGGCCAGGAAGACGTAGGCGGGCGCGACTTCAGCGGGTTGGCCGGGGCGCTTCAGGGGGACGTCCTGGCCGAAGCTCTCGACCTTTTGCGGCTCAAAAGTGCTGGGAATCAGGGGCGTCCAGATCGGTCCCGGAGCCACAGCGTTCACGCGGATGCCCTGTTCCGCCAGGCTCTGGCTGAGGCTGCGGGTAAAGGCGACAATGGCACCCTTGGTGCTGGAGTAGTCGAGCAGTTGGGGACTTCCCTTGTAGGCCGTGACGCTGGTGGTGTTGATGATGGTTGCACCCTGCTTCAGGTGCGGCAGCGCCGCCTGGGTCAGGTAGAACATGCCAAAGATGTTCGTGCGGAAGGTGCGCTCCAACTGCTCGGGCGTGATGTCCGTAATGCTGGGCTGCGGGTGCTGCTCAGCGGCGTTATTCACCAGAATGTCGAGCCGACCCAGCTCCTGAAGGGTCTGCTGCACGGCCTGCTGGCAAAACTGCGGGTCGCCGATGTCCCCGCTGATCGCCAGAGCGCGGCGGCCCTCGCCCTCCACAAGCGCCACGGTGCTTTGCGCGTCCTCGTGCTCGTCGAGGTACACCACGGCAACGTCAGCGCCCTCGCGCGCGAAGTGCACGGCGACGGCCCGCCCAATCCCGCTGTCCCCCCCGGTGATCAGCGCGACCTTGCCCGTCAGTTTGCCGCTGCCACGGTAATCATCGCGAATGGTGATGGGCTTTTGGTTCATCTCCGACTGGTGACCCGGCTCCTGGGCCTGGGTCTCGCCCGAAGCCTGTTGGGGAAAGTTCTCCGTCGGAGCCGACTCGGACTGGACGTTTTGCTTCCTGTCATCCTTCGTCATGTCGGGCACTCTTCCACGGCGTCCCGCCCGCCCGCTGTGTCTGGCTCACAAGCTTGAGACGGGCTAAAGGCCGTGCTGGACGGAAAAAGGCTTCGGTATGTGGGCTTTTTGCCCCCCGATGAATTCCATGACAACTTCCACAAGGAAGCGTTTGCCAGGGCGTTGAGCGGTCAGAGCACGCCCTTGACAACCTTGACCACGTTGGGCACGGTAAAGCCGAACTTCTCGAACAGCACCCGCGCGGGGGCTGACGCGCCGAAGGTGGTCATGCCGATCACGGCGCCGTCTGTTCCCACCCACTCGTACCAGGGCAGAGGGCTGGCTGCCTCGATGGCCACCCGTTTCACGCCGGGAGTCAGCACCGAGTCGCGGTACCCGGCGTCCTGCTCACGGAAGACTTCTATGCAGGGCATAGAGACGACCCGGGCCCGAATGCCCTCCCCGGCCAAGGCCTCGGCCGCGTCGAGGGCCAGGCTGACTTCCGAGCCGGTCGCGATCAGAATGACCTGTGCCGGACCGTCCTGGGGGTCGCGGACCACATAGGCCCCCTTGCGTACACCCGCGTGGTTTCGCGGGAGCACCGGGAGATCCTGGCGGGAGAGGGCCAGCGCCGTCGGGCCCTTGCCGTACTCCAGGGCCATCTGCCAGGCAGCGGCGGTCTCGTTCGCATCGGCGGGACGAATCACCCGGGCTCCCGGCACGGCGCGCAGCATGGCGAGCTGCTCGATGGGCTGGTGCGTGGGGCCGTCCTCGCCCAAACCGATGGAGTCGTGCGTCAGGACGTACGTAACCGGCTGGAATTGCAGCGCGGAGAGTCGGAAGGCGGGTTTGAGGTAATCGGCGAACACCAGGAAGGTGCCCACGAGGGGCCGCAGCCCCCCGTACAGCGCCAGGCCGTTGCCGGCAGCGGCCATGCCGAACTCGCGCACGCCGAAGTACACGTTGCGGCCCTCGTAGCTTCCGGGCAGGAGTTCGCCGCCGTCCTTGATGGTGGTCTTCGTGCTGCCGGAGAGGTCCGCGCTGCCGCCCATCAGACCCGGGACCACCTTGGCCAGCGCGTTGATGACTTCCCCGCTGGCGTTGCGGGTCGCGATCGCCTTGCCACCCACCTCAAAGGAGGGGAGGGCCTCGGCCAGGTTCTCGGGCAGGCGGCGGGCAAGCAGCGCGTCCACCTCGGCGGCGAGGTCGGGGTACTCGGCACGGTAGCGGTCGAGCAGGGCCTGCCACTCAGCTTCCCACGCCGCGCCGCGTTCCCGGGCGTCCATATGGGCGCGCACCTCGTCGGGAACGGTGAAGGGCGGGTAGTTCCAGCCCAGGGCCTTTTTGGTGGCGGCGACGCCCTCCTCGCCCAAGGGCTCGCCGTGCGCCTTGCTGGTGCCCGCTCGGGGGCTGCCGAAGCCGATCACGGTACGAACCTGAATGAGCGTGGGTTGCTCGGTGTTCAGCTGGGCCTGGCGGATCGCGTTCTCGATTTCGGTGAGGTCGTTGCCGTCCTGTACCCGCAGCACCTGCCAGCCGTAGGCGCGGTAGCGTTCGGCCACATCCTCCGATTCGGCCTTGGCGGTGGCCGTGTCGAGCTGCACCTGGTTGTCATCGTGCAGCCAGATCAGCTTGCCGAGCTTGAGGTGTCCGGCAAGGGCCGCAGCCTCGTGGTTCACGCCCTCCTGAAGGTCCCCGTCGCCCAGCAGGCCGTAGGTGTAGTTGTTAAAAATCGGGAAGCCCGCGCGGTTGTAGCGGGCGGCAAGGTGCGCTTCGGCAAGCGCCATGCCCACGGTCATCGCCGCGCCCTGGCCTAAGGGACCGGTGGTCGCGTCGAGGCCCTTGGTATGGAAGAACTCGGGGTGTCCGGGCGTCTTGCTGCCCCACTGGCGAAAGCGCTTGATGTCTTCAAGCGGCATGTCGTAGCCGGTGAGGTGCAGCAGCGAGTAGATCAGCATGGAGGCGTGCCCGGCCGAGAGCACAAAGCGGTCACGGCCCGGCCACTCCGGGTTCCGCGGGTTGTGGCGCAGGAAGCGCTGCCACAGCACATAGGCCATTGGAGACGCTCCCAAGGGCGCGCCGGGGTGACCGCTGTTGGCCGCCTGCACCGCGTCGATCGCCAGCGTTCGCATGGTGTTGATGCTGAGCTGATCGAGATCCTGTTGTACGGCAGTCATGCGAGCAGTGTACCGGGCAGCGTGAGGGCCAGCGCGGAGGTGTCTCCACACGCGATCAGCCAAGCACGTGCCCCCACCTTCTTCCGGCAGGGGCACCGTCTAAAGCTGAAGTTGGGGCCGCTTTGGGGTCCCTCCGGGCAGGCGAACGAGCACACCACGGCGCTCCCATTCCGGTAAGGACAGAATACGGTGATGGCGTAATCTTGTCAAGCTGATCTGTGAATGTGGCCCAGTTCTGAATTGCAGATGAATTCCCGGCAGGGTGATGGGGAGGGCTTCTGGGGGATGGGCTGTGGGTGAATATGCACCGGGCACCCCTCGGGCCTGCTTCGCCTGCTCGGTCGCCCGCCTCACTCACCGAGGTGACCGCTGGGAAAGGGGCAGGAGACAGCCTCACAGAACTCGGCCAGGAGTAAGAAAAAGTTCAGAGGTTAAGGGTATATTAAGAGCATGTCACGGCTGACCCTCGAAGAGCTGGTGTCCTACTTCTTCCACGCCCAGGCGAACGGGGCGCACGCCTACCAGCCCATCGACTTCGTTCGGCTGATCGAGGATCTGGGCTTGGAAAAGGCCAACGCACTGCGCGCCGAGATCGTGCAGCAGCTGGCGGGAGGACGGCGGCTTCAGGTGATTCAGGCAGAACTCGCGGCCTAAGCAGTCCAGAGAAACAAGCCCCGCCGCGGCGGGGTTTTCTTTGGTGTGGGATGGGGCCGGGCATCTTGGTGCGGGCTGCCCCCACCCCCAGAGGGGGCAGGGGGAGCGGCGCTGCGCGGGGCAAGCGTCGTCCCGGACGTGGGAAGGAGTGCTCACCTCGCCCATGTTCCTGCCTGGAGGCCCCCCTGCTGTCCACTCTCCTCCCGCGGTGAGCCCTACCGGGCCGTGCCTTTAGGGGGCGCGTACTGCTTCAGGCCGCCTGCCCGTTCGAATTCGGCCTGAAGGTCCGCGAGGGGGCGCTGCGGGCGGCTGTTCGGGTCACCGGGCAGCGTGCGGGCGTAGAACTCCAGCGCGTCGGGGTAGCTGTCGCCGTCCGCGTCGGCCTCTGCCGTGAGAACGCTGTACAGGACGTCCCCAAACTTCGCCCCCGGGTGCTGGCGGAAGCCCGCGCGCAGGCTCTCGCCGAACGCGTTCCAGCCCTCGCCGCCCTGTGGGCGCAGGTGGCAGGTCACGCAGGGCATCACCCTCCCGGACAGCTGCCACAGCGGATCGTCCCGGTCATGGCCGAGTTGCTGCGCGGCCTGAAGGCGGTACTTCGGCAGGGCCAGGGCGGCGGGGGCGGAGAGCAGCACCAGCCCGGCAAGCGCAGCGCCCAGGCGCGCCGTTACGCGATCCACCGCGGTCCCCCGAAGTCCCCACGCAGAATCTCGCGGGCGTCCAGGCCCAGCCACCTTGTGAGGGCCTCGGCATAGATCCCGCGGAAGTCCTGCCGGTACTTGATGTCGCCGTCTGCAAGGTCTTCTAGGTCGGGGCTCTCGCCGTGAATGCCGCCCCGGACGCCGCGGCCCAGGGCAAACATCACGCTGCCCTTGCCGTGGTCGGTGCCCGCGCTGGCGTTCTCCGCCACTCGCCGCCCGAACTCCGAAAAGCCCATCACGATCACCCGGTCCGCCAGACCCTGCGCCTCCAGATCGGCCTGAAAGGCTGCGAGGCCCGCGGCGAGTTCGGCGAGCAGTCCATCCTGCTCGGCCCGTTGCCCGGCGTGGGTGTCAAAGCCGCCCAGGGAGACGTACAGCACACGCTGGCCGGTTCCGGCGGCAATCAGGCGGGCGGCGTCGCGCAGCGCGGCGGCGAACCGGCCCTCGGGGTAGCGCGCACCCTCCCGGTAGCGGCGCACGTTTTGCTGCACTCGGCGCGTGTTGGCGAGCATCTGCCGGGTGGCCTGCCCCAGGTACGCGGCCTCGCCCGTGCGTGGGGTCTTCAACATCGCCTCAAACGCGCCCTCCAGGCCCGCTGGGAGCTTGGCCTGGAAGCTGTCCACCCCGTCGATAGAGGGCAGGCTGAATGCAGAGGCCCGCAGGGCCTGGGGCGTGATGCCCCCCAGGTTGGAGGCGCAAAAAGGATCGCCGATCTTTTCGGCAAGGCGTCCGATCCAGCCTTCTGCCTGGCCCTGGGTGGGGTCGGCGGTGTGCCAGATCGCCATGGAGGCGAAATGCGAACGGTTGGGGTTGGGATAGCCCACGTTCTCCATCCAGGCGAGCTGCCCCGCGTCCCACAGCCCCATCAGGGGTTTGAGCGCCGGGTGCATGCCCAGGTCGGGCGTGAGCGTCAGCACGTCCTTTTTGGGAATGGCGATGCTGGGCCGTGCGGCGTAGTAGGCGCCGTTGGAGTACGGAATCAGCGTGTTCAGGCCGTCGTTGCCGCCGGTCAGTTGCACCACCACCAGCGTCTTGGTGCCGCTTGCCTGGGCGGCGGCCCGCGCCAGAAAGCCCGGCATACCGCTTGTTACGGCGACGGCGAGGGCGGAGTACTTCAGGAATTCACGTCGGTCCATGGTTACCTCAGGGGTAAGGCGTGAAGAAAAGCTGGGGGCAGCTGCTCTTGTGTACGCCTCTTCAGGCGAGCCCAAATTCCGGGCTGATCAGGGTCAGGTACGTGCGTTGCTGCGCGTTCAGGCCGGCGAGGGCCGCCTGCCACGGGCTGCGTTCGGTGCCCAGCAGGGCCAGGGTGGAGGGCGGCTCCGTTCGTTGAGGAGCCTTGCTGCCCAGCGTGAGCGCCGCCGCCACCTGCATCCGCAGGAGCAGCGCCGAGTCGTTGATCCACTCGCGCCCGCCGTCCCAGCCCTTGACCGTGTCGGGCTGGAGAAGGAGCTGTCCCATCTTTCCGGCGGTCTGGGCAAGGTTCAGAATCTGCTTGGCCTCCAGCTTGGGCTGGCCCAGGGCGCGCACGGCACCCACGATGTAGGCCACCGGGCTGCGGATGATCGCGGCGCGGCTCGCGTAAAAGACCTCGCTGGCCAGGAGTTCTTCCAGCACGGCCCGGATGTTGCCGTTGGTCTGGCGAAAGGTCGTGGCGCTCGCCGTGACCGCCTGCTCGTCGGGTGTATCGGCCACCAAGGCGCGGTGCAGCTTGCGGGCGATGAACACGGATGTGGCTGGGTGCGTGGCGGCGAGGCGAATCACGTCCTCGCCCCCCAGGAAGCCGCTTGTTCCCAGGTAGGTTTTGCGGCCCGCGTCGTGTTGTCCGGCCCGGAACACGAAGCGCGGCTCTTCGAGGAACCTCTGGTTGCCGCGCCCGCCCTCAAAGGTCCAGCCGGTCAGGGCGCGAGCCCCCTCGCGTACGTCCTCTTCCGTGTAGTGGCCGAGACCAGTCGTGAACAGTTCCAGCAGCTCGCGGCTGAAATTCTCGTTGGGCTTGCCCCGGCGGTTCTGGTCATTGTCCAGGTAGCGCAGCATGGCGGGGGACTGTGCCACCTCCAGCGTGAAGCGAGTGAAATCGGCGGTGGCGGCGTGACGGCGCAGCAGCGCGAGGTAAGCGGCGAGCATGGGGACGTTCCGCACCTTGTCGGTGCCGATCACAAAGTGGTTACTCCAGGTGAGCACCAGCACCTCGCGCAGGGGATGGGGCCCGTACAGCAGCTCGTACAGCCACCCGGCCCGCGTGAGCTGAAGTCCTGCGCCGGGCGTGGCGGCCTCCTGCGGCTTGAAGGGGTTGTCCGGCGCGAGCCTCTGATCAAAGGCGAGCAGTTCGCGCGCCACCTCGCGGGCGTCGCGGCCAGCCAGAGCGCGGATCTGCGCGTCTGTCGCACCGAACGCGGTGCGGCGCAGCAGGTGCGCGGCGTCCTCCAGGGTAAGGGGGCGGGAGAGGGGCTTTAGGGACATGGAACCTCCAAACACGAAGCAGGGCACATGGTCAAGTGTTGGAGGCGCTGGCCCCCAGGAAAGTTCCCAGCCGCCTTGTCTTCACCTCTTCGATCTCGGCCAGCGCCCGGCGAAGCGGCGCGTCCGGCAGGTTCCCGACCAGCCACACGAAGTGCTGCCCCACTCGGCGCGAGGCCACCCCCGGCGCGGCGCGGACGTTTCGGGGGGCAATCACCAGGGCAAGCACGTTGATTCCGTCGCTGAGGGTAATCTCCACTCCACCCGCTGCCCGCGCCTGGACTTCCGTCGGGGTGAAGCCGGGCGGAAAGCGCAGACCGGGGAGGGCCGCCAGGACCGCCGCTCGCAGGCCTGCGGGCACCGCGGGTACCGGCTGCGAGCGGCGCACCGGGGTCGCGCTGACCCGGGTGAAGGCGGCGCGGCGGGCCAGGTTCCCGTCCGGCATCCGTTCCTCATAGGCCAGGGGAACATTCCAGGTGCGGTCGATCCAGAGGGTCCAACGCGCCGCCTGCCCGACTTTGGGTGTGAGGTCGAAACGGGTCACGTCCCGCCCGGCGATCGGCGCGGCCTCCCGCTGCGTGACGTGAAAGTGCTGCGCGATCAGGGCGGGTCGAAACGGCACCCGGGGAAGAACCTGCGCCGTTCGGGTGGGCACCGCGCGGGGGGGAAACAAGACCTGGACCTCCACGCTGCCCCGCGCTGTCAGCGTCCGCGCCTGCTGTAGGGCTGCGGTCAGGGCTTCGAGGTCGCTCGCCCGCCCCGTTCCCGCCAGAAGCGCGGCAAGCAAGCAGAGGCGCCGGCTCACCAGCCCTCTCCAAGAACGCTGTGGTAGGTGTCGTAGGCCGCACTCGCCGGCAGGGCGGGGGAGGGCCGCGCCGCGAGCAGCCCGGCGAGCACGGCCGCGCCCGCGAGCGGCCAGGGCCACCACACGGCCCGGGGACGAGCCAGCGCGTCTTGCCTTGCCGACCGGTGCCGCTCAAGGAAGCGCTCGGCTGCTCCCGCGTCGGCGGGCGTCTCCTCCCGAGCCCGTGCGAACAGGTTATCCAGTTCAAAGTCATCCATCATCGCCTTCTCCTCACGGCGTGACCCCGATCTCCAGCAGCAGTGCCCGTAGGGCTGCCCGCCCGCGCGCGATCCGGCTCCTCACGGTTCCCAGCTCCACGCCCAGCACCCCGGCGATCTCCGCGTACTCGAGGCCCGCGAGTTCCCGCAGGGCCACGGCGTCGCGCTGCTCGGGCGGCAGCTGACGCATCGCCCAGGCCAGCCGCTCGCGCAGGTCCGCCTGCTCTCCGGCGCGGGCGGGGCTGTGGGGCGCAGCCGGCTCCGGGGCCTCGTCAAGGGGCAGGGTGGGGCGAACGCGGAGCGCCTTGTGACAGGCGTTCAGGGTGACGCGGTGCAGCCAGGTGCTGAACTGCGCCTCCCCACGAAAACGGCTGAGGTGGTGGTACACGCTGATAAACACCTCCTGCACCACGTCGTCGGCGGCCCCCGGACCCACGGTGCTTGCGGCCAGGCGGTGAACGCGGGGGGCATGCCGCCGCACCAGCGCCTCAAAGGCCGCCTCCCGGTGCGGGCCGGGGTGCGCGGCGAGGGGCACAAGCTGGGCGTCACTGAGGGATTGCAAGGTCACCTCAAGGGTAGGAGACTGCCGGCGAAGAAAAAGTTCCCGGTGAGTCGCCCCTCCCCTAGACTGGGGGCATGGCCCGCCTGACCCTCTCGCCCTCCGCCGAGGACTACCTCAAGCATCTGTACCTGCTGGGGCAGCGCGGCAAGGTCAACACGCAGGCGCTGGCCGACGCGCTGGGCGTGATGCCCGCCAGCGTGACCGGCATGCTGCGTAAGCTCAGCGAGCAGGGCCTCGTCGCCCACGCGCCCTACCAGGGGGCCAGCCTCACCGCAGAAGGGCAGCGGGTGGCGCTGGAGGTGCTGCGGCACCACCGGCTGCTCGAACTCTTCTTGCACCGTGCGCTGGGCGTGCCCCTCGACGAGGTGCACGAGGAGGCCGAGCAGCTCGAACATGCCCTTTCCGAGCGGCTCGAAGCGCGCATTGCCGCCTGGCTGGGTGACCCCACCCACGACCCGCACGGTGACCCTATCCCCACGCTGGCGGGTGAGCTGCCCACCCGCGCCGAGCGCCGGCTGACGCAGCTCGCGCCGGGCGAGACGGCGACCGTCGCCCGCGTTCCCGATCGCGATCCGGCGGGCCTGCGGGCCCTGCTGGCGGCGGGGCTAACACCCGGCGCCGTGGTGCTTGTTCGGCAGGTGGATGCCGCGCTGGGCACCCTCACCGTGACGCTGCCCGGCGAGCGGGTGCTCACCCTGGCGCTGGCCGTGGCCGCGCAGGTGCAGGTGCACGGGAATGGTGACGCCACCGCCTGAACCGCCCAGCCCCCCGGCAGCAGCCGAGCGTGATCGGCCTGCGACGGACCCGCGTTCCCTGTGGCACCGCCAACTGGGCGCCGCGCACCTCGCCCTGACCTTCCTGACCACGCTGCCCCTTCCCCACGTCACCCGGGTCCAGGACGGCGATTTCGCGCGGGCAAGCGCCTTTTATCCCCTCGCTGGATATGCTGTGGGGGGGCTGGTGGCGCTCACCCTCTGGCTTCCGCTGCCTCTGCCGCAGGGGGTACAGGCGGCCCTCGCGGTGGCCGCCTGGCTGGCCCTCACCGGGATGCTGCACTTTGACGGGCTGGTAGACAGCGCCGACGCCCTCTTGGCCATGAAAAGCCCCGAGCGGCGGCTGGAAATCCTGCGTGACGTGCATGTGGGCGCCTTTGGCCTCGCCAGCGGCGTGACCGCGCTGCTGGTTCTCTGGAGCCTGTTGGCGGCGCCGCTTCCGGTCTTTGCCCCGCTGGTCGCGGCGGTGGTCGCGCGGCTGCTGGTGCTGCTCCCCATGAACCTCTACCCGGCGGCGCGGCAGGAGTCGCTGGGGGCCCGCTCGCGCGAAGGCCGATTGCTGCCCGCCCTGCTGCTCGCCCTGCCCGCCCTGCTGCTGCCGGGGGCCTGGGCCGCCGCCCTCGTGGCCCTCGCCGGGGTGCTGCTGACCGCCCGCTACGCGGCGGCGCGCCTGGGCGGGGGTCTCAACGGGGACGTGTACGGCCTGCTGATCGTCACGGCAGAACTGCTCGCCCTGTGCGCCTACGCCTGGGGCCGGGGTTGACGCTCACCCTGCACCTCGTTCGGCACGCCCCCACCCTGCCCAACGTGGAGGGACGGTATCCCCGCCCGGACGAGGACGCGCCGCTCTCTGCGGCAGGCCGCAACCTGGCTGCCGCCCTGCGCTTGCCCCCCGGGGCGCTCGCCTACACCTCTCCCAGCCGGCGCGCCCGCGAGACGGCGGCGCTCGCCGGCTTTCCGCAGGCCGTACCCGTCTCCGCCCTCGCCGAAGCCCGTTTCGGGGTGATGGCGGGCCGCACCTGGGCCGAGCTGGAAGCGGCCTTTGGAGAAGCGCCCCGGGCCTGGATTGACGGGCTGGCCGACCCGCATTCCGACCTGGGACCGCCAGGAGGGGAGACGGGCGCGGCCTTTCACGCCCGCCTGCAGACCTGGCTTGCCACGCTGCCCGAGCGGGGCGAGGCCGTGGCCTTTACCCACGCCGGGCCCCTGCAGGCCGCCCTGCGCCTGACGGTTGGTCTGCGCGCCGTCGCCACGCCCCCCGGTACGGTGGCGACCCTGCGCCGCGCCGGGGGCCATTGGTGGCTGACCGAACTGACCGGCCCCTCATAGCCCCACCTTTCGCCAGCGCCCCGAGGCGAAGCGCACGGCATACGCCACAGCAGCAAAGGCGATAAAGACGAGCGCCGACGCCCACGCCCCGACGACCCCGAAGCGCGGTGCCAGCCAAGTCGCGCCCAGCACCATCACCAGCCACGCGCCCGCGAGGGTCACGATCAGCCGAAAGCGGGTATCGCCCGCGCCACCCAGGGCCCCGCCGAGGACAATCGCCACGCCGTCGAACACCTGGTAGGCGGCCATCACCGCGAGGACTGTCTTTCCGACCGCAAGCACCGCCGGATCGCGATTAAAGAGGCCGATCAAAGCTTGCGGCAGGGTGAGAAACAGCAGCGCGAGGAGGCCCATCAGCCCCGCGGCGATGCTCGCTCCCCGCCAGCCGATGCGGGTGGCGATCTCGGCTCGGCCCGCTCCCAGCGCCCGTGAAAGGAGGCTCCCGGTGGCCGACGCGAGCGCGAAGGCGGGCAAAAACCCCAGGCTGGCAAGCTGGTTGGCGATCTGGGAGGCGGCGAGCTCCACCGGGCCCAGGCGGGAAATCACCCCCTGAAAGGCCGTAAAGGCCGAGACCTCTGCGAGTTCGGTGATCCCGGCGGGCAGGCTGACGCGGACGAGGCTCCTCACCTCGGCGCGGGTGGGCCGCACGAGCCCGAACGGCCCAAAGCGGGGCCCGTGCTGGCGCGCGAGCAGCAGCAGCGCCAGCCCGTTTTGCACGCTGACCGCGATCACGGCGGCCCAGGCCGCTCCCACGACGCCCCACCCCAGCCCGAAGATGAAGAGCAGCGCGAGGGCGGCATTCAACACCACCACCAGC
Source organism: Deinococcus sp. YIM 77859 (assembly GCF_000745175.1). Classification (NCBI taxonomy): domain Bacteria; kingdom Thermotogati; phylum Deinococcota; class Deinococci; order Deinococcales; family Deinococcaceae; genus Deinococcus; species Deinococcus sp. YIM 77859. The sequence continues at coordinate 1,891,420 of NZ_JQNI01000002.1, forward strand.
CAGGCGAGCCCCATGGGGGTGCGGGTGTTGCCCAGGCCCACCATCACGGAGAGGGCGGCGCTTCCCAGCATGACAAGCGGGATTTCCCACACGCGGACCTGGGCATACCCGCGGGCGACGGCGGTGACCTGCGGGTCCGGGTGCAGCAGGGTAAACAGCCCGTCAAGGAGTGCCGGGCCGAGCAGCGCCAGCGGCACCCCAAGCAGCGCCACGCTGAGAAACACGCACGCCCAGCGGCGCACCCCCGGCGGATCGCCGGCTCCCAGCGCCCGAGCGACAAAGGTGGCGGCGGTGTTCACGCTGCCGCGCAGGAGCAGCACCAGCGTGAGCAGGCAGATGCTGGCAAAGCCCACCGCGCCGACCTCCACCACACCCAGGCGGCCCATGAGCAGGGTGTCGGTGAACCCCACCGCCGTGTAGGCCAGGTTGGAGAGCATCAGCGGCCAGGCGAGGCGCAGCAGCTCGCGCGTGCGGCCCTGGGGCGGAGCGGCGGAACCAGCGGACATGTCCGGCACGCTAGCACTCCGCGCCCTTTTGCTATCCTGATCCCACCTGGGAGCGGGGAAGTCCGGTGAGAATCCGGCGCTGTCGCGCAACGGTAAGCAGGCCTGGCCTGTCAAGCCCGAATGCCCCCCAGGGACGTCCCGCCCGCTGACTGGGCGAGGACACCTCTCGCCGTTAGAGGGCCGAATTTCAGGAGGCTGACCGTGTTTGTCTGCCCCGCTCTGGCCCGCGGCTGGAGCGGGGTTATCGTGCGCCCGCTCCTGCTGTCCCTCCTGCACGCCGGAGTCTATGCGCCGTCTTCTGCTGCTTGCTGTTCTGAGCCTGGCCCCTGGGGCCGCCGCCACCACCTACCCCCTCACCGTCACCGACGACCTTGGCCGCACCGTCACCCTCCGGACCGAGCCGAGGCGCATCATCGCGATGCTGCCCTCGCACACCGAGACCCTGGTTGCCATCGGCGCCGGAGACCGGCTCGTCGCAGTCGACCGCTTCAGCAACTTCCCCAAAAACGTCACCGACAAGCTCCCCAAGGTGGGCAGCGCCTATCAGCCCAACCTGGAAGCAATCCTGGCCCTCAAGCCCGATCTGGTGCTGGCGGATGAGTCGGCGGGATCGCGCCTGACCGAAAAGCTCGCTGCGGCGGGCCTCACCGTGTACGGGGGCACCGCGCAGACCTACAACGAGGTGTTTCAAAAAATCGCCGTGCTGGGCCGGCTGACGAACCGCGAGGCGGGGGCCACCCGCCTGATCACGCGCCTGCGCAGCGAGCTCAACGCCCTGAGCCAGAGCGTCGCCGGGCTTCCCAAGGTGAGCACCTACTACGAGGTGGATCCCAGCCCCTACTCGGTCGGCCCCAACTCCTTTATCGGCACGCTGATCACCAAGGCGGGGGGGCGGACGATCGTGCCCGCCAGCCTAGGGGACTTTCCCAAGCTCGACCCCGAATTCATCGTCAAGGCCAACCCCCAGGTGATGGTGGGGCTCAGCCTCAACGACGCCCGCAACCGCCCCGGCTGGGCTGGGGTGCAGGCCGTGCGGTCGGGCCGGGTGTACGCCCTCACGCCCGAGGAGCGTGACGCCCTTTCGCGACCTGGTCCACGCCTCCCCGACGCGCTGCGCACCCTGATCCGTTTCCTACACCCCGAGGCGCTCAAATGACCGGCGACGCGACCGCCGCTCGCCGCGAGGCGGCCATGCGTGAACTGGAGGAGGCGCGCGCACAGCACCGCAAGCGGGAAGACCTGACCCGGGGCCGCCGCGGCCTCCTCATCGTGAACACCGGCAAGGGCAAGGGCAAGACCACCGCGGCCCTGGGCCTGATGCTGCGCGCGCACGGCCGAGGTCTCAAGGTGCGCCTCTTTCAGTTTCTGAAGCACGAGCACGCCAAGTTCGGCGAGCACCGCACGCTCGACCTGTTGGGGATTCCGTACGAGGGCCTGGGGGACGGCTTTACCTGGCGCTCGCGCGACCTGGAACATTCCGCCGCCCTGGCCGCGCACGGCTGGGAACGGGCGCGGGCCGCCATCCTCGCGGCCGAGGATGACCTGATCGTGCTCGACGAGTTCACCTATCCGCTCAAGTACGGCTGGGTGTCCTGGCCGGAGGTCGAGGCCACGCTGCGAACGCGTGCTCCCCGGCTGCATGTGGTGATCACCGGGCGGGACGCCCCGCCGGAGCTGATCGCCCTGGCCGACACGGTGAGCGAGATTCAGCCCGTCAAGCACGCCTATGAGGCCGGGATCGGCGCGCAGGCCGGCATCGAGCACTAGGGGGCCAGACATGATCAGCTGTATTGGGGTGGGGCCGGGCCACCTGGACTGGCTGACCCGGCGCGGCGCGGCGCTCATTACGGCCGCCGACGTGGTGGCGGGCTTTGCCTCCGTGGTGGAGGTGGTGCGGCCCCTGCTGCGGCCGGAGCAGCGGGTCATCACCATGGGCTACCGCGACCAGGTGGACCGGCTTGCCGAGGTGGCGGCCCTGCACCATGCCGGGCAGCGCTGCGCCGTGGTGTTCATGGGGGACGTTCACTTTTCGGGCTTTCAGTACCTGGAGCGGGTGGAGCGGGCCTGCGGGCATCCGGTGGAGACGGTGCCGGGCATCTCCAGCGCCCAGCTGCTGGCAAGTCGGGGCCGCGTCTGCTTTGACGAGACCACCTTTGTCACCTTTCACCGCCGCGGTGACCTCACGCCCTTCAAGACGCACCTGCGCGACGTTCTGCGGGCAGGCCGTCACGCCATCGTGATTCCCCGGCCCTGGGACCTGATGCCGGGGGACATCGCCGCCTACCTGCTGGGCAGCGGCCTGAGCGCCGCGCACCGGGTCGAGGTCTGGGAGAACCTCTCCCGCGAGGAGGCCGCCTGGCGCGGTACCCTGGGCGAGCTCGAGGGCCGCGCCTTTTCGGACCTCAGTATTCTCCTCATTCGGGCGCTCAAGCCCCTGCCCACCGGCTTGGAGGGAGAAGCGTGAGCGCGCCCGCCGACGCCCTGCTGCTTGCCGCGCACGGCAGCCGTGACCCGGCGAACGCGGCCCAGTTCGGGGAATTGGTCGCGCAGGTGAGGGCGCTGGCCCCGGAACGAATCGTCACCCACGGCTTTTTGGAATTCAATACGCCCACCCTGGACGAGGCCGCGCGTGCGGCGATCGCGGCGGGCGCCCGCCGCCTGGTGATGGTGCCGGTGGTGCTGCTGGCTGCCAGCCACGCCAAAAACGACCTGCCCAGCGAGCTGCGCGCCCTGCGGGATGAGTTTCCGGAGGTCGACATTCATCTGGGCGCTGCCCTGGACCTGCACCCAGCGCTCCTGGAGGTGTGCCGTGAGCGCCTCCTGGCCGCCGAGGCGGGCGCTCCCGAGGTGCGCCGTGCCGACACGCTGCTTCTGGTGGTGGGGCGCGGCACCACTGACCCGGACGCGAACGGGGACATTCACAAGCTCGCCCGTTTTCTGGAAGAGGGCCTGGGCTACGGCGGCAGCCTGGTCTGTTACAGCGGCACGGCCCGGCCCGACCTGCCCACCGGGCTCGCCCGCGCCGCTCGGCTGGGCTTCCGGCGGGTGGTGGTGCTGCCCTACCTGCTCTTTGACGGGGTGCTTGCCCGCCGAGTGCGGGCGGCGGTGGCGGCGGCCGCGCAGCGGTTTCCGGACGTCGAGTTTCGCGCGGCGGGTCACCTGGGACCGCATCCGCAGGTGGCGCGGGTGCTGCTGGAGCGGGCCCGCGAGGGCATCGAGGGCCGGGGCCACATGAACTGCTCGCTGTGCAAGTACCGGGTGGCGGTGGTGGGCTACGAGGCCCAGGTGGGTGCGCCGCAGGTCGGCCACCACGGGGCGGTGCGCGGCCTGCTCGCCCGCGAGGAGGAGCCCCGGCCCGCCTGGACGCCCTACGTGCCCCATCCCATCGAGCGCGAGTCCATGGCGATCATCGCGGGCCTGCGCGACTGGTCGGACGTGCCCCCGGCGGACCTCGCCGCCGTACAGCGTCTGGTGCACACGGCGGGTGATCCCGGCATCGTGGAGGACCTGTACTTTTCACCGGGGGCGACCGAGGCGGGGGTGCAGGCGCTGCTGCGCGGCCTGACCATCGTGACCGACGTGACCATGGTGCAGAGCGGGCTCAAGCGCGAGCTGCTGGGGCGCCTGGCCCTCACGGTGTGGTGTGGCGTTCACGACCCGGAAACGCACCTGCTCAGCCGTCAGGCGGGCATCACCCGCTCGGCGGCGGGCATTCGGCGGGCCTATGAAAAGTTTGGTAACGACTGCATCGTCGCCATCGGGGACGCGCCCACCGCCATCTTTGAGGCGGTGCGCCTGATCGAGGAGCGGCGCTGGCGACCCGGGCTGGTGATCGGCCTGCCGGTGGGCTTTGTGGGCACCCGCGAGAGCAAGGCGGCCCTGCGCGCCTGCCTGCGGGTACCGCGCATCACCAACGCGGGCACCCGGGGGGGCAGTCCCTGGGCGAGCAGCGTGGTGAACGCCCTGCTGATCGAGGCCCAAAACCGCCTGGCGGCCGCTGCCGGAGCGGCCTCGTGAGGTGGGCGGTGCCTTCCCGGCTCCTGGACCTCAGCGTGCCCGCCCCCAACGGCTTGCGGCGCGGCTTTACCACCGGCAGCGCGGCGACGGCGGCCCTCAAGGCGGCGCTCCTCTTTCTGCTGCGCGGCGAACGCCCCGCGGAGGTGGAGATCACCCTGCCGGAGGGAGACGCCCTGCGCCTGCCGGTGCAGGAGGTGCGCCGCATCGCGGCGGGCGCGTATGCCGAGGTGGTCAAAGACGGCGGCGACGACCCCGATGCCACCCACGGGGCCACCCTGTGGGTCCGGGTTACCCCCCGGCCCGACCCCGGCCTGCCCATGACCTTTTCCGCGGGGGAGGGCGTGGGCACGGTCACGGCGCCTGGCCTGCGCGTCCCGGTGGGCGAACCGGCCATCAATCCGGTGCCGCGCGCGATGCTGCGCCGCGCCGCCCACGAGGTGGCGGGCCACGAAGCCTTTGCGGTGACCGTGGGCTGCCGGGAGGGCGAAGCCATCGCTCGCCGCACCCTCAACCCCCGGCTGGGTGTGACGGGCGGCATCTCCATCCTGGGCACCACCGGCCTCGTGGAGCCGATGAGCCTGGAAGCGTATGCCGCCTCGGTGGAGGTGTACGTGCGGGTCGCGGTGTACGCGGCGCCGCCCGCCATCGTCTTCACCCCCGGCAAGCTGGGCCGCGACTGGGCGCGCCAGACACTGCGGGTGCCCCCCCGGGCGGTCGTTCAGATGAGTAACTTCGTGGGAACGGCCCTGGACGCCCTGCAGGCGGCCCTGACGGACACCGGCTACGCCCTCCCGCTGCTGCTGGTCGCCGGGCATCCCGGCAAGCTCGCCAAGGTGCTCAACGGCGACTGGAACACCCACAGCGCCCACAGCGGCATGGCGATGAACGCGGTGGCCCGGGTCGCGGCGGGGCTGGGCCTGGAAGCGCGGGCGGTGCAGGCCCTGGCGGCGGCCAATACGGTGGACGCCTGCGTGGCCCTGCTCGCGGCCCACCCGCAGGGGGCGGCGGTCTGGGCCGAGGTGGCCCGGCAGGTGGCCCGCGCCCTGCGGGGCCGCGCTCCCGCCGTGCCGCGGGTGCGGGTGGCGCTCTTTGCCCTCGACGGTACCCAGCTGGGGGAGGCGGAAGGATGAAGCCCGGAACCTTTTATGGCCTGGGCGTGGGTCCCGGCCCGGCGGGGCTGCTGCCGCTGGCGGCGCTGGAGGTGCTGCGCCGCGTGGAGCTTATCTATGCTCCCCGTTCCCGCGTGTCGGCCGGTTCGGTGGCCCTGCGCGCCCTGGCGGGGCTGGAGATCCCCCGCGAGCGGGTGCGCGAGGTCGAATTCCTGATGGACGGGGATGATGCCCGGCTGGCTGAGCACTACGCCGCCCTTGCCCGCGAGATCGCCGGGGAGCAGCGGGCGGGCCGAACGGTTGCCTACCTCACCCTGGGGGACGCGCTGACCTACAGCACCCTGGGCTACCTGGTGGCGGCCCTGGCGCGCGAGGCCCCCGAGCTCCCCCGCGAGGTGCTGCCCGGCGTGACGAGCTACGCGGCGGCGGCGGCCCGCACCGGCTTCAGCCTGGGCGAGGGCAAGGAGCGGGTGCTGATTCTGCCCTGCCCCGACGACATGGCGGCCCTGCGCACCGACATCCTCACCCACGACGTGGTCGTGCTCATGAAGGTGGGCCACCGCCTGCCCGCCGTGCTCACGCTGCTTGGCGAGCTGGGCATCCTGGCCCACTGCGCCCTGGCCCACCGTCTGGGCCTGGAGGGCGAGGAGGTGCGGGCCAGCCTCTTTCCCGCCCCCGAGCCGGAACGCCTGGGCTACCTCAGCGTGCTGCTTATTCGCAAGTCAGCCCCCCGGAGGTTTACGTGAAGGTCTATTTCATCGGCGCGGGCCCCGGTGCCCCCGACCTGATCACCGTGCGCGGGGCTCGGCTGCTCGCGCAAAGCCGCCTCATCCTGTATGCCGGTTCGCTGGTGCCCGAGGCGGTGCTCGAGCATGCCCACCCACAGGCCGAGCGAATCAACACGGCCGGGTTGCACCTCGAAGAGCAGCTGGCCCTCTACCGCCGGGCACAGGCCGAGAACCGGGATGTGGCCCGGCTGCATTCCGGGGATCCCGCCCTGTATGGGGCAACCGCCGAGCAGATGCGTGCCCTGCGCGAGCTGGGGATTCCCTACGAGGTGGTGCCGGGGGTGAGCAGCTTTACGGCGAGCGCGGCGCGGCTGGGGGCCGAACTCACCCAGCCGGGCGTGACCCAGACCGTGATTCTCACCCGCGCTGCGGGCCGCGCGAGCCCGCTGCCCGAGCGGGAGAACCTGCCCAGCCTCGCCGCGCACGGGGCGAGCCTCTGCTTGTTTCTGGGCGGACAGCACCTGCCGCAGGTGATCGCCGAGCTTCTGACCGCCTACCCACCCGAGACCCCGGCTGCCCTGGTGCAGCGCGCCACCCAGCCGAGCGAGCGGCAGCACCGCAGCACCCTGGGCCGCCTCCTGGCCGAAATCCGCTCCTCCGAGTGGGCCCTGACCACCATGCTCATCGTGAGCCCGGCCCTGGCGGAAGCCAGCACCCGCAGCCGCCTGTACGACCCCGGCTACGCCCACCGCTTTCGCCGCGCCGAACGGGGGCCGCAGTGACCGCGCTCGCCGTGTGGCCGGTACGCCGCGAGGCCGAGGCGCTGGGCCTGCGTCTGTCCCGTGCCCTGGAGGCCCCCCTGCACCGCCCCTGGGAGAGCGCCGAGCGGCAACAGGAACAGTTTCGGCGCCGCTACCGGGACGCGCGGGCCTGGGTGCTGATCGGCGCGGCGGGAATCGCGGTGCGCTTGTTGGCGGGCCTGCCTGCGGACAAGCGAGTGGATCCCGCCGTCGTGGTGCTCGACGACGCGGCGCGCTTTGCGGTTGCCCTGTTGGGCGGCCACGAGGGGGGCGCCAATGCCCTGGCCTACGCGGTTGCCCGCCACACCGGGGCGGTGCCGGTGATCACCACCGCGACCGAGGCCGCGCGGCCCCTCACCCTGGGGCTGGGGTGCCGCCGGGGGGTGAGCGAGGCGCAGGTGACGGCGGCGGTCACCGCGGCCCTGGGCGAGCGTTCCCTCACAGAGGTGCGCGAGGTGGCGACTGTGGACCTCAAGGCGAATGAGCCGGGGCTGCTCGCCTTTTGCGAGCGCCACCGCCTGCCGCTGCGAAGTTTTGCTGCGGCCGACCTGCGGGAGCGGCCCTTTCTGACCCGGGCGAGCGCGTGGGTACAGCAGCAGGTGGGCCTGGGCGGGGTGTGTGAACCCTGCGCCCTGATGGCCAGTCCGCGCGGGCGCCTGCTCGTGCCCAAAACCGCCCTGAACGGCGTGACGGTGGCTGTGGTCGAGGACTCGCCGGGAGGCTGGGCATGACCGGGCACCTCAGCCTGGTCTCGGTGGGTCCCGGAGACCTCACCCTGGTGCCCGAGCGGGCGCGGCAGGCCCTTCAGCAGGCCGAGGTGGTTATTGCCTACGAGCTCTACCTCACCTGGGTGCGGCCCCTGCTCACCCGGCAAGAAGTCCTCACCCCACCCCTCACCCAGGAAAAGGAACGGGCCCGGCTCGCCATCACGCGGGCGCAGGCGGGACAGCGGGTGGCCCTGGTGAGTTCGGGTGACATCGGCGTGTACGCGATGGCGGGCCTGGTGTTCGAGGAACTGCCCGATGACCCCCCCTTTGCCGTCGAGGTGATTCCCGGCATCACCAGCGCGACCGCCTGCGCGAGCCTGTTGGGCTCACCCCTCACCCACGATTTTGCCACCCTGAGCCTCTCGGACCTGCTGTGCCCCTGGGAGTGGATCGAGGAGCGGGCGCGCCGCATCGCCGAAGCGGACCTGACCTGCGTGCTGTACAACGTGCAGAGCCGCACGCGGCGGGAGGGCGTGTACCGGGTGCTGCGCCGAATGCTGGAACACAAGCGCCCGAACACCGTGTGCGGGGTGGTGCGCAACGCCTACCGTCCGGGGCAAGAGGTGCGCGTCACCACCCTAGAAGCGCTTCTCGCCGACGAATTCGACATGCTGACCACCGTGGTGATCGGGAACCGCTTCACCACTCGCCGGGGCCGCTGGATGTACACCCCGCGCGGCTACAACGCCTGGCCGGTCGCGCCGGAGCAGGCCGCCGCGCCGCCCGCCGGGAGCGTGTGGGTCTTTAGCGGAACGAGTGACGGTAACGCCCTGGCGCGGCAGCTCGCGGAGGCGGGCTGGACCGTCACCCTCAGCGTGGCGACCGAGCTCGGCGCGCAGGTGGCTCCCCAGCATCCCCGCATCCACCTCTTCCGCGGTCCGGGGGGCAGCGAGGCCCGGCGCCGGGCGCTGCGCGGGGCCCGCGCGGTGGTGGACGCCACCCATCCCTACGCGCAGGCGATGACGGCCCAACTGCGGGCCCTGAGTGCCGAGCTGGGCTTGCCCTACTTCCGCTACGAGCGCCCCAGCGCCCTGCCCGCCGATCCGCACGGCCTGCTGCTCGTGGACCGGCTGGAAGACGCGGCGGCTCTGGCCCGCACCTACGACCGCGTGTTTCTGGCGACCGGCAGCAAGGACCTGGAACCCTTTTTGCGGGCGGTTCCCGAGACCGAGGTCTTTGTGCGCCTCACCCCGCAGCCGGACGTGCTGCGCCGCGCCCAGGAACTCGGCCTGCCTCCCCAGCGCATCTGCGCGATGGTGGGGCCCTTTTCCCTTGAATTCAATGTGGCTCAGTGGCGCGCCTGGAACATCCAGGCCGTGGTGACCAAAGAGAGCGGGGCCGCAGGCGGCTTTCCCGCCAAGGTGGCTGCGGCCCGCGCGCTGGACCTGCCCCTCATCGTGGTGCGCCGCCCCCCGCCCGTGCCCGGAGCCTACGCCACGGCCGGGGCTCTTCTCTCCGCCCTTTTTTCCCAACTCAAGGAGCCGGTATGACCACCTTCAAAACGCCCGTGACCATCGTCAGCGGTTTTCTGGGCAGCGGCAAAACGACCCTGCTCAGCCACCTGCTGAACCAGACCCACGACCGCACCCTGGCCCTGATCGTCAACGAGTTCGGTGAGGTGAGTATCGACGGTCCCCTGCTCGAAGTTCGTGAGGACGGCGTCGAGCTGCATGACGTGCACGGCGGCCTGCTCGCCTACGGCGGGGAGGGGGACGCTTTTCGCCGCACCCTGCGGGCGCTGCGCGGGCGCCGCCACAGCTTCGACCACGTGCTGATCGAGACGAGCGGGCTGGCGGTGCCCACCGCCGTGATGGTCACCCTCGAGGAACCCGAGTTTGCCGCTGACTTCCTGCTCGACGCCACGCTGGTGGTCGTGGACACGCCGCTGCTGCTCGCCGGCGCCTTTGACCCCCGGGCGGCAGACGAGGCGAGCCGCAGTGCGGCGGCAGTCTTTGACGCGCAGCTGGAGTATGCCGACGTCGCGGTGCTCAACAAGATTGACGCCCTGACGGACGCCGAGCTGTTGCAGGCCGAGGCGGACGTGCGGCACCGCGCTCCCCGGGTGCGTTTTCTGGAGCTCGCCTACGGGGCGCGGCTGGATCCGCAGCTCACCCTGGGCCTGAATCTGCACGGCTCGCGCCGGGGCGTTCACCACGGCCCGGTCAGCGGCGCGCCGGGCGAGGGCATGCAGCCCCTGCACGACCACTCGAGGCTCGACGGCCACAGCCACGGCGACATGGAGGCCCACATCCACAGCCTCAGCACCCATCAGCACTTCCACGAGCATGACCCCGGCTGGCAGTCTTTCCGGCTCACGAGTGACGAGGTGCAGCGTATTCCGGAGCTGGTGCGCACCGTACAGAACGTGGCCCGCGTCTTTCCGGTGCTGCGGGTGAAGGGCTTTGTGCAGGGGGAGGACGGGGCGCGCTACGCCCTGCAGGCGGTGCGCTCGCGGGTGGAGGTGCAGCCCGCGCCTCGCCGCGAGGGGCCCAATGAGCTGGTGTTTATCGGCTACCACGTCAGCCGCAAAAAGGTGACCGAGGCGCTGCAAAAGGCCCTGCCGCAGAGGTGGAGCTGATGGCCGCGCCCGTGGGGCACGCGGCGGAGCGGCCGCTTCCCCTCACCGCGCGGCAAAGCCTGCGGCGGGGCCTGCCCTACCTGCTGGTGGTGGCCGCCCTGCACCTGCTCGCCCTGCTGCTGTGGGTGCCCTCCGCCCTGGCTGCCCCGCTGCTGTGGGGGGTGGGCCTCACGGCCTACCTGCTGGGGGTGCGGCATGCCTGGGACGCCGATCACATCGCGGTCATCGACAATACGGTACGCAAGCTGCTGGCGCTGAGGCGCCCGGCCTACGGGGTAGGGCTTTGTTTTAGCCTGGGACACTCGGCGGTGGTGTTCCTGATGGCGGTGGCGGCGGCGGTGATCGGCCGAGCGCTGCTGGAGGCGCAGGAGGGCATCGGCACCTTTGGGGGCTGGGTGGGGCCCTTTGTGGCGGGGGCCTACCTGCTCACCGTGGCCGCCGTCAATCTGTTTACCACCCTGCGCCTGCTGCGGACGGGAGAGGACCTGCCCCACACCCACGGCGGCCCGCTTGCTCGCCTGCTTGCCCCCCTCATCCGGCTGGTGAGCCGGCAGGGGCAGGTGTTTCCGCTGGGGTTTTTGATGGGCCTGGGCTTTGACACCGCCTCCGAAGTCGCTCTGCTCGCCCTTTCCGGCGCGGCGGCGCAGCAGGGGCTGGGCTGGGCGGCCATCCTCGCGCTGCCGCTGCTGTTTGCCGCCGGAATGACCCTCTTTGACACGCTCGACGGGATCGCGATGGCGCATGCCTACGGCTGGGCGCTTCACGAGCCGCGCCGCAAGCGCACCTACAACCTGCTCGTGACCGGGCTGTCGGGCGCCGTGGCCCTGGTGATCGGCACGGTTACCCTCGCGCAGTGGGCGGGCGAGCACTTCCCGGCGGCGGGCCTGGCTCTCGCGGCCCTGCAGGACGTGGACGTCTCCCCGCTGGGCTTTGGGCTGGCGGGCCTCACCCTGCTGCTGTACGGAGGCGCGCAGCTTTGGGCGCGGGCGCGGCGGGCATGAGGCGGCAACGTGTGGTTCGGGCCGACGGGCGCGTCATCAACGTGGTGCGCAAGCGTGGGCACCTGAGCTACTGCTTTCACGGCTGCTGCTGCGGGCGCACCGACCGCGGCTACGCCCCCGCGCCCGCCGATGTGTACAAGGAGGAGTGGGTGCGGCGGCGCATCCGCAACGCCGTGCACCTCACCAAGTCGGGCTGCCTGGGGCCCTGCCCCCTGGCCAACGTCGCCCACCTCGTGTTCGACGGGCACGACGTGTGGTTTCACTCCGTGAATGACCCCTGGCTGGTGCGGGCCATCTTCGACTACATCGAGGCGATGCTCGCCGCAGACGGCTACCAGCCTCCGCCTCCGGAACTGGTGGAGTACACCTTTCAGGGCTACAGCTGGGAGGCGGCGAGCGCGGCGGCCCCCAGCGCGGTCAGCGCTCCGGCGGTCCCCAGCGAACTCGCGGGCTTTGCGCTGCTCACCCACGCCGACACCGACCTGCTCAACCTGCGGGCGGCGCAGGAGACCCTTCCGGCGGATTTCGGGCCGGTCACCGGCGCCGCGCTCGGGGGAATTCGCAGCGAGGCGCAGATGGCCACGCTGCTCGCCGGGGCGGTGGGCCGCGCCGCGATCGTGCTGGTGCGGATTCACGGCAGGTTCACGGCGGTGCCCGGAGCCGAGGAGCTGCGCTCGCACGCCCGCCGCGCCGGTCAGCAACTGCTGCTCGTGAGCGGCACCAATGAGCCTGACCCCGAGCTGGCGGCCCTCAGCCTCGCGCCGCTGCACGCCCTCGACACGGCCCGCGCCTACCTCGCCGCAAGCGGCTGGCAAAACATGCGGGAGCTGCTGCTCTCGCTGAGTGACTCCCTGCGGCTGACCGGGTACGGCGCGCAGCCGCCCCTTGCCCTCCCCGAACACGGCCTCTACCACCCCGACCTGCCGGAATTTGCCACCCCGGAGGACTGGGAACGTCTGCGCCGCCCCGAGCGGCCCGCGGTCGGCATCCTGCTGTACCGCGCCCATGCCCTCAGCGGCAACACCGCCTTTGTGGACGCTCTGGTCACCGCCCTCGATGAGGCGGGAGCCGACGCCCTACCGGTCTTTACAACCAGCCTCAAGGACGTGGACGCGGCGGGCGATCCCCAGGCGTTTGCCCTGCTGCGCGGGCGGATAGACGCCCTGATCTCCACCCTTTCCTTTGCGATGGCCGACGTTCAGGCCGGAGCCGTGACCGCAGCGGGGGACAACGTGGGGGCTTTTGCCCGGCTGGGGGTGCCCGCCGTGCAGGGCCTCACGAGCGGCGGACCGCGCGGTCCCTGGGAGACGAGCGCGCGCGGCCTCAGTCCTCTGGATACCGCCATGAATGTGGCCCTGCCCGAATTCGACGGGCGCCTGATCGGCGTGCCCTTTGCCTTTAAGGAGCAGGAGGCCGGGGAGGTCCGGCGGCTTCAGGCCGACCCCGAACGCACGGCGCGCCTCGCGGGGATAGCCGTGCGCCTCGCTCGGCTGCGCCGCCTTCCCAACCGCGAAAAGCGCCTCGCCGTCCTCTTCACCAACTCCACCGCCAAAGCGTCGCAGGTGGGGAACGCGGTGGGGCTGGATTCGGCGGCTTCGCTGCTGCGGGTGCTGCACGCGCTGCGCGAGGAGGGCTACGACGTGGGCGAGCTGCCCGCCACGAGTGACGAGCTGATGCACGCCCTGCTGGAGCGCACCACCTACGACAAGACGCTGCTTACCCCGGCGCAGCTCGCGCAGGCCGCCGCGCACGTTCCGGCCCCGCTCTATGCTCGCTGGTTTGCCGAGCTGCCCGAAAGCCAGCAGCGGCGGATGCGGCGGCAGTGGGGCGAGCCGCCGGGAGAAGCGTACGTTCATGACGGGCAGCTCGCCCTGGCGGGGCTGCGCTTCGGCAAGGTCTTTGTGGGCTTGCAGCCCCCGCGCGGCTACGGCCTGGATCCCGACGCGATCTACCACACGCCCGACCTGCCTCCCACCCATCACTACGTGGCCCTCTACCGCTGGCTGCGCGAGCCCCCCGAGGCGGGCGGATTCGGAGCCGACGCCCTGATTCATATGGGCAAACACGGCACGCTGGAATGGCTGCCGGGCAAGGGCGTGGGCCTGAGTGCCGCCTGCTTTCCAGACAGCCTGCTGGGGGACCTGCCCCTCTTCTATCCCTTTGTGCTCAGCGATCCCGGCGAGGGCACCCAGGCCAAGCGGCGGGCCCACGCGACCATCCTCGACCACCTGCCGCCGCCCCTGACCCGCGCAGACACCTACGGGCCGCTGGCCGAGCTCGCCGCGCTGGTGGACGAGTACTACCAGCTCGAACTGCTCGACCCCTCCAAGTTGCCCCTCCTCCAGCGCCAGATCTGGGACCTCGTGCAGCGGGCGAACCTGGGCACCGACCTGGGCACCCTGCTGCGGCGCGACCACGGTGACCACGTCCACGAGTGGGACGAGACGGTGACCGAGGACGGCGTGCCCGTCACCCTCAGCGAGATGAACGGGGCGGACGTGGCCCACTTTCTGGAAGACCTCGACGGCTACCTCTGCGAACTCGGAATGGCGCAGATCCGAGACGGCCTGCATGTCCTGGGTCAGGCGCCGCAGGGGGAGGCGCTGCCCCAGATGCTGCGGGCGCTCACCCGGCTGGCGAATGCCGAGGTGCCCGGCCTGCACGCGGGGCTGGCGGAAGTGCTTGGGCTGGACCTCGCCGCGCTGCTGGACCGCCCCGGCGCGCGGCTGGAAGCGCCCCCCGCGCTGACGGACCTCGCGGGCCGCCCCGTCCTCACCCACGGGGACGCCCTTGACCTCCTCGATGACCTCGCCCTGCACCTCTACCAGACCTTGCAGCTGCGCGGCTTTGACGCAGCGGCCATCCCCGACACGCTGGCACTCACGCTCGGCGTGCAGAAAGACTACGGCACCCTGCCCGCCACCCTGGACTACGCCTGCCGGGTCCTCAAGCCCAATCTGGACGCGACGACCGACGAGATCACCCACCTCCTGGCGGGCCTCTCCGGGCGCTACGTTCCCGCCGGACCCAGCGGGGCCCCGTCGCGTGGCCTCGCCCACATCCTCCCCAGCGGGCGCAACTTCTACGCGGTGGATCCCCGCGCGCTCCCCTCGGCGGCAGCCTGGGCGGTGGGCCGCGCCCTGGCCCGCGAGGTCCTCGAGCGGCACCTGAAGGAGGCAGGCACCTACCCCGAGCACGTCGCCATCAGCATCTGGGGCACCTCCAATATGCGCACGCAGGGGGACGACGTCGCGCAGGTGCTTGCCCTGCTGGGAGCGCGGCCCGTCTGGCATCCCCAGAGCCGCCGCCTGACCGGCGTGGAGCTGATCCCGCTGGAGGAACTGGGCCGCCCCCGCATCGACGTGACGGTTCGAATCAGCGGCTTTTTCCGCGACGCTTTTCCCCACCTGATCGCCCTGCTGGACGAGGCGGTGAACCTCGCCATGGGGGCGGACGAGCCGGAAGACCAGAACTTCCCCCGCAAGCACTACCTCGCGGACCTGGCGGGGCGCCTCGCCGAGCTGCCCCCCGAAGAGGCCCAGACCCGCGCGAGCTACCGCCTCTTCGGCAGCGCGCCGGGCACCTACGGGGCCGGCATTCTCGATCTCATCCACGAGGGCAACTGGCAGGGGGAGGCCGATTTCGCCCGCGCCTTTGTGCAGTGGGGGGGCTACGCCTACACCGCCGCCGAGTCCGGGACCGATGCCCGCGAGGACTTTCGGGCCCGCCTCGCCCAGACGCAACTCGTGCTGCATAACCAGGATAACCGCGAGCACGACGTCTTTGACAGCGATGACTACCTGCAGTTTTTCGGCGGCATGATCGCCTCGGTGCGGCACCTCAGCGGGGCGCAGCCGCGGCACTACTTCGGCGACACGGCCAACCCGGAGCGCGCCCGCGTCCGCGACCTGCGCGAGGAGGCCCTGCGGGTGTACCGCTCGCGCGTCGTCAACCCCAAGTGGCTGGAGGGGATTCGCCGCCACGGCTACAAGGGCGGCCTGGAACAGACGGCGACGGTGGACTACCTCTTTGGGTTTGACGCGACCGCCCACATCGCCCACGACTTCATGTACGAGGGGGTGGCGCAGGCCTATGCCCTCGACCCCGAGAACCAGGCCTTTTTGCGCGAGTCCAACCCCTGGGCGCTGCACGCGATCACCGGGCGGCTGCTGGAAGCCGAGGCACGTGGCCTGTGGGCGCCGCAGCCGGCAACCCGAGAGGCCCTGCAACGCCTGCTCGCCGAGAGCGAGGGCCTGCTCGAGGCACAGGACGAGACCTATGGGGGGCGAGGATGACCGGGCGCCGGGCCCCTTTTCTCACCAGCAGCCGGGCGAGCCCGCCCACTCACGTTCCTCGCGGAGGTTCGCGGTGATTCCCCTCTATCCCTTCTCGGCGGTCGTGCATCAGCCTGACCTGCACCTCGCGCTCGCGCTGCTGGCGGTCGCGCCCGAGATCGGCGGCGTCCTGATCCGCGGTGATCGGGGCGCGGCCAAAAGCACGGCGGCGCGTGGCCTGGCTGCCCTGCTGCCGCCCCGTCCGGACGGCACGCCCGCCCCCTTTGTCAACCTGCCCCTGGGGGCCACGGAGGACCGGGTGGTGGGCACCCTCGACCTCGAGGCGGCGCTGCGGGGCGAACTGCGTCTTCAGCCGGGGCTTCTGGCCGCGGCGGACGGCGGGGTGCTGTACATCGACGAGGTCAACCTGCTCGCCGATCACCTGGTAGACGTGCTGCTCGACGTGGCGGCGATGGGGGTGAACCGGGTGCAGCGTGACGGCCTGAGCGCCGAACATCCCGCTCGGCTCGCCCTGGTGGGCAGCATGAATCCTGAAGAGGGAACGCTGCGCCCGCAGTTTCTCGACCGCTTTGGCCTGTGCGTGGACGTGCAGGCGCCCCGTGACCCGCAGGCCCGGGCCGAGATCGTGCGGCGGCGCGTGGCCTTTGAGGCCGACCCCTGCGCCTTTGTCGAGCGCTGGCAGCCCGAGGAGGCGGCCTGGGCGGCCCGGCTCGCCGCGGCCCGCGAGCGTCTGCCCGGTGTGACGGTTCCCGAGGCCCTGCTGAGCCGCATCGCCGTCCTCAGCGCCGAGGCGGGTGTTCGCAGCCTGCGCGCTGACCTCGTGCTCTACCGCGCGGCCCGCGCCCAGGCGGCGCTGGAGGGCCGCAGCGAGGTCCAGACGGCTGACCTGGAGCGGGTTGCGCCCCTGGTTCTCAGTCACCGCCGCGATCCCCGTTTGCCGCCGCCGCCGCCCCCGCCGGCACAGCGGCCGCCCGCACCGGAGGAATCCCAACACCACGGCTCCGGCCCGCAGGAGACGCCCGAGGACGTCCTCGCGCCCGCCCCGCAGGCGGCGCCGCTGCTCCTGCCCTCCGTTCCCGCGGCGGGGGCCCTCCCGGGGGAGGGAAGACCAGGCCGCGTGCTGAGCAGTGTGCCTGATCCCCACCCCAGCACCCTGGCGGTGCCCGCCACCCTGCGGGCGGCCCTCACCCGCAGGGGAAGCGGCCCGCTGACCCTCACCCGCGAGGATTTTCACGCGCCCCTCCGGGAGGAGGTGGCGGGCCGCCGCGTGCTGTTTGTCGCGGACGCGAGCGGCAGCATGGGCACCCGCGAACGCATGGGGGCCGTCAAGGGGGCGATGCTGGACGTGCTGCGTGAACAGGGACGGCGTGACCGCGTAGCGCTGCTGACCTTTCGGGGCGTGGGGGCGACCCTGGTGCTGGACTTCACCACAGACGCCGCCGCGGCCGAGGCGGCCATCACCGCCGCGCCCACCGGGGGCCGCACGCCCCTGGCGCACGCGCTGAGGCTGGCCGCCGACGTGCTGGCGGGCGAGCCAAAGGCCCAACTCGTCCTCTTTACCGATGGCCGGGCGAATGTGCCCCTGACGCCCGGCGGGGACGCCTGGGCCGAGGCCCTTCAGATGGCCCGCGCCCTGCGCGGCGTGCCCGCCCTGGTCGTGGATACCGAGACGGGGCATGTTCGGCTGAAGCGCGCCGCGCGGCTCGCGCAGGCGCTGGGGGCCGAAGTCGCCACGCTGGGAGGCCCGCTTTGAAACGTCTCATCCTCGCCGCTCCACATTCCGGCAGCGGCAAGACCACCGTGGCCGCCCTGCTCTGTCTCGCGCTGCGGCACCGCGGCCTGCGCGTGGCCCCCTTTAAGCTGGGTCCGGACTACCTCGACCCCACCCACCTCGGCCGCGCGGCGGGGCAGCCCGCTCGCAACCTCGACTCCTTCCTGCTGGCCCCCGAGCGCCTGCGCGCCCTCTTCGCGCGGGCGGCAGCCGGGGCGGAGATCAGCGTGCTCGAAGGCGTGATGGGCCTGTACGACGGCCGCGACCCCGCGAGCGACGCCCACTCCACCGCTGACCTCGCCCGCCTGCTTCAAGCACCCGTCGTGCTGGTGATCGACGCTTCGGGAAGCGCCCGTACGGTGGCCGCCGTGGCGCAGGGCCTGCGCGTCTTTGGTCCGGATCTGCGTGTGGCGGGAGTCATCCTCAACCGGGTGGCGGGAGAGCGGCACGCCGCCCTGTGTGAGGTGGCGCTCGCGCAGATTGACCTGCCGGTGCTCGGCTTTGTGCCCCGGGACGCAGCCCTGCACCTGCCCGCGCGGCACCTGGGCCTGCTGAGCGCCGAGCAGGCGAGCTGGAACGAGGAGGAGGCGCGGCGCCTCGCGGGTCACCTGAAGCTCGGCGCGCTGCTTGCGGCGGCGGACGCTCCGCCCCTGCCCCTGCCCCCGCCCCTGCCCGTTCGAAGCGGGCCCCGCGTGCGCCTCGCCTACGCCCGCGACGAGGCCTTTCACTTCTACTATCCCGACGCCCTGGACGAGCTGCGGGCGGCAGGGGCCGAGCTCGTGCCCTTTAGCCCCCTGCGGGACGCGGGCCTGCCCCCCGGGACAAGCGGCCTACTCCTGGGGGGCGGTTACCCGGAGGCGCACGCGGCCGAGCTGAGTGCCAATGCCTCCATGCGCGCGGCCATCCGGGCCTTTGCGGCGAGCGGGCGGCCCGTGATCGGCGAGTGCGGCGGCCTGATGTACCTGGGAGAGACCCTGGAAGACGCCGCGGGACGCACGTTCGAGATGTGCGGCGCCGTTCCCTACCGCACCCGCATGGCCCCGCGCCTCACCCTGGGCTACCGCGAGGCGACGGCGCTTGCGCCTTCGCCCCTCGCCCCGGCGGGGGCGGTGCTGCGCGGGCACGAGTTTCACCACAGCGTCCTGACCCATCCGCCCACCCGGCCCGCCTACACCTGGGTGGACGCGAGCGGCTCCCGCGTGGAGGAGGGCTACGCCGAGGGGAATCTCCTCGCGAGCTACCTGCACCTGCACTGGGGCGCGACCCCCGAACAGGCGCAGCGGCTGGTGGAGGCCTGCCGGTGAGGGGCCGCGTGCTTCTCCTCGCCCTCCTGCTCGACCAGCTGGGCGAGCCGCCCCCCCGGCTGCACCCGGTGGTTTGGATGGGGAGCTGGCTGCGGGGGGCGCGGCGGCGCTGGCGAGCAACCACGCCCGCCGGACAGGTCGCTGAGGGGGCGCTCGGTTGGGGGGCGGGCGCGGCCCTGGCCGTGGGAGCAGGGCTGCTGGGCACGCGCCTGACACGGCTTCCGGTTGAACAGGGAGGCGGGCTGTGGCAGGCCGCCCTGCTCAAGCCGCTCCTCGCGCGCCGGATGCTCTTTGAGGCGACACGCGCGGTGGAGACCGCGCTCGAAGCCGGCGACCTGGAGCGGGCCCGCTGGCTGCTGGGCTGGCACCTGGTCAGCCGCGATCCCGGGGCCCTCACCGCGCCGGAGGTGGCCGGAGCAGCGATCGAGAGCCTGGCCGAAAACCTCAGTGACAGCGTGGTCGCCCCGCTCTTCTGGTTCCGGGTGGGAGGACTGCCCCTCGCGGCGCTCTACCGCTACGCGAACACCGCCGACGCGATGTGGGGCTACCGCACCCCGGAGCTGGAACATGCGGGCAAGCTGGCGGCCCGCACCGACGACCTACTGAACCTCCTCCCCGCCCGCCTGACCGGCCTGTGCGCGGTGCTTGCCGCCGGTCCTGCCGGGCTCGACGCGCGCGGAGCCTGGCGGGTGTGGCGCCGGGAGGCCCGGCAGACCCCCAGCCCCAACGCGGGCCACCCCATGAGCGCCTTTGCTGGGGCGCTTGGTGTGCGGCTCGACAAGCGCGGCGTGTACGTTCTCAATGCCGGGGGGCGACCTCCCGGCGCGGCCGACCTCGCCCGCGCCCGCCGGCTGGCCCGCTGGACCCTGACGCTGGCCCTCGTGGCCCTCGTGTTTCCCGGGAGACGCCGTGGCTGAGTTGCCACCCCTGCTCCCCCGTTCTCCCCACGGCGGGCCCACCTCCGAGCCCTTTGATGGCCTCGACTTCAGTGTGAACACCAATCCCTACGGCCCCAACCCCCACCTGCTGCGGGCCGCTCGCCGCGCCGACCATGCCCACTACCCTGACCCGACCTACCGAGCGGTGCGCGAGCGCCTCGCCGCCGGGCACGGCGTCACGCCGGACGAGGTGGCCCTCGCCGTGGGCGCTTCGGACCTGCTGCACCGCCTGGTGCGCGCCTTTTTGCCCGCTGGCGGAAGCCTGCTCAGCGTGCACGCCCCCTTTGGCGAGCTCGCCCGTGCCGCCGCTCTGGCCCGTGCACGGGTGGAGGTGGTGGCAGGAGCTCCGGCCGTTCTGCCGCCCCGCGTGCGCCTGGTGTACGTGGGTCACCCCCACAATCCCAGCGGGCACGCGCTGGGGGCCGCCGAGCTGCGGGCGCTGGCCGAGCGCTGCCTGTTCAGCGGGGCTCTCCTCATCGTGGACGAGGCCTATGCGCCCTTTACTGGCGCGCCTCCCCCGCCTCGTCACCCGGGAGTGGTTCGGGTCCTGTCCCCCGGCAAGGCCCACGGCCTGGTGGGGGTACGTCCTGCCTACGCCCTTGCCGCGCCGCAGGTGGTGGCCCGGCTGGATAACCTCGCCCCCGCCTGGCACCTGCCCGCGGGCACGGCGGCGGTGCTTGCGGCGCTGCCGGAGGCCGCCACCTTTCTGACACGCACCCTGCCGCGCGTGGCCCGCGACGCGCGGGCGCTGGCCGCCGCCCTCGCCCCGCTGGGCCCGGTGGAACATCACGGCACGCCCTACCTCACCCTGACCGTGGGGAACGCCGCGCGGGGAGCTGCGGCGCTCCTCGCGCGCGGCGTGCGGGTGCGCGACTGCACCAGCTACGGCTTCCCCGACCGCCTGCGGGTGGCGACCCGGCGGCCGGAGGAGAATGGGCGCTTGGTGGACGCTCTGCTGGAGGTCCAGGAGGAATGCTGTGGGTAAAGCCATCATGATTCAGGGCTGCACCAGCCACGCGGGCAAGAGTTATCTCACGGCGGCGCTGTGCCGCCTGCTGGCGAACGAGGGCTGCCGGGTGGCCCCCTTCAAGGCACAAAACATGAGCAACAACGCGGGGGTGACGCCCCAGGGGCTGGAGATGGGCCGCGCTCAGCTCGTGCAGGCGCAGGCCGCGCGGGTGGTGCCCGACGTGCGGATGAATCCGGTCCTGCTCAAGCCCGAGGCCGACACCCGCTCGCAGGTCGTGCTGCTGGGCCGCGCGGACGCTGGCCTCACCGCCCTGGGCTGGCGCGAACGCAAGGCGCACCTGTGGCCCCACGTGCGGGAGGCGCTGCAGAGCCTCCTTGCGGAGTACGACGCCGTCGTGATCGAGGGGGCGGGCAGCCCCGCCGAGGTCAACCTGCGCGCCTCCGACATCGTGAACATGCGGGTGGCGCGCGAGGCGCGGGCTGCGGTTCTCCTCGCCTGCGACATCGATCGGGGGGGCGCTTTTGCCCACCTGCTGGGCACCTGGCACTGCCTGACGCCAGAGGAACGCGCCCACCTCAAGGGCTTTCTCCTCAACCGCTTCCGGGGCGATCCGGCGCTTCTTGCCCCCGCCCCGGCGTGGCTCGAAGAGCAGACCGGCGTCCCCACCGTGGGCGTGGTTCCCCTGCTGGACATCCCCCTTCCAGAAGAGGATGGGGTGGCCCTGAAAGACCGGCCCAGCACCGCAGAGGACGGCTTTGTGGCCCTCGCCCGCCTGCCGCGGGTGTCCAACCTGGACGAGTTTGCTCCCCTCGGTTCTCTCGCGCGCTGGGTCAGCACGCCTGCCGAGCTGGCAGGGGCCCGCGCGATCATCCTGCCCGGGAGCAAGAGCACCGCCGCCGACCTCGCCTGGTTGCGGGCAAGCGGACTGGCGGGGGCGCTGACCCGCGCGGCGCAGGCGGGAACGCCGGTGCTGGGCGTGTGTGGCGGCCTCCAGATGCTGGGCCGCCGCATCCGCGATCCCCACGGGGTGGAAGGCGGGGGAGAGGTGCTTGGCCTGGGCCTCCTTGACCTGGAGACCGAGTTCGCGCCGGACAAAACCACCCGTCTGACGGCCTGCACCGATCCCGAAACCGGCCTGCGCCTCACCGGCTACGAGATTCACCACGGGCAGACGGTGAGCGGCCCGGGGGTGCAAGAACTCGTGCCGGGGCAGCTGTGGCGAAGCGGCAACGTGCGCGGCACGTACCTGCACGGCCTGCTTGAACATCCGGCCTACCTCGAACGCTTCCTGGCTTGGGCGGGTCTCACGCCGCCCACGCCCCTCCCCAGCCTGGACGCGCGCCTTGACGCCATCGCCGAGCGGGTGCGGGCCAGCCTGGACTGGGACTTTGTGCGGGGGCTGCTGTGATCGTGTTCGTGACGGGTGGTGCCCGCAGCGGCAAGAGCCGTTTTGCCGAGCGCCGCGCTGCCGCGGCCGGTGCGGAGGTCACCTACCTCGCCACTGCCCAGGCCTTGGATGCCGAGATGGCGGAACGCATCGCCCGCCACCGCGCGGACCGCCCAGCCTCCTGGCTCACGGCTGAAGAGCCGCTGGACGTGCCCGCCGCCCTACAGGCCGCCCCCACCCCCACGGTCCTCCTCGACTGCCTGAGCCTGTGGGTGAGCAACCTGCTGCTCGCGGACCTTCCCGACGCGGCGGTGTTGTCCCGTGCCGATGCCCTGCTTGCCGCCGCCCGTGCTCGGCCCGGTCTCACCGTCCTCGTGACGAACGAGGTGGGCTTCGGGATCGTTCCGGACAATGCCCTCGCGCGGCGTTACCGCGACCTGCTGGGCTGGGTGAATCAAAAGGCGGCCGCCGCCAGCGACGAAGCCTGGCTGCTGCTGAGCGGCCTGCCCCTCCAGCTCAACCCCGCGCCGCTTTTCCCCCTGCAAAAGGAGCCTTATGCACCCTGACCTTGCCGCCCTGATCGCCGCCATTCGTCCTGCCGACTCCGCCGCCATGCAGGCCGCCCGGGAGCGCCAGGCCCAGCTCACCAAACCCGCTGGGGCGCTGGGTGACCTCGAAGACCTGGCCATTCGTCTCAGCGGGGTTCTGGGAAGCCCCCGGCCCCATCCACGCGGTGTGGCCGTGCTCGTGGCTGCCGGAGACCACGGCGTTGCGGCGGCGGGCGTCAGCGCCTATCCCCCCGAGGTGACGCCCGCGATGGTGGCGAACTTCCTGGCCGACACCCCCGCCGGGCCGGGCGGCGCCGCCGTCAACGCGATCGCCCGCACCGTGGGGGCCCGCGTCTACGTGATGGACGCGGGGGTGAACGCCGACCTCCCCGATCACCCCCGGCTGGTGCGGGCGGCGCTGCGGCGCGGCACCCGCGATCTGCGCCGCGAGGGGGCCATGACCCGCGCTGAGACAGAAGCCCTCGTGCTGGCGGGTGCGGCCCTCGCCCGCCGCGCGGTGGAGGAGGGGGCTGACCTCCTCGTTCCCGGCGAGATGGGGATTGGCAACACCACGCCCGCCGCCGCGATTACCGCCCGGATGCTGAGCCTCGATCCAGCCAGGGTGACGGGCCGGGGCACCGGGGTGGACGACACGGCGCTGGGGCGCAAGGTGGCCGCCGTGCGGGCGGCACTGGAGCGGCAGGCGAGCACACCCGCCGATCCCCTGGGCGTGCTCGCCGACCTGGGCGGCTTCGAGATCGCGGCGATGCTGGGGATGATGCTCCAGGGAGCCGCCCTGCGCCGGGCCGTGATCCTTGACGGCTTCGTGGAGGGGGCAGCGGCCCTGATCGGCGTGGCCCTGGCCCCATTCCTGCGCGACTTCCTGTTTCCGGCGGGCGAGTGTGCCGAGGCTGGCCACGGCGCGCAGCTCGCGCACCTGGGCCTCAAACCGATGTTTCGCCTGGGCCTGCGCCTGGGCGAGGGCACCGGGGGCGTCCTGGCCGCGCCCCTGCTGCTCGCGGCCGCCGCCACTCTGCGCGAGATGCGGACCTTTGCGGAGGCCGGGGTGCCGGGGAGCGAGGTGACTTCGGCACAATAGAGCCATGCCAGCCTCTGACCGCGAACTCAACTTTGCCCGCGCCATTCTGGGCGAGCGGAATTTCCGTGACGTGCCCGATGAGGAGGTGCTGCGCGAGGCCGAGCGCCTCCTTCTGGACTGGATGTCCGGTGAGATCCGGATGGAACGCCCCAAGCTGTACGACCACTACGCCCTGCTGCTGCTGGCACTGACCCGGCGTGTTCGTCACCTCGAAGCGCGGGTGGCGGCCCTGGAGGCGCGGCCTTGAGCGTGCGGGTCAAGGTCTGCGGGACGACCTCGGTTCGTGACGCCCTGCTGGCAGCCGAAGCGGGTGCAGACGCCCTGGGGTTTATCTTCGCCCCGGTGAGTCGGCGTCTCGTCTCGCCACAGGTGGCGCGGGAAGCAGGGCTGCGGGTGGGTCCAGCGGTGGGGCGCGTCGGCGTCTTTCTGAATCAGCCGCTGGACGAGGTGCTGCGAACGGCCGAGGCGGCGCGGGTGAGCGCCGTGCAGCTGCACGGGGACTGCCCGGGGGTTTACGTGCGGGAAGTCGCCCGCTATTATCCCGTCTTGCGCGTTCTGAGCCCCGCTGACCTGCGGCGGGAGGACGTGCTGGAAACACTGGGCTGGCCTGGAGTCACGCCCATGCTCGACGCGCCGGAACCGGGGAGCGGTGTACCGCTCGACTGGTTGGCGCTGCGGGAGAGGGTTCCGGCAGGAGCCTGGCTGGCGGGAGGACTGGGGCCAGCGAATGTGGCCGAGGCCATTCGGGTGCTGTCACCTGCCGGTGTCGATGCCGTGAGCCGCCTCGAGCAGGAGCCCGGCATCAAGGATCCAGAGCGGGTCCGGGCCTTTGTGCGGGCGGCGCGGCAGGCGTGAAAACGAGTTATCCACAGTGAAACCTGCTCCTGTGGATAACTCCACGGTCGAGCCCCCTGCCGCAGAGGCTTCCAAAAAAGAGCGTCTGACACACCAAAAAGAGCACTGGCACTGGGCGGAAGCAGCAGGCTCACCCAGGAGTTATCCACACCAGCTGTGGATAACCCTGTGGATAACTCCTGCCCTGCGTTACCTTTTCTCGTTGCCGCCGCTGTTCTCGGCCAGGCCCAGCGAGTGGGCGATGATCTGCCCGCCCTGCACCACATTCTGCGGAGTTCGTAGGTTGATGCCCACCCCGGCAAAGGGCACCCGAGCGGCCGTGTGGGTCTTGATCCGCAGATTCTCCAGGTTCCCGTGGTCGCTGCTGAGCACGGCGCGTGCGCCCGCCTCCAGCAGGCCGCTGAGGAGAGCGTCCACCCGTTGCAGGTAGGCGGCACCGGCCCGGTGAACCTCCGGGGAGAGGAGCTCACGGCCCCGGTGCCCCAGGTGATCTCCGAACCACAGGTCACAGACGAGGAGGTCATACGCGCGGGCAGCCCTGGCCAGCGCCTCGCCCAGCCGCGCCACCTCCGCCAGGGAGGTCTGCTCCGGCCAGGGTTCGGCGTAGCCTAGACCAAGCGTGGGGGAAACCGGAGGAACAGCGGGCGGATTGAGGGGAAGACCCGCAGCCTGAAACGAGTAGGGAAAGCAGCCCATACGGGGGCGGCGAGCCTGCGCCGCAAAGTAGGCAGGCGGATAGTGGTTCGCCAGGGCGACCCTTCCCCCAGCTTGCGCGAGCCGCCCCGGAAGCGCCTCGGCGCGCAGGAGCCGTTGCAGGGTAGGCCCCGGGTACGGCCCGAAGTGCTCGCCCATCAGGCGCACCGCGTCCTGCCCGGTCAGCCAGCACGCCTGCCCGGTGCCCGACTGCGGCAGCCCCGGCACGCCCAGCGTCGCGTCCAGCGCGTGGCCCCCTCCACCAGCGCCCGCAGCACCGGCAGTTCTGCCTCCCACACCGACTCCCGCGGCGCGTCCTGCGGGTGGCCCACGCCGTCGAGCGCAAGCCACACCAGTCCGGTCATGGGGGGACTCTAGAGCGGCCAGCGGTCAGCCGTCAGCAGTCAGCAGAACAAACAAAAAGGCCCCGGCCGTTGCCGAGGCATCTTTTTCCTGCTGAGGGCTGATCCCCTCCCCCCTCGCGTCCATCCCGCCCACGAAAAAGGCCAGGGCCACGAACACCAGGGAGGCGAGGGAGAGCCCAGCGCGTGGAAGGAGGCCGCTACACTCGTTCCCATGACGGTCTTGCGTGTGGCGGCGGCGGCGTATCCGGTGGATGTCCACCCGGACAAGCGTGCCTATGAGGCGAAGGTGACGGCCTGGGTGGCGGAGGCAGCGGGAAGGGGCGCGGGGCTGCTGGTGTTTCCGGAGTACGCCTCGCTGGAACTGATCAGCCTGTTGCCCCGCGAGCTGCACCACGACATCCTGGGGATGCGCCCGGCCCTGCAGGCCTTTTTGCCGGACTTTCTCACCCTGCACGCCCGCCTTGCCCGTGAGCACGGGGTTGGCATCGTGGCGGGAAGTTTCCCGGTGGCGCAGGGAGAAGGCTTTGTGAACCGCGCCTATGTGTTTGGCCCGGACGGCCAGCAGAGCCACCAGGACAAGCTGCTGATGACCCGCTTTGAGGCCGAGGAGTGGTTGATCTCGCCGGGAGCGGGCACCCGTGTGTTTGAGCTGTTCGGGGTGCGCTTCGGCGTTGCCATCTGCTACGACAGCGAGTTTCCCACGCTGGCCCGGCGGCTGGCCGAGGGGGGAGCCGAGGTGCTGGTGGTGCCGTCCTTTACGGGCGCGCGGTCCGGCTATACCCGCGTGCGAGTGGGGAGCATGGCCCGCGCGCTGGAAAACCAGATCTACGCGGTCCACGCCCCTCTCCTCGCGGATGCCGACTGGACCTATGCCGTCGAGCAGGCGGTGGGGCAGGCGGCTGTGTACGCCCCCGCCGATGGCGGCCTTCCCGAGACGGGCCTGATCGCCGAGGGGGCTTGGGGGCAACCGGGCTGGCTGGTCACCGATCTCGACCTCACCCTCATCCGGCAGGTGCGCGAGGACGGCCACGTGCTGAACTGGCGTGACCGCACCGCCAGCGAGACGCGCCCCGGCCCGGCAGAAGTTGTGACCTTGGGTGAGGCCGTCCGTGCCTGAAGCCGCCACCGTCCGCGTCCTGACCGCCGCCGATGCGCCCGCCTACCGCGAGGTGCGTCTCCGGGCGTTGCAGACCGACCCGCTCGCCTTTATCACCACCGCTGCCGAATTCGCCGGGCGGCCCCTGACAGAGGTGGCTGCCCAGCTGGAGCCCCGCGCCGACGCCGTCACCTTCGGTGCGTTCGTGGCCGGTGAATTGGTTGGCCTCCTGACCATCGTGCGGGAGGAGCGGGCCGCCCTCAGGCACCGCGCCAGCATCTTCGGCGTGTCGGTGCAGCCGGAGGCCCGGGGGCGGGGGTGCGGAGACGCCCTGCTGCGGGCGGGGATCGCCCACGTGCGGACCTGGGAGGGCGTGACCTCGCTGCACCTCGCGGTGATGGAAACGCAGCACCCCGCCCGCCGCCTGTACGAGCGGCACGGCTTTCAGGTGTGGGGCACGCAACCGGACGCCGTTCAGGCCGCGAACGGGCAGCGGTACGCCGAGCACCACCTGATTCTGCGGCTCTGAACGCCGGGGACGGATGGGCCCTGTTCCCCTTTCCCCCACCAAAGCAAACACCGGACTCCTGGGAAAGGAGCCCGGTGTTGCTGACAAGGCTGCGTTAACGCAGGATGCGCAGCGCCTTGAGGATGGCGATCAGCACCACGCTGCCCACGATGCCCCAGATGATGCTCCAGAAGCTGAAGCCGCTTCCCGCGACCTCGGCGCTGCCGATCCCAAGCAGGCCACCAAAGATCCACTGGGCCAGGAGTGCGCCCACAATGCCGATCAGGATGTTGGCGACCGCGCCCTGCTGGGCGTCGGTCTTCATGATCAAGCTTGCGAGCCAACCACACAGGGCACCGACCAGAATAAGGATGATCCAACTCATAGTTTCTCCCTCCAGGACGTTGAGTTTCAACGGTGTGTCCGTTGCTTTAGGCGCACAATGAAACTCGGCGGTTCGCCGCAGTGTGGCTTGCCCTACCTTCTCAAGGGTGAACCAAGACGGGATGGATGTCCCGCGAATTCGGCTTCAATTCCCGCTCTAGAAACGGGCCGCTCTCTTCTCATGTCTGATCAACGGCTGACGGCTGGGCAGCGGGCGCAGCCTGTCTTACCTCCCCGGCGGCGGCGGCGGGGGAGGCCGGTAGGATGAGCCGGACCGGCCCCGTCTCCAGGCCCAGCCTGCTCGGGACTGAGGGGCCGCGGAGGAACCCCGCATGCCCGGACTGATTGAACGCTACCGCGAGTACCTGCCCGTGACCGACCGCACGCCCCCCCTCAGCCTGCACGAGGGCAGCACGCCGCTGATTTCCGCGCCGCGGCTGAGCGAGCGGCTGGGCGTCGACCTGTATCTGAAGTACGAGGGCCTCAACCCCACGGGGAGCTTTAAAGACCGCGGCATGGTGATGGCGGTCGCCAAGGCGGTGGAGGACGGGGCAGACACCATCATCTGCGCCAGCACCGGCAACACCAGCGCCGCCGCCGCCGCCTACGCCGCCCGCGCGGGCCTGAAGTGCATCGTCTTGATTCCCGATGGGAAGATCGCCCTGGGCAAGCTCGCGCAGGCGATGGCCTACGGCGCGCGCGTCGTGGCGATCAACGGGAACTTTGACGCGGCCCTGCGGTTGGTGCGGCAGATCAGCGCCAAGCACCCCATCGCGCTGGTGAACTCGGTCAATCCCTATCGCCTCCAGGGACAGAAGACCGGAGCCTTTGAGATCGTCGACGATCTGGGGCGCGCGCCCGACATCCTCGCCATTCCGGTGGGCAACGCCGGAAACATCAGCGCGTACTGGATGGGCTTTCGTGAGTACTCCGAGGCGGGCCGGAGCAGCACCCTGCCCCGCCTGTGGGGCTTTCAGGCGGAAGGCGCGGCGCCCTTGGTCCGCAACGCCATCGTGGACGAGCCGCAAACCATCGCCACGGCCATCCGCATCGGCAATCCGGCCAGCGCCGACCTCGCCCGCGCTGCTGTGCGCGAGTCGGGTGGCCTCTTTGACCTGGCCTCCGACGACGAGATCATGCACGCCTACAACCTGATTGCGCAGGAGGGCGTGTTTTGCGAGCCTGCCAGCGCCACGCCGGTCGCCGGGCTGCTGAAACTGCACGCGGCGGGGAGGCTCACGCCGGGCCAAACGGTGGTGGCCGTCCTCACCGGCAACGGCCTCAAGGATCCCAACGCGGCCCTGCACGCCGTAGAGGCCCCGGCGGCGGTGGAGGCGAGCATGGAGCGGGTGTTGGAGAGCGTGTTGTGACGGCGAGCGGCATGAGGAGACGGGTCGCCAGCGCACAGCCCTTCCGGCGCCTGGGCTCCAGCCGCGCGGAGGCTCACGCATGACCTTGACGGTCCGTACTCCCGCCTCCAGCGCCAATCTGGGACCGGGGTTTGACAGCCTGGGCCTAAGCCTGCCCCTCTGGACGACCCTGCGGATCACGCCGCAGGCGGGAACGGAGATCGTCCCGCTGGGCTCGGAGCTGGCGGGTACACCGGCCGACGAGCGCAACTACGTGTACCGAGCGATGACGCTCGCCGCAAAACGGGCCGGTCAGCCCCTGCCTCCCGCCCGCGTGGAGATCACGACCGAGGTGCCGCTCGCGCGCGGGCTGGGGTCGAGTGCGGCGGCGCTCGTCGCGGGGATCGTCGCCGGCAATGAGCTGCTGGGACGACCCCTGAGCGAGGCGGAGGTACTGGACGTGGCCGCGCGGGAAGAGGGGCACCCAGACAACGTCGCCCCGGCCCTTTTGGGCGGGATCGTGGTCGCCACGCTGGACAAGTTGGGCACGCACTACGTCCGCCTTGACCCGCCCGCACACCTTGGCGTCACCGTCCTGATTCCTGACTTTGAGCTCAGCACCAGCAAAGCCCGTGCCGTGCTGCCTCAGGAATACAGCCGGGCCGACGCCGTCCACGCCCTTTCACACGCCGCGCTGCTCGCCGCTGCCCTCAGTCAGGGCCGCTTGGACCTGCTGCGGCACGCGATGCAGGACTACCTGCACCAGATCTGGCGCGCGCCGCTGGTGCCCGGCCTGAGTGACATTCTGGAGGAAGCCACTGGTCATGGTGCCCTGGGAGCCGCGCTGAGCGGCGCAGGACCAACCGTGCTGTGCTTTCATGACACCCGTGAGGATACGGCGCGCCTGCACACCTACCTTCGGGGTGTCATGCGCCGCAACGGGTTGACGGGGCGAATTCTGGATCTCCCGGTGGAGACGGGGGGAACCGTGGTGAAGCGGGAGTGTTAAGCCCTGGTGTCTCAGGCCCCGAGGGGGTTGTGCGCTAGCCTGCGGCCGGCTGAGCTGGGGAGGCTGGCCGAGTGGAGAGATAGCTGATCGAGCGCCAGGGAATCGCCAGGTTGCAGCCGTTCACCGCGATCTCGAAGGGTGTGGTCGGAAGGGCGGCCTGGTTGAGGGTACGGCTGAGGCGGTCGCGTTGGGTGGGGGTCATGTCGAGGGTCACCACGTC
Source organism: Deinococcus sp. YIM 77859 (assembly GCF_000745175.1). Lineage (NCBI taxonomy): Bacteria > Thermotogati > Deinococcota > Deinococci > Deinococcales > Deinococcaceae > Deinococcus > Deinococcus sp. YIM 77859. The sequence continues at coordinate 1,921,717 of NZ_JQNI01000002.1, forward strand.
GCCGTTACACAGGTGAAGGTTTACGGTCAGCATCGCGCCTCCGGGGAGTGGTTCTGATCTTCTGATGGGCCTCCTTCAACTTAAGCCTCCTTTTCTTACCCCTGTCTTTCCGGGGCAGGCCCGATCCCTAGTGCTCTACGCGCACGGACGGCAGGAGGCGGTCAAGCCAGACCGGGAGCCACCAGTTCCACTTTCCAGCCAGTTTGAGAAAGGCGGGCACGAGCACCAGGCGAACGAGGGTGGCGTCCAGGGCGACGGCGACCGCCAGGCCCAGACCGATGCTCTTGTTGGCGACGACGCGGCCGGCCATAAAGGCACAGAAGACGATAAACATGATCAGCGCCGCCGACGTGATGATGCGGGCGGTGCGCCCGACGGCCCGCACGACCGCCTCGTCGTTGGGATGGCCCTGCAAGACCTCCTCGTGCACGCGCGAGAGCAGGAAAATCTCGTAGTCCATGCTGAGGCCAAACATCACCGCGAAGAGGATCAGGGGCAGGCTAGCGTCGAGCACGCCCACGTCCTGCGGAATACCCAGCGGCCCGGCCAGAAAGCCCCCCTGCACCACCAGGGTCACCACGCCGTAGGCTGCACCCACCGTCAGGGCGTTCATCACGATGCTCTTGAGGGGCACCAGCAGGCTGCGAAAGGCGACCATCAGCAGCAGGAAGGTTGCCGCAAAGACCGTCAGAACAGCGGGGGGCAGCGCGTTCGTGAGGGCACGGCTGAACTCGCGCTCGCCTACGGGGGCCCCACCCAGCAGGAAACGGAAGCCCGAGCCCGCCAGCGCCGCGCGCAGCCGTGTCTCGAAAGGGTCGATCTCGTCCGCGCGCAGGGGCGTATTCGGCACAACGGTCACCCGCAGCAGGGTGCGGTCTGCGCTGAAGGAGCGCCGGGTGAGCAGGTTCAGGGCCGCGAGCGCGTCTGTTCCCCCGGCGCCCAGCTCGCCGCGCAGGTCCGCCGGGGTCAGAAAGGGGCTGATGACCGTCTGCACTCCGGGCAGCGCGCGCAGCTCACCCACGACCTGCTGAAAGCGGGCGCGGTCCTCTGGCCCATACCGCTTCCCCTCCAGGTCGAGAATCACCTCGAACTGGCTCAGGAGGCCTCCTGCGCCCAGGCGGCGCACGTCGGTGAGGGCGTCCCGGCTCTCCACCCCCGGCGTGAGCCCCCAGGCACCCGCGTACCCCGTCTGCATCTGCCGAGCGGGAAGGGCCAGCCCCAGCAGGAAGAGGGTGCCCAGGAGGGCGGCCAAGCCGGGCCGCGCCGTGACCCGCCGAGCGAAGGCGGTCCAGGCGGCGGAGGCCTGCGCGTTTTGACTCCAGGTGAGGCTCAGCAGGCGGGGACTGTTCACCCGTTCGCCCAGCAGGGCCAGCAGTGCGGGCAGCGCCGTGATGCTGGCCAGCACGGTGAGCAGCACGGTCAGCACCCCGCCCAGGCCCATCGAGCGCACAAAGGCGATGGGTGGAAGCACCAGGGAGGCCATCGCAATGGCCACCGTCAGGCCACTCAGGAGCACGCTGCGGCCCGCGGTGAGGACGGTCCGTGCCGCCGCCGCCCGCGCGTTCCCGTCGCGGCGCAGCTCCTCGCGAAAGCGGTTGACCATCAGCAGGGCGTAGTCGATCCCCGCCCCCAGGCCGAGCATGGTGATCACGCTCTGTGCAAAGGTGCTCACCTCGGTCACCCGGGTCAGGCCGTACAGGCCCGCCATCGCCACGGTGATGCTCAGCACGCCCACCACGAGGGGCAGTCCCGTGGCGACGAGCGCCCCGAAGACGCCCAGCAGCACCAGGCCGGTGAGGGGCAGCGCGGCGAACTCGCTGCGTTTGGTGTCGCTCTCGGCCAAGGCGGTGAAGTCGTCCGCGATGGCCTGCCCGCCCGTCACCCGTACGTCAAGTGCCGGAGACTTCGCCGCAGCGGCGTAGGCCCGCACGCGGGCGAGGGTCGGTGTGGCCCCCTCCAGCAGCGGAATCTGCGCCACCGTCAGGGCCAGGGTGCCGTCCTCACTCACGGTGGGCACCACACCCTGTGCCCCGGCCCGCAGCACACGGGTCACGCCCGGCACGGTCTCCAGCCCGGCGATGAAGCGGTCGTAGGTGGCCTGGCCCTCCGCTGTGGTGAGGGGCGGGTGATGTCGGGTGACCAGCAGGGCGGTGTTCGTGTCCGTTTCCCCGAAGCGTTCGCGCAGCAGGGTGGTGACGCGGGTGCTCTCGGCACGCTTCAGATCCCCGGGGTTGGCGCTGAGGCGTCCCGGCGCGAGCGACGCCGGGGAGGCGCTCAGCAGGGCCAGCAGTGCCCACAGCAGCAGCACCAGGTGCGGGTGGCGGGTCACGAGCGGGGCAAGGGCGCGCACGGAAAAAGTAGAGCACGCCGAGGAAGCTCACCCTGTCCAGGTCGCTTACCCCACCTGCGTCATTCGCACGACGCGCCCGCCTCTCTCCGCCCCCTACCGTGAGGGCAGGGGGCAGACGGCTCGCCGCTTCCGCAGGAGACGCCTAGCCAGGCTTTCCTGAAGGCTGTCAGGAGGGGGAAGACCATGCAGCACCAGTACGACGTCCAGCACGACAGCGCCCAGTGGAGGTTGGAGGAACTGCACGCGGTCGCGGCCCGCGAGCGGCTGTGGCGGGGTGCCGCGCCCAGCTCGGGCGTGCGGAAGCTGCTGTACCCCCTGTTCGTCCGTCACTGACGGCAAAAGCCCTCTGAGGCGAGAGCGTCTTCCCTTGGCGGCGCCCGCCTCAGAACAGCTCATCCAGCAGGCGGTAGTAGGCCAGCTTGCGTTCGTCCACCAGCGCGCGCCCGTAGAGGTCGAGGAACCGCTCGGCGTGCTCCGGTCCCAGGTTGTGCCGCAGGCTGCGCCAGGCGAGCGCGAGGTCGGCGTGCCGGTCCGCCAGGCCCGCACGGCCCACATCCACGAAGCCCTCCACGTACTCACCGTTCAGCAGCACGTTCGGCAGGCAAGCGTCGCCGTGCGTGACGACGATGTCTTCCGTCTCGGGACGGGTGCGGATGAGTTCGCTGAGGAGCTCGGCGGCGCTGCGGCCCTGCCGTTCCTCGTCGAAATCGCTCTCGTCCACCACCCCGGCCTGCACGCGCTCGCGGGCCAGGCGCAGGGTGACGGGGAGCGACATGTTGAAGGGGCACTCACGCACTGGGAGGGCATGCAGCTCGCGCAGGGCGCGGGCCAACAGGTCCGTGACGCGCTCGGGGTGGAGCGCTGCGTCCGGGTGGCTCATGGGAATGCCGGGCAGGCGCGACAGGGCGAGGTACTCGTGCGTGGGGGTCACCTCGTACCCGACCACGGCCGGTACCGGCACCCTTCTCCACAGCCAGCGCAGCCGCTCGCGCTCCTGCAGGAGGGTGCTCACCGGCAGGCCGCCGCGCGCCTGCACCTTGACCACGTATCTCTGCGAGCGCCATACCTCCGCGCCGCTTCTTCCTGTGGTCACCGCCTCCCAACGGGCAGCGGGGAGCACGCGGCGAAGGGATTCGGGGAGCACAGCAGTCATGCGGGCAGGATAGGGCGTCGCGCACGAGCGGGCGGCGTGTCCGGCGGCCGTCTTTGCCGCAGAGGACGGCCTGAAGAGATGCACCGTGTTCAGCCCTGCGCTCCAAAGGAAAGGGGGAGATGGACCGCCCACCGGGCCGCATGGGGTGTCCCTGGCCCTGTAGACTGCCCCCGATGAAGGTCGGTCTGCTGGATTCGCTGGGCGCACGGTACGGGCAGTACTGGGCAGCTTTCCTCAAGGAACTCGGGGTGGAGGTGGTGCAGCCCGCGCTGCCTGCCGCAGAGGCCCTGGCGCTGGGCAAAGCGAGCCTGCCGGGGGAGCCCGTGCAGGTGCAGCTCGCGCTTGGGCGCGTGCTAGAACTTGCGCGGACAGACGCGGTGCTGATTCCGCAGACTCTGCCGGTGGCGGATGACGCCTGGGGCGAAGCCCTCACGGAGTTGTTACCCCGGCGCATCAGCAGCCTGCCGCCGCTGATCGCGGTTCCCGACGGCGGGGAGGCGATGGCCAAGGCAGCTGCGGAGCTGGGGCAGCGGCTGACCCGCAATCCCGGTCGGGTACGGCTGGCCCTGGAGCGCGTCAAGCCCCTGGCGGCCGAAAAGCGCGAGGAGATGCCCCCCCTGAGCCGTGCCTCGCGGGTGACGGTGGCGGTGATCGGGCCGCGCGCGCTGCTCGCTGATTCGGACCTCAGCGCTGGCCTGCGGGCCGCGCTGGAGGCTTTGGGTCTGCATGGCGTCTACGCTTCTGACCTGCCTGCCGCGCAGGTGGCGGCGCGCGGGGCCAGGCTGGAGCGGGCAGAAGCGGCCCCGGCGGGCGAAAAGGCGCTGTTCGGGGCGCTGAAGCTGCTGGACAGCAAGAGTGCGGTGCGGGGGGTCCTGTTTGCCGCGCCCGCCCGTGACGGGGCGCACCGCGCTGCCCTCACGCGGCTTGCCGCGCTGACCCACAAGCCTGCCCTGGTGATCGATGTGGACGCGGGGCAGACGGAGTGGCCAGAGCTCAAAGCCTTCCGTGACCGCCTGACCCTGGGGGCCACGGCCCGCCCCGCCGGGGAGGACGCTTGAAGCTCTGGCGCTGGCTGATGACGCCCGACCCCGAGCCGGGCTTCACGGGCCGAAAACTGGGCCGTCTCCTGCTCCGGGTGCTGGTGTTTACCGTGCTGGCCACCCTGCTTTCGGGGCTGTTGCGCCTTGCCGGATTGGGGCCTTACCTCGATACCTGGTGGGGCACGCTGATCTTTGTGCTGCTGCTGTATCTCCCACTCTTTCGCTTCCTGACGGTGGATTCCTTTGTGCCGCGCCGCCTGGCGGACCAGACGCGGGGAAAAAGCCGCGCGCAGACCCGCGCCGAGCGCCGCCGGGAACGCCACCGTTACGCGGGCGTTCGCAAAGCGCCGCCGCGCGGGGGGCGGCGCTAGAGCGCGGTCATGACCCACGGCAAGGCCCGCCCTGCCCGCGAGTGGGCCGCCGAGAGCCTCTTTCGGCCCCTGGCGGAGCGTCTGGTGCCTCCCCTGGCCCGCCGCCGGGTGAGTCCGCCATCCGTCGTCTTGACCCACACCGCCCTGGGTGTGCTGGCCGGGGTGCTGCTGCGGCGCGGCCACCGCGTGACGCCCGGCCTGCTGCTGCAGGTCAAGACGCTGCTCGATAACCTCGACGGGCAACTGGCCCGGGCCACCAAGCAGACCACCGAGACGGGCCGCTACCTTGACTCAGAGATGGACGTTGTGGTCAACGCCGCCGTGTTGGTGGGCCTCGCTGGGCGCTGGGGCGTGCCGCTCACCCTGCTCCAAAGCCTGATCCTCACGGTGGATTACCTCTGGGAACGCGACCACCGCGCGGCGCGGGGCGAAGTCTTTCGCGAGCCTCCCGCCCAAGGGGGAGACAACCCCCGAGTGCTTGCCGCCTTGAAGCTGGTCTATGCCCTCTACTTCGCCCCGCAGGAACGGCTGCTGAATGCCCTCTTTGAGGAGCGGTTGCGGGCGGTGACGGGCGGAGCGCCGACTCCCGCCGATCGCCGCGCCTATACCCCCCGCGCGGTGAATGCGGTGGCCGTCAACCTCGGCCTCAGCACCCAGCTGCTGGTGCTGGGTGCCTGTCTGCTGGGGGGGCGGCCACGCGTATACCTGTGGAGTCTGCCTGCCCAGGTGCTGTTGCTGGTGGGCGTGCAGGCGTGGCGGGAGCGCAGGGTGCGCGCAGAGGCCAGCGCCCTCACACTCGCCTACCCCTCTTCCAGCGGGTAAGCTCGCGCCGCCCGCACCGCCAGCGTCACCAGATACCCGTAGAACACAAAGACTCCTAAAAAGACCAGCCAGCCGGGAAAGTTGCCGATGTCCGCCAGGGCAAAGGCCTCGGGAAATTCCAGGATCCACCCCTTGGGTTGAGCCAGGTCGAGCTTGGCAAACCACGCGAGGAGAACCGCCGCGTAGATCCACAGGTAGTTGCGGTTCAGTCGCCATCCCAGCGCGTCCGCGCGGCTCATGGGACTGCGCGGCTTGGCGAGTTCGGCCAGCAGAAGCTGGTGCCAGTTGGCATCCACCCTATCGCCCAGCATCGCTGGAAAGAAGAAGCGCTCCATGATCCGCACCCGGTGGTGTGCCACCTCGTAGATGCGGAACCGCCGGGCTTCCAGCCGCAGGAAGAAGTAGTTCATGAACATGGCAAACAGGAAGGTGGCGTGGCTGTTGTTCGGATCCCCCAGCGCGAAACTCGCTAGACCTGCTGTGGTGACCACCGACCAGTTGGTCGTCATGTCGAGGCGCTGGCGGTAGGCCGTCATCTTGCCGACCTCCGCGCGGTAGAGGTGAATCAGGGCGTTGGCGGTATTGGTGCTGTAACTGAGCTCTGTCAGGGTCTGGTCCAGCACGGCCCCCGCTCCGCCGCCGCTTCCAGGCATCAAGCCACCTCCGCGTACGTCATGCGTTTAGGGTAAACCCGCGTGGTTACCGCAGGAAAAGATTCCTGCGCCGCTCAGCCCCCACGGTGGTGGCCGCGCCGTGGCCCGGGTAGATGACCGTCTCGTCCGGCAGGCTCAGCAGCTCGCGCCGGATCCCCTCGATCAGCTGCGGGTGGTTCCCGCCGGGCAGGTCCGTGCGCCCGATGCTGCCCTGAAAGAGCGTGTCGCCCGCCACCACAAACCCCGGCAGTTGTTCCGTCTCGGCCACGAACACCACATGCCCCGGCGAGTGCCCCGGCAGTTCCCGCGCGGTCAGACGCAGCTTTCCAGCGGAAAAGACCTGGCCCTGCGCGATTGTTCCGTCCGGGTCGGCAGGCTGCGTGAAGGGCAGGTTCCAACGCGCCGCCGCCGCCGCACCCAGACGGTAGAGCGGCAGGTCTGCTGGATGCAGGTACACCGGCACGCCCAACGCCTCCCGAGTGGGCTGAACGGCCCCGATGTGATCGAAGTGGCCGTGGGTGAGGAGAATCGCCCGCACGGTCACCCCCGCCTGCTGCACCAGGGCCAGCAGCGCTTCGGCGTCGTCGCCGGGGTCGATCAGGAAGCCTTCGCCGTTCGGGGCGGCCACCAGCACCGCGTTTTCCTGAATCGCCCCGGTCGGCAGGGTCCATATCCGGGCAGAGCCATGTTCTCGCGCCTTGGTCATGGCGGGAGTGTAGAGCGGAAAGGAGACCGGCTGAATCCCCCTGCTTACCCCTCCCCAAAGGCTGCTCGCAGGTTCAGGGCGAACACCTGAAAGCTCAGGCTGGGGCTCGCATAGGCTTCCAGAGCGGCTTGCAGGGCTTCAAGGGCGGCGTCGGCCCGCGCGCGTTCCTGGGAAGGGCGCGTGCGCCAGGCGAAACGCAGGGCCTCGGGGTGCCAGGCGGCGTCCCAGCGTTTTTCTAGGGCCTCGGCGGCCTCCAGGGCGCTGAGCAGGCTCCGCTCGGCGGCGGCCGTCAACTCGGCGGCGTCGGTCAGCGCTGCTCGCACCGCTTCTCGTGCGGCGAGCACGCCGGCCCGTCCAGCGGCAAAGGCGATCAGCTCCGGGTCGGGGGCTTCGCCGAAGAGGGCCAGGGTCCGTTCGATGGCCCGGTCGGGCGCAGGTGTGACGCTCAGGCAGACGCTGCGGCTTTGAATGGTGGGCAGGACCGAACGGCGGTCCTCGGCCAGGAAGATAAACAGGGCGCCGTGCGGGGGCTCCTCCACCAGCTTCAGCAGGGCGTTTCCGGCCTCCTGCCCCAGGTGCTCCGCGCCGTCCACCACCACCACGCGGCGGGAGAAGGTGGGCCGGAGTTCCAGGAACTCGAAAACGTGCCTCTCGTACTCGCGGTTCTTGTCGCGCCCTTCCAGGATGGCACCGATGGGAATCACCTTGCGCCGCGCGGCCTTGCCCGTCGCGGTGATCGTCCGCGGCTCGACGATGAGCAGGTCAGGATGGCTTCCCGCCGCCAAGGCGCGGCAGGACGGGCAATGGCCGCAGGCTTCGCCGTACATCCCGCGCGTGCCCGTGCAGTTGTGCTGCGCGGCCACCGCCAGCGCCACGTCCCGCTTGCCGACGCGCGCCGGGCCGGTCAGCAGCAGGGCATTGCCGCGAAAGCCGCTCGTCTGTTCGAGCAGTGGGCCGTGGAGGAGCGTGGTGGAGGGAAGGGTCATGGAGAAAGAACGGCGGGAAGCGGGCCTGGCCCCTTCACTTTCCAATGGCGAGCCGCGCGGCCAGCACCGGCGGCAACCCGGCGGCGAGGATCGCCTCCTGGGTGCGTGCCACATCATAGGGCACCCGAACCACTTCGAAGGAACCGCGCACGCTGTCATAGAGGGCGTAGCTGGCCTGAGGGTTCCCGTCTCGGGGCTGACCG